>CADECO010000290.1:0-3999 GCA_902825905.1 uncultured beta proteobacterium
CTGACGCCGAAGGCGCCGCAGCTGCCCGCATGGCAATCGATCTTTGGCCTGGACATCTCGAGCGATGGCTCGGGACCTGGGTACTCCAGCTTTCTGATCCGCTCGAAGGTGACGAAGGCCGAGGTCATCGGCGTTGCAGCTTGTCGTGGCTGCACGCAGTAAATGACCGAGGGCCGCGACTCGGTAGGAGCGCGGCCCTCAGCTCAACCGCGAGGCACACTCGCCTCCATCCGCTCCTGCAGCCTCTTGCGATAGCGACGGCTCAGTCGCAACCTCACCTTTGTCTTCAGCACGACCTCGTACTCACCGCCGCTCTGCAGCTCCAGCCCCTGGATGCGCTCGATATTCACGATGATCGAGCGGTGAATGCGAATGAACATTCCTTCACCCAGGTCCTGTTCGAGCTCGGCCAGCGTGCGGCGGATGATGTGGGTCTCGCCGCCGACGTGCAGACACGCGTAGTAGCTTGCGGCTTCGATCCAATCGATCTCCCCGACGTTTACGAACAGCAGTCGGCCGGGGGATCTGACGACGAGTCGCTTGGCCCGTCGCGCGTCCGGAGAGCCGGAGTGAACGAGCCTTTCCTTGGCGCGATCCAGAGCTCTGCGGAAGCGGGCGTCGTCGAAAGGTTTCAGCAGATAGTCGAGCGCGCCGGCTTCGAATGCACGCAGCGCGTACGTGTCATAGGCAGTCACGAAGATGATGGCGCGCGGCAACTCGGTGCCCAACTGTTCGAGCACGTCGAAACCTCCGCACTCGGGCATCTGCACGTCGAGGAATACCAGATCGGGTTGTGACTGCCGAATGGCCTGGATGGCCTCGGCCCCCGACCCACATTCCGCAATGGATTCGATATCGGGGTCGCCGCGCAGCAGGACGGTCACGTTGCGGCGAGCCAGCGGCTCGTCATCGACCACGAGGGCTCGAATAGTCACGCTTCCCTCAGCGGCAACGTAACGACCACTTCCACGCCGTCCGCTCCAGCACGCATCATCTGCAGCTCAGCGGCGTCGCCGTGAAGGATCTGCAGACGCGTGCGCAGGTTGGCGAGGCCGACGCCGCCGCCTTTCGTCTGCCATTCGTCTGGAAAGTTCGAGCCATCGTTGTAGACGCTCAAGTAGAGGCTGCCGTCCTTGCGCGCGCCGCTGACACGGATCGTTCCTCCGGTCACGCGCTTCGCGACGCCATGCTTGATGGCGTTCTCCACCAAAGGCTGCAGCAGCAGGTTGGGAACCTGCGCGTCCAACAGTTTCGCTTCGATATCCACACTGACGCGAAGGCGTTCTCCGAAACGAACCTTCTGGATCTCCACATAACGCTGCAGATATTCGACTTCCTCGGCAAGCGTCACCTGCGGGCGGTGCGAGTCCTCCGACGCGCGCCGCAAGAACTCGCTGAGTCCGACGATCATGCTTACCGCTTCGTCGTTACGACGATCGCGCACCAACGCGGCGATCGAATTGAGCGTGTTGAACATGAAGTGCGGTTCCATCTGCCCGCGCAGCGCTGCGAGCTGCGCTTTGGAGAGATTCTCGCGCGAATCCAGCAGATACGTGATCGTCAGGATCAGGAGGTACGCGATGAGAAAGATCACGACCTGATAGAGGAGGGTAATGCTCCAGCTGTCCCAGAAGGTCGGTGGCGACCGATTGCCCCAGGGATTGAAGAGCACCTGGAGCAGCGCGGACCACGCTTCAGCGACAGCGCTGACGGTGGCGAACGCGGCGAGGTGTACGGCGACCGTGCGTAAGCTCATGCCTCGATGAATTCGATAGCGCCGACTCAGGCCGATGATCCACGGAGTCGCCAACGCCCACGTCAACCAGGTGGCCAGCGAAGTTGCGAACAACGGCAGCCAGGCGGCGTCCCTGCCTTCGCCGAAGCGCATGATGAGCACGGCCTGAGTGGCTTCGAAGAATCCGCCCGCAAACCACAGTGCGGCGATCCAGCGCCAACTGATCGTGCTCGCACCAGTTTGAGTTGGGTTCATGGTTGGCACTTTACGCGAACGCTTCCGATACCGGCTGCTCGATGCAGCGAATCGCCGGTCCGCTGCAGTGAGCGGTCTGCGTTCCTGGCGTCGTCACTTCTAGACTGCAGCCATGTCACGCATTGTCAGTATCGCACTTGCGCTCGCGGTCGCATCGACTGCAGCAGCGCAGGACAGCGCGGTCAAGTCCGCAGTCGACGCCTTCGGCGAACGCGTCGGTACCGAGCAGTCGGGCCTCTATACCGAGAGCCAGGTTCGCGGCTTCGACCTGAACGATAGCGGCGCCTATCGCATCGACAACGCCTACTTCAGTCGCGCGGCGGCGCTGAACGATCCGGTGCTGGCGGGCGTCGGCGTACGTGTCGGAGTCAATGCCGTTCGTCTCGCGTATCCCGCGCCATCCGGTGTCGTGAATTACCGCCTGCGCCAGGCCGGGCCGCGCAATGAGTTCCGGCTCGGTGCGGGATTGCGCGACTTCGGCACGCAGGTGATTCAGGGCGACGGCTCGTTTCGCGAAGGCGATTTCAGTTTTGCCGGCGGGTTCGTATGGCGTCCGTTGTGGCGCTTGGCCCAGGGCTATGAGGGCCGCGGGCTTGATGTCGGCGGTGTTGGCGCGTGGCAGATCACACCCGATCAGCGGCTGCGCGCCTTCGGCTCGCTGTTCCACCGTGGATACGACGGCGACTACGCGGTCATCCCCAGCGCGGCGGCCATGCCGCTGAGCCTCAAGAGGCTCCACCAGTACGCGCCGTCCTGGGCTTGGACGGAGGCGACGAACTCGAATCTCGGCGTCCTCTACGACGGGCGGTTCGGCGACTACACGATCGACCTCGCGGCTTTCCATTCGGTCTTCGATATCGATCGCACCGACTATATGTTGATCTCCGCCGACGCCGACGGGCACGCCGCGGCCACGAACTTCCGCAATCCGGATCGCGCCAAACGCGCGGACTCCGCCGAGGCACGCGTGGGCCGACAGTTCGAGGCGGGCGGCTTCAGTCACCTGGCCACTGCATCGCTGCGCGGCGGCCGCATGGTCGTGGACCTCACATCCAACCTGGCCATTCCACTCGGCACCTTCGACCTGCGAACGGAAAATCCGCCGGATGCAATGGAGATCGCCTGGTCAGGGACCCGAGGCAAGGACACAGTTCAGCAGGTCACTGCCTCTGCAGGTTATGGACTCGCGTGGAGCGACCGCGTGCAGCTCCGGTTCGCCACGCACCGGACGCGATACGAGAAGGACGTGCTGTCTATCGCCGACGTGCGAACCGAGCGTGTCAGCGATGCCACGCTATACAACGTTTCGGCCATCGTCAGTCTCACGGACCGCACTGCTGTGTTCGGTAGCTGGGTGACGGGTCTCGAGGAGGCCGGTGTTGCCCCGACGTCGGCGATCAACCGCGACGAAGTGCTGCCTCCGGTCGAGGCCGAGCAGTTCGAGCTGGGCGTGCGACGCGCGATCACGCCTGGCCTGACTTTGATCGGCGCTCTATTCGACGTCTCCAAACCCACAAACGGCTTTCGCTCCGACCGATCGTTCGGACTGGTGGGTGAGGTGCGCCATCGCGGTGTCGAGGCCTCGATCGCGGGCCAGCTCGATGTGAAAACCAGCGTCGTCTTGGGCGCAGTAGCCTTCCAGCCCAAAGTGACGGGGCCGCTCGTGGACGCCGGCGTGGTCGGCTCGCGACCGGCCGGCATATCGCACGTGATCGCCAACGCAAGCATCGAGCGCCGACTTGGAGACAAATGGTCGGTAGACGCAAGCGTCAGTTACTTCGGTAAACGCTGGGCCGACACAGCCAACACCTTCGAGACGCCCTCCGTCACGACAGTGGGTCTCGGCGCGCGCAGCCGCTTCGTGCTGGCCGGCCGCCCCGCCGAGCTCCGCGTGTTGGCCTCGAATCTCACCGGCGTCGAGGGTTACCTTGCGGCACCGAGTGGCGTCTTCTCGCCGATCGCGCCGCGAACAGTGCGGGCGCTGTTGACCGTTACGTTCGGGAGGAAAA
>CADECO010000290.1:4099-6458 GCA_902825905.1 uncultured beta proteobacterium
CATCCGCCCGCACGACACCTGAGCCAACTGCGTCGCAGGGCGTACCGGCGCAATCCGTGTCCCAAGTGATGGTCGCCGGATGATCGAAGTCGAAGATGTCACGCGAGCCGGATACGGCGAGTGGCAGCGCGGTCGACTTCAGGATGCTTTCCACTTGAGCCTGCGTCAGGTTCGGATTCTTCTGCATCATGAGCGCGGCAACCGAGGCGATGTGCGGTGTCGCCATCGAGGTGCCGCCGACGTAGAAGAAGTTGCCGGAGTTGTGCCCGCCGATCAGATCGCCCACGCCCTTCGACCACCATGGCAAATGATTGAAGCCGGGACTGCCCGGGAACGGACCGCGTACCCAGGACCCGGGAGCCAGCACGTCGAGCTCTTGCCCCAGCAATTCGCGGCGTGAGGCAGAAACTTATATTCGCCGCGTAGAGCCTTGGACATACCACCTAGGTGGAACAGTGTTTTGATGACGATTGTCAAAGTCAGAGCTTCACCACCAGCGACAGCGCGTCTGTATCTCGCACCACTGCTTTGTAGCCATACTTCGTCTGCGCTTCCTTCGCGATCCAGGGTTTCGTGAACTTGCTGCGATAGTTGAAGTGAACTTCGCTCGGCTTGCCGAACTTCAGGATGCGCGCCAGGCATTCCTTGTCCGGATGATCGAACTGGTCGCCGTTCGTACTGATGAGATACGCGGGACTGTCGACCAGCTTCAGAAGCGCTTCGCTCGTATTGGCTTTGCTGCCGTGGTGAGCGACCTTCACTGCGTCGACCTTCAGTCGCTGAATGCCGCGTTCTGTGCAGAGGCGCTTGAGCGATGCAGTCACGACATCCGGGTGCGCGTCGGCAAGCAACAGAGCCCGCTTCACGTGGGGCTCGGCGCCGTACTCCGCCAGTACTGCGATGCTGCTGCCGTTGGCCTTCGCCTGATCGATCTTGAATTGCCGTTTCAGAATGTTGTCGAGGTTCGGCGCGGTTCCCAGCAGTCCGTTCTTCGGTAGGAACTTTTTCCTTGTCGCCAAGAGTGCCCAGGCTGCATCGAGATCGCCGGGCTGGATGCGATCCTGCTTCACCTTCTTTTCCCACTCGCCGGCCATCGCTTTGAGCTTGCTGGCGTTCGGCGACAACAGTGTCAGTTGCATGCCGCCCTCGAGAGTAACGCACGGCAGCTTTCCCGCGGCAGGCACGAACCACGGTGGCGCATCCATGTCCCAGGCGCTGGCATTCAGGCGATCGACCAGCAGCGCGCTGAGGAACTCTCCTTGCGTGGGGCCGAGAAGGTTGTGCGATTTCTTCATCTGCCGCCAGCCGTTGAACCACACTTTGCGCACCGCGAAGAGCAAGGGCTTTTCGGCGAACAAGCGCACCAGGCCTTCGACATGGTCCGCATCGACGTGCGTGAGCATGACGAGCTCCATCCCGCGTTCTCCTGACGGCACCTGGTCGATGCGCTTCGCCAGCGTCTCGAACGTGCTGACGGGCCCGCCGTCGATGAGGATCCGGTTCGTTCGAGTGTCGTCGCCGTACTCGATCCAGAGACAATCGCCGTGTCGAGCCGGCAGCATCTCGATGTTGAAGAACGGTTGGGCCATGGTCTTCTCCTTGTTCAGGCCTTGATCTGCCAATCTGCATCGCCGAAGCCGACGAGCCCGAGGGCCATGATGAGCCCGGATGCAACGGCTTCGCGCTTGGTCTCCAGCAGGACGGTGCCGAATCGGCCGGGCTTCTTGTCGATCACCGACACGAGATGCTTCACGAGTAGCGTCGCGCAGTTCGCAGAGTCCTTCGGCTCGACGCTCGCAAGCGTCCCGAGAATGACCGGCGCACTCGCCTCTCTGAAGTAGGCGACATGGCTGGCATACGCTTTCGGGTCATAGGCGCCGGCAGTGTCGCAACCCAGGAGCACGACCAGCGGCGGCTTCTTATCGGGCGCGGCTCGTATATAAGTGTCGATGATGAAGCGCGACTGCAGGACATCGCCGCTGATCTCCAGACCGATGCGGTCGTCCGCCCCCGTCGAATGCGGCAAGGTGAGGATCAGAACCGGCTTGGCCTGGTCGATGACGCCTGGCCACTTGGCCCACTGCTTCACGATGCTGATCGGTCCGCTCTTCCAACCACGCTTGAGGGCACTGGTCAGCCTTCTCTGATCAGGCGCCTTCACCTGTTCGCTGGCCGCAACGATGCCGGCGCCGCTCAGGACCAATGTGTCGCGCCCGACGATGGGCTCGATTCCGGTGACCCGTGCAGCTTTGGCAAGCATGGGATCGTGGACGTGACGCTCGATCACTTTCTGCAAGCCCCAGAAGCCCATCGGGCACACATGCGGCGCCGGACTCGATTTCGGCTTGCACGTGGCGGG
>CADECO010000290.1:6468-7582 GCA_902825905.1 uncultured beta proteobacterium
TGGCGGGAGACTTGCCCTCGGCGATTGCCTTCGCGTCGTTGGGACAGACTTGCACGCCATCGGCGGGCGGCGGGTACTCGTACACGAGCTCGAACGGCACGATGGCATCCGGTTTCGCGGCGACGATCTGCAGGTAGTCGCTTTTCCGCAGCGCTTCTGCAGCGGGAAACCGGTCGATGTAGTTGATCACCAGCTCGCGATAGAGCGAGTTGCCTTTCGTCGCCAGGTCCACCAGCAGCTCGGCGGCGGCATCGGTTTTCAATCCCTTGCCGTAGCGGCGTGCGTCTACGGCTGCTTCATGCAGACGGGTGCTGATCTTTCCCAACACAACTTCGACGTTGTCGAGGGATGCGATATAGGCACTGGCATCGCCGCCGGCTTGCATGGTCGCCTGACCGTTCGCGGCGTGGTTGCACACGATGGCCGCGTCGAAGCGCTGGCGATCGTCGAGCGTCGTCAGGCTCTCGTGCAGGCGTGCTTCCACCACAAGTTTCGGGGCGGGCTTTTCGCGGACAGGGAGCGGGTCGTCGTAGACCGCAGTCTGCAGCAGCGCTGTTTGCAGCACGCGCCCGCGATACATAATCGTCAGGCGCGCGCTGAACGCACCCGGCTTCGTTGGAGTGAATACGAAGGGACAGTGCCTACTCGATCCGTATCGCGGTAGCTTCAGTTCGCCGCGCTGAACGTCTTCCCACTGGTTCGCTTCGGCAAACAGCACGGTGAGAGTGAAGCTGTCGCTCGCGGCCCAGTCGAGCTCTGCGTCCGGGAATTCCTGGTCCGCGACGATGCTGCCTTCCTCGCCCGGCGCAATGAAGACATCGAGGCGGTAGTTGGCGCCGACTTGCAGCGGTCTAGTGTGCTTTTGCTGACCACCTTCACCGCTCGAGTACAAGTCTGCTTGCAACGTGCGAGGCGACTCGGTCGGTGCGGCAGCGCGCCGTGCCGTACCTTCCGCGGCTGCGAGCTCCGTCGCCGCCGTTCCGCCTTCGCTCTCGCGGTTATATGGAAACGTCGTCGCGCGTCTCGTAAGTTCGCGACCCAGATCGCCAGGGGTTTGGCCGCTTGCCCACTCGAGGTCGATTCGCCCGCGCGTTGCCGGGGGCAGAGCAACAGA
>CADECO010000291.1:0-7550 GCA_902825905.1 uncultured beta proteobacterium
GCGCGGCAAGGCGCTGTTGATCGAGATGGTCAGGCGTGGCGATGTGCTGTTGGAGAACTTCGCGCCCGGCGCGATGGACCGACTCGGGCTGGGTTGGGACAAGTTGCACGCGATCAATCCAAGGCTGGTCTACGGGTCGGGCACCGGCTTCGGCTTGAGCGGACCGAAGCGCGACTATCCGGCGATGGATCTCACCGTGCAGGCGATGGCGGGTGTGATGAGCGTCACCGGCTTTCCCGATCGTCCGCCGGTGAAGGCCGGACCGGCGATCTGCGATTTCATTACCGGCGTGCATCTGTACGGCGCGGTGGTCACGGCGCTGTTCGAGCGCGAGAAGACCGGCGTGGGGCGGCTGGTCGAAGTGTCGATGCAGGAGGCGATCTACTCGTCGCTCGCCTCCAATCTGGGCATGTGGTACGGCTCGAAGGGCGACATCCCACCGCGCACCGGTAATCAGCATGGCGGGCTGGCCGAGTCGCCCTATAACGTCTATCCGACGAAGGACGGCTACATCGCCATCATCTGCGTGGGCGAGCAGCACTGGAAATCGCTCACCGACGCGATGCAGCGGCCCGACCTGCGCGACGACTCGCGCTTCACCACGCTCAAGTCGCGCGTAGCCAACATGGTTACCGTCGATGCGATCGTCGGCGAGTTCACCGCGCGGTTCGACAAGCAGCCGCTGTTCGAATTGCTGACCAAGCACCGCGTGCCGTGCGCGCCGGTCCGTGACCTCGACGAGGTGATCAACGATCCGCATCTGCACGAGCGCGGCGCGCTGCAGTGGCAGGAGCATCCGCAATTGGGGCGTATCCCGGTGCAGGCGTCGCCGTTGCGCTTCACCGGCTCTGATCCGCTGCCGATCACGCCGAGCCGCGTGCTGGGGGCCGACAACGATGCGATCTACGGCGACTGGCTCGGGCTGTCTCAGGCCGAGCGCGACGGACTCGTCAAGGAAGGAGTGATCTGATGCGCGGCAACGTGGTCATCGCGGGCGTCGGGCAGACCGCATTCGGCAAATTGCCCGGACGCGGCACGATCTCGCTCAACATCGAGGCGTGCCGCAATGCGCTGGCTGATGCCGGCGTGGAGAAAAGCGCGGTCGATGCGCTGCTGGTGAAGCCACCGACCTCCAACCCGGAGTTCATGTACGGCTCGACGCTCGCCACGGCGATGGGGCTGCAGCCGCGCGTCGGCGGCAGTTGGGACCAGGGCGGTGCGGCGAACATCAGCCTGATTTCATTCGCGGCGATGGCGATCGAACATGGCCAGTGCGAGATCGCGTTGGTGACCTACGCAGACAATCCGCGCACCGGCAGTCGTCACGCGTACGAGAAAGCGTGGGGCGACGATGCTGCGTACGGCTGGTTCGGCGTCCCCGCGGGTTACGCGATGCTCGCGCGCCGTCACATGGAGCAGTTCGGCACCACCAGCGATCAGCTCGGTGAGATTGCGGTCGCGATCCGCAATCACGGTGCCGCGAATCCCAACGCGCAACTGCGCCAGCCGCTCACGCTCGAGCAGTACCGTCAATCGAAGTGGGTGGTCGATCCGCTGCGCCGCGATGACTGTTGTCTGGTCTCCGATGGTGCGGCGGCGGTGGTGCTGATGAGCGCCAGGCGCGCCAAGCAGATGGGCGTGAAAAAGCCGGTACCGATCCTGGGCTTCGGCCAGGGACAGACCTCGTGGGAGGTGCCGCAGCGGCTCGATCTCACCCACACGCAGGCGGAGATCTCGGGCGCCACGGCACTGAAGATGGCCGGCCTGTCGGCCAAGAACATCGACGTCGCGCAGATCTACGACTGCTTCACCATCACCGTGCTCATGACGCTCGAGGCGTACGGCTTCGCACCGAAAGGCCAGGGCGGACCGTTCGTGACGGGTGGTCGCCTCGCGCATGGTGGCGCACTTCCAACCAATACCTCCGGCGGACTGCTGTCGGAGACCGGCATGCCCGGCCTGCAACTCGTGCTCGAGGGCGTGCGTCAGATGCGCGGCGAGGCCACTACGCAGGTGAAGGGCGCCCGAACCTGCATCGTCTCCAATCAAGGGGGAATCATGCACACCCACTCGACGCTGGTGTTGGGAGAGCCGTCATGAGCGCCGCACCCGAAACCCTCGAGTTTCCGGCGCCGGACATGTCCGGCCTGGGCGCCCACTACTGGGGTGCATTGCGTGAGGGGCGGCTGGAGTTCCAACGCTGCGGGGCGTGCGGCAATGCGTGGCTGCCGCCGCGCAGCGAATGCCCGAAGTGTCTATCGCCGCAGTGGAAGTGGGAGGCGGCCTCGGGCAAGGCCAAGCTCATCAGCTGGGTGGTCTATCACCACGCGTATCACCCGTGGTTCGCGAAGAGGGTGCCCTACAACGTGAGCGTGGTGGAGCTTGCCGAGGGGCCACGGCTGATCAGCAATGTCGCGGGCGAACGTCCACTCAAGATGGACATGCCACTGCAACTGTCTATCGAGCGCGAGGGCGAATGGGCGCTCGCGCGGTTCAAGCCGGTGTAAGCAGCCGCACGACGCGGCTCGAACGCCAACCCGACCACGCAACTCGACTCACGCAATCCAACCGCAACCGAACAAGGAGGGCAGTATGAACACGACGCGAAGAACGCTGGTGGCCGCCGCACTGCTGGGCGCAGGCCTGATCGCCGGATACGCGGTGGCGCAGGATGCAATCCGCATCGGCGCAGTCAATCCGTACAGCGGGCCGCTCGCGCTCTACGGCGACGAGCTGGCGCGCGGCTACCAACTCGCGATCAACGAGCGCAATGCCAAGGGTGGCGTGCTCGGCCGCAAGATCGAGCTGATCCGTGGCGACGCGGGCAATCCGCAGCAGGGCATCGCCGCTGTCGATCAACTCGTAGCGCGCGACAAGGTCGACGTACTCGCCGGTACCTACATCTCCGCGGTCTCCAACGCCGCCAGCGACGCAGCGTTGCGGCATCAGAAGCTCTATTGGGATACCAATGCGATCGCCGCGGAACTCACCGAGCGCAAGCTGCCCAACTTCGTGCGCTCCGGACCGCACGGAGCGTTCTTCGCCGAGATGAGCGTGCGTGCGATGGTGGAAATGATCGCGCCGGCGCTGGGCAAGAAGCCCAACGAGCTGACGGTGTGGCTCGAGCATGAAGACTCGATCTACGGCAAGACAATTGCCGATGTGCAGAAAAAGGAGCTGGAGGCCAAGGGTGTGAAGGTCGTCGGCATAGGCGCGCACAATTTCCGTGCTGCTGACCTGACCGACGTGGTGCTGCGTGCGCGTAAGGCCAATCCCGACGTTTGGGTGCAGACCGGCTACGTGCCCGACGGCAACCTGATGCTCAAGACCGCGCGCGAGCAGGGCTACAAGCCCAAGGTGATGCTGTGGGTCGGCACCGGCGACACGTTCGAGACGCTCGATGCGCTCGGCGCGCCTTACCTCGAGGGACTGTTCGTCGTTTCTTACCCGCGCCCCGACGTGGCGGAGAAGTTCGGGCCGGGTGCGGCGGCATATCTCGATGCTTATCGCAAGGCGTACAACCGCGAGCCCGTGGCCCCGCAAGGCATGGCCGCGTTCACCGGCATGCACATGCTGCTCGATGCGATCGCGGCTGCCGGCACGACCGAGATGAACAAGGTGCGCGCCGCGGCGATGGCGATGGACAAGCCGCTGTCGAGCTACCCGACCGGATTCGGCGTGAAGTTCGACGACAAGATGCAGAACACGCGCGCTTATCCGACGGTGATCCAGTGGCAAGGCGGCAAGCAGGTGACGGTCTATCCGGACCCGGCGCGAGCAGCGAACGCGAAGGTCGTGAACGTGCCGCGGACGCAGTAGTGAGCGGCTGAGTGGGGCAGGGCTTCGCTCGCGGGAATCAGACCGCGGCGCGACCCTCGCCCCCGCCCGGTGCCTCCATGGAAACCCTCCTCAACGTCCTCGTCGTCGGCATCCTGCTCGGTGGGATCTACGGCCTGGTGAGCATCGGGCTCAACCTCATTTTCGGGGTGATCCGCATCGTCAACTTCGCCCAGGGCGAACTGGTGATGCTGGGGATGTACGGGGCGTTCCTCGGTTTCTCGCTGCTCAAGCTCGATCCGTACGTATCGTTGCTGATCGTGGTGCCGGCGATGTTCGTGGTCGGCGTGATCATCCAGCGTGTGGTGATCCAGCCGCTGCAGGCCGAGTCGTCGATGCAGATCTTCGCGACCTTCGGCCTGCTGACGGTCCTGCAGAACCTGGTGCTGGTGTTTACGCGAGGCGAGGGCTACAGCGTGAACACCGCCGTGGCCTCGCTCGGCGTGAGCGTGGGCGAGATTCGCATCACGGCCACGCGCCTGATCATCTTCATCGCGGTGACGCTGATCGCGATCCTGCTGCACTTATTCCTGCAAAAAACACTGCTTGGTAAGTCGATCCGCGCGGTCACGCAAGATAGGCAGTCGGCGCGACTCATGGGGATCAATGTCGAGCGCACGTTCATGATCACCTTCGGTATCGGTTCGGCTCTGGCCGGGCTGGCCGGCGTGCTGATTGCGCCGATCTACACACTGTCGCCGGGAATCGGCGGAAACTTCATCCTCGCGGCGTTCGCCGTGGTCGTGCTCGGCGGGTTGGGCAGCGTCGCCGGCGCGTGGGCCGGCGGCATGATCGTGGGCATCGTCGAAGCGTTCGCCGGCTACTACATCAATCCCGAATTGAAGCAGGCGGTGTGGTTCCTGATTTTTCTGGCGGTGCTGATCGTCAAGCCATCGGGACTGTTCGGCCAGGTGGGCGCCGAAGAGATCGGCTTTCGGGAGCAGTCTTGAGCTCCATACACTCCACCGCGCGCGTCTGGTCACTGTTCGCCCTGGGGCTGCTGCTCGCACTGCTGCCGCTCGCGCTGCTCGCGGGCAATCTGTTCTGGGTCAACATCCTGATCTACACGTATCTGTTCGCCGGTCTGGCGGTGGCGTGGAACATCATCGGTGGTTTTGGTGGCCAGTTTTCGCTCGGTCATGGCGTGTTCTTCGCAGCCGGTGCCTACATGACCGCGCAGCTCTATCTGCGCTGGGGGATTTCGCCCTGGCTCGGGTTGATCGCACCGGCGCTGCTCTGCGCGGTGGTGGGGGCGTTGATCTTCTGGCCGACGTTCCGTCTCAAAGGCTCGTTCTTCGCCATCGCCACGCTGGCGTTCAACGAAGTCGGTCTGGTGATGGCGAACTATCTGGAGGGCATAACGGGTGGTCCGCGCGGACTGCAGATTCCGTTTCGCGCCGCGCTCGCCAACATGATCTTCGCTGATCAGCGCATCTGGGCGCTGCTCATGTTCGCGTTCATGGCGCTGTGTCTGGCGGTGGCGATCATGCTGATGCGCAGTCGCCTGGGCTACTACCTGCTCGCGGTGCGTGAAGACGAGGAGGCCGCGCATGCGGCAGGCATCGACGTCACGCGCGTGAAGCTGCTCGGCACCGCGCTCAGCGCCGCACTGGCCTCGGTCGGCGGGAGCCTGTTTGCCATGTATGTGCGCACGATCGATCCGCCGACCGTGTTCTCGCTCGCCGACATCGGCGTGAAGTTCGCGCTGCTCGCGCTGATCGGCGGCATCGGTACCATCACCGGGCCGGTGCTCGGGGCGTTCCTGATCATTCCCGCCGAAAGCTATCTGCGCGCTTCGCTGGGCGGCGGACTACCGGGCATGCATCTGGTGGTGCTGGGCCTGGTCATGCTGCTGGCGGCGCTGTTCATGCGCAAAGGAATCGCCGGAGCGATCGAGGCGGCGTGGCGTCGATGGCGCCGGCCGGCCGTGCGATCGCCGCAACCCGGCGCGACTACGCCGGCCAGCGAGGCGGGCCGCGCATGAGCGAGCCGTTCTTCAGCGTGCGCAACGTCACCAAGCGCTTCGCCGGCCTGATTGCCGTCGACGACGTGTCGTTCGATGTGCGCGAAGGCGAGATCGTGAGCATCATCGGCCCCAACGGCGCGGGCAAGACCACGCTGTTCAATCTGCTCACCGGGCAGCTCGTTCCGAACGCCGGCGAGGTGCGCCTCGACGGACAGGTGATCAACCGATTGCCACCCGATCGGCGCGCCAAGCTCGGGCTCGGACGCACGTTTCAGATCGCCAAGCCGCTCATCGCGCTCACCGCAATCGAGAACACCATGATGGGCGCGTTTCTTCATCACCGGGGGTTACGCACCGCGGAAAGCAAGGCGCTCGCCGTGCTCGAACAGGTGGGGCTGGCAGCGCGGGCGAATGTGCGTGCCGGCGAGCTCACGCTTTCGGAGCGTCGGCGACTCGAAGTGGCGCGCTCGCTCGCGCTCGAGCCGCAATTGCTGCTGCTCGATGAGGTGATGGCGGGGCTCAACCCGAGCGAAGTTACCGATTCGATCGCGCTCATCCGGCGGCTGCGCCAGACCGGGCTGACGATCCTGCTGATCGAGCACAACCTGAAGGTGGTGCGGGCGTTCTCCGAGCGGGTGATCGTGCTCGACCATGGCGCCAAGATCGCCGAGGGCGACGCCGAGACGATCCTCAACACGCCGGCGGTCGTCACCGCCTACGTCGGTCAACGCAAGCGGGCGTGAACATGGCGAACACCTGCTCGATCTTCCGGTTCGCTCAGTCATGAGCGCGTTGCTCGAACTTCGCGGGATGTGTTCGGGCTACGGGCTCACGCCGGTGTTGCACGACATCGATCTGCACGTGCAGGCCGGCGAGGTGGTGTCTGTTGTCGGTGCCAACGGCGTGGGCAAGACCACGCTGCTGCGAACGATCGCCGGACTGGTCGCGCCGACGCAGGGAACGATCGCGTTCGACGGCCGAGCTATCGGCGGCACGGTGGCGCACGACATCGTCGGCCACGGTATCGCGATGGTGCCCGAGGGCGGACGGCTGTTTCCGTTCATGACGGTGCAAGAGAATCTGGAATTGGGTGCGTTCGCGCCGGGCGCACGCGCGGCATCGCACGCGACGCTCGATGAAGTGATGGCGCTGTTTCCGATCCTCGGCGAGCGGCGCGAACAGCTTGCGGGCTCCCTTTCGGGCGGCGAGCGACAGATGTGCGCGATCGCGCGAGCGCTGATGAGCCGGCCGCGGCTGCTGATGCTTGACGAACCCTCCGCCGGTCTCTCGCCGGTGATGGTGGAGCGCGTCTTCGAGCTGCTGCGCTCGGTCGTGGCATCGCGTAAGGTGACGGTGCTGCTCGTCGAGCAGCACGTCGAAGACGCGCTGGAGATTGCCGGCCGCGGTTACGTCATCGAACGCGGGCGCATCGCCAAGACCGGCAGCGGTGCCGAGTTGATGCGCGATCCCGACGTGCAACGTGCCTACATGGGTCTGTCATGAGTGCTCAGCCGACCACGTTCACCCTTGGTGCCGGCGCCGGATTCGCCGGCGATCGCGTCGAGCCCGCCGTCAACATGGCGCGCTCGGGGCAGGTCGATGCGATCGCATTGGAGTGTCTGGCCGAGCGTACGCTGATCGCGGCGTTGCGCGCCCGGCAGGCGAACAAGGACTCCGGCTTCGATCCGCGCCTGCGCCGGCGGCTGCGCCCGCTGCTGGCAGCAAGCGGCAAGCGCTGCAAGGTGCT
>CADECO010000292.1:0-7530 GCA_902825905.1 uncultured beta proteobacterium
GATGTGTCCGGCGCGCTCGGCAAGCGATGCATTGGCGTTCGATCCGGTCAACGTACTCAGCGCATCCGACAGATCGGACGGCGTCGGCGCAATGCCACCGACGACGACGCGAAGAGCGGCCACGCGCCCTTGCTTCAACGAGACAGTCGCACAGACCGCGCACAAAGCGAAATCCCCACGTCGGCGCGCGAACAGCTCGAATCCCCAGCCGGTGCGTGCCGGTAGCAGCGGCCAGCGCGAAGCGACGATCAGCTCATCGGCAGCGAGCGCGGTGGCCATGGTCGAGACGAAGAACGCGCTCGCGTCGATGGCACGTTCTGCGTTCGGGCCGCGCGCCACGATCGTCGCCCCCAGCGCCACGGCAAGCAGCGGCCATTGCGCGGCCGGATCGGCATGGGCGAGCGATCCGCCCAGCGTGCCCTGCGTGCGGATGGCGTAGTGCGCGATCGTCTGCGCCGCCACGGGTAGCAGTGGCAATCGTTCGCGCAGCAACGTGGAACGCTCGATCGCCACGTGTCGGGTGAGGGCGCCGATCTCGATTACATCGCCCGCTGCGCGAATGAACGCCAGCGCGTCGAGGCGGTTGATATCGACGATGTGCTCGGGGCGCGCGATGCGCATGTTCATCATCGGCACCAGACTTTGCCCGCCGGCGAGGACTTTTGCGTCATCGCCGTGACGGGCGAGCAGCGCGAGCGCTTCGTCGAGCGTGGCGGGCGCATGGTAGTGAAACGCGGCGGGTTTCATCGGGCGGGCACTGCGCTATGGCTGCTCGTGCAACAGATTCACGCCCGAGGTCTGCTCGAACAGATGCAGACGTGCCGTTGCGGCGCTGAAGGCAACGTGATCGCCGAGCCGGAACGCCTGGCCCTTGGCGACGCGAAAGAATACCTGCTGCTGCGCGCACTCGATGCCCAGGTACTGATCCGATCCAACCGGCAGCACCGACTGGATCGCGCCGCGCAATGGCCCGCTCGGATCAAGATGAACATCTTCGGGGCGCACGCCGAGCACGATCGGGCGATTCGCATCGCCGGCCAGTTTTTCGCTGGAGGCGCGCCCAAGGGGCACTACGACCTCGCCTTGCCGAAACACAAGACCGTCTGCTGCGCGATCCAGATGGCCGGGAAGCAGATTGATCGGCGGGTTGCCCAGGAACGACGCGACGAACACGTTGCGGGGCCGCTCGTAGATCGCATCGGGCGTGCCGACCTGTTGCACCAGGCCATCTTTCATCACCACGATCCGGTCGGCGAGCGTCAGCGCTTCGGCCTGGTCGTGCGTCACGTACACGAAGGTGGTCCGCATCGTCTGATGCAATGCCTTGATCTCCGCGCGCATCGAGATGCGCAGTGCGGCATCGAGGTTGGACAGCGGCTCGTCCATCAGGAACACCGCCGGCTGGCGCACGATCGCGCGGCCGAGCGCTACGCGTTGACGCTGTCCGCCGGAGAGCTGGCTCGGTTTGCGATCGAGCAATTCGTTGATCTCCAGGCGGCGCGCGGCATCCTTGACCCGCCGGTCGATCTCCTCCTGCGCGAACTTGCGCATGCGAAGTCCGAACGCGATGTTCTCGTACACCGACTTGTGCGGATACAGCGCGTAGCTCTGGAACACCATCGCCACGTCGCGTGCGTGCGGCGGCACGTGATTGACCAGGGCGTCGCCCAGATACAGGCTGCCCTCGGACACGTCTTCCAACCCGGCGATCATGTTGAGCGTGGTGGACTTGCCGCAACCCGACGGACCGAGCAGCACGACGAACTCGCGATCGGCGATCTCGAGCGAAAGTTTGTCGACCGCAACGACGCCGCTGGCGAAGCGTTTGGTGACCTGATCGAAACGGATGTTGGCCATGGCTCAGCCCTTGACCGCTCCGGCGGTGAGGCCCGAGACGATGTAGCGCTCGAATACGATCGCCAGGATCACCGGCGGGATCACCGCCAGCACCCCTGCCGCATTGATGAAGGCGTAGGAGATCGTGAAGTCCGACGTGAACGATGCCACCACCATCGGCATCGTCTGCGAGGCGATCGTCTGGGTGAACAACAGCGCGAGCAGGAATTCGTTCCAGCTCGTGAGGAAGGTGAAGAGCACCGCCGCGACGATCGCCGGCCAGGCCAGCGGCAGGTACACGCGCATCATCGTCTGGAAGCGGGTGCAGCCATCAACGCGCGCCGCCTTGTCGAGTTCGTCGGGCACCGACTCGAAGTAGCTGGTCAGGATGAACACGGTGAACGGCACGGTGATCGCGAGGTAGGTGATGATCAGCGACCACAGCGTATCCATCAGTCCCAGTTTTTGGATGAACAGAAAAAACGGCACCACCAGCGCGATGTCGGGAATGACGCGCGTGGTGAGCATGAAATAGATCGAGGTCATGCGGCCGCGGAAGCGGATCATCGCCAGCGCATAGGCAGCCGGGATGCCAACCAGCAGATTGAGCAGTACCACGGCGACCGACACGATCAGGCTGTTCATCATGCCGGGGATCAGATCGCGCGCCGTGCTCGGAATGTAGCCGCCAGAGGCCGGGTCGCGCTCCTTGCGCGTTTCGTAGGTGACCTTGGTATCGCCGTCGCGAAAGATCGCCGCGTAGTTCATCAGCGTGGGCTCGTGCGGAATCCAATGCGGCGGCACCGACACGATCTCGCGCTCGGATTGGAATGACGAGGCCGCGAGCCAGTACACCGGCGCCAGCACGTAGGCGGCTACGACCAGTGCGAACAGGTAGATGAGGACTTTCCGCATGGGATTGGGCGCCTGACAGAACCACGTATTGGGCATCGACCAGTGCCATCGCGGGCTGGCCATGCGAAGGCTCCCTGACAGCATTGCCCTCAGGCGCCATGGATAGCGGGTTTGAGGGAGGTATCCCTCAAAATCGTCTGCGACTTTAAGATGGTAGCCATAACGATTGTAGCCACAACGAAAGGCAGGGGAGGCCGCCATGCGCGCGGGGTCCTCCGCTGAACAGAGGCATAGCGTCGGTGAGCGCAGAGACATTCCGGTTCCTCGATTGCATCCTGCGGCCGTCGGTTCGTCAGCTGAGCCGGGGCGGCAAGCCTCTGCCGCTGGGCGCGCGCGCGTACGACCTGCTGGTGCATCTGGTCGTCAACGCCGGCCGAGTCGTCAGCCGCGACGAACTGATGCTCGCTGTCTGGGGGCAGGATGCCGTCGTCGGCGACAACAATCTGAACGTGCAGGTCGCGACGCTGCGCCAGATGCTGGGCCGTGAGGCAGTGCTGACCGTTCCCGGTCACGGCCTGCGGTTCGGTCATGCCGTGCGCGTCGAATCGGAAGTCGAGGAGACCCTCGAGTTGCCCGATCGGCCGTCGGTGGTCGTGCTGCCATTCGCCGATGTGGGCGCTGATGCCAATTGGGCTTGGTTGGCGGACTGCGTCGTCGAGGACGTCACCACCGAGCTGTCTCGTTTTCGGGATCTCTTCGTGGTGGCGCGCAACTCGGCGTTCGCCTGGCGCGGAGAAGCGCGCGACGTGCGCACCATCGCCCGCGCGCTGGGAGTACGGTACGTCGTCGAGGGCAGCGTGCGTGTCGCGGCGGGTCGCGTGCGCGCCACAGCGCAGCTCATCGACGCCACCTCGGGCGGTCACGTCTGGGCGGAGAACATCGACGGGCCGATCGAGGATCCGTTCGCTGCGCAGGCACACATCGTTGCTGGAATCGCGACCGCTCTCGCGCCGCAAATCGACGCGGCGGAGACGCAGCGGGCGCGGCGCGCACCACCAGCGGACCTTGACGCCTTCGGTCTCGCACAGGCGGCCTGGGCGGTGGTGTCGGTCGGCGAGATGGCGTTCGACACCACGCCGCGCGACCGGGCTGCTGCGCTGGCGCGCCAGGCGCTCGCCGCCGACTCGTCCTGCGGTCTTGCGCATCGGGTGCTTGCCGCGGTGCAGTGGTGGCACGCTTATCACGGCACCATCGGTGATTTTCCCGCGACCGTCGCCGCCGGACTGGAAGCGGCCGACGCGGCGATCGCGCTCGACGCGCAGGATCATCATGCGTGGCGGCAAAAGGGGCTCCTCGCCTTCATGGCGCAGGACCAGACGACGGGTCTGGTGGCGCTGCGGCACGCGCACGAACTGAATCCGAACTGCGCGGTGACCCGAGCCTGGCTCGGCATGAATGAGGCCCTGCACGGTGACCCGGGCTGCGGCGTACCGCTGGTGGAATCCGCGCTGCGGCTCAGTCCGCGCGATCCCGCACGCGGCGAGATGCTCTGCGCGCTCGGCTTCACACAGTTCGCCGTGCGCAACTACGTGGGCGCGGCCGCTTCGGCGCACGCGGCGCGGCTAGGCATGATGAACGCCGCCCCGCCGCTCGTACTGGGTGCGATCGCCCAGGTTGGCGCGTGCGACCTGGAGGCGGCCGCCGCAACCTTCGCGCGGCTCAACGCCACCGCGCCGGCGCTCGCGGCGCAGCGGCTGGCGGGGCGCTGGCTCTCGACCAACCCCGACTACCAGACCCGCGCACATACCTTCCTGCGCGTCGCCGCGGGGTTGGCGCCGCCGGAGGCGGCCGACGCGCTGCGCTAGCGGACGGGCGATTTAGTTTCCTTTAGCGTGCCGTGTGTGCGCCGGCCACGTGCAGCGCGAAGATCGCCACCATCTTCGGCTCCGCATGGGTTCTGATACATGAGCGCGTACGTCATCTTCGACGTCGAGATTCGCGACATGACCCGCTACCAGGAATTCATGAATGGGGTCAAACCCGCCCTGGACGCGGCCGGCGCCCGCTATCTGTCACGCGGCGGCGCGCACACGGTCCACGAGGGCGACTGGTCGCCGCGACGCATCGTCCTGCTCGAGTTTCCGTCGGTGGCCGCCTGGCAGACTTTCTACAACGGCGCGACCTATCAGGGCCTGAAAGGCATTCGCGACCAATGCAGCTCCGCGAGGCTCGTCTGCATCGAGGGTCTCGAGTCGTAGGCGATTCGAACGTCGAAGGGAACATGCGCATGGAACTGCCGGACATCATCACCCGATTGCCGGAGGTCGAGCTGCCGGTTCCCTCGACGACCGTGCGCACCAGCCTGCTGCAGTCCGAGCACGGGCAACTCGTCTTCTTCCAGGTTCTCAGGGATGTGGAGCTACCCGCCCACAGCCACAAAGGCCAGTGGGGCACGGTTCTCGAAGGCACGGTCGAGCTCACGGTGAGCGGATCGACCCGAGTGCATACAACGGGAAGCTCGTACTACGTGCCGGCAGGCGCCGTCCACAGCGCGCGGCTCGTCGCGGGCACCAAGATCATCGAGTTCTTCGAGGAGCCCGATCGCTACAAACCGAAGTTCGTCGCCGGCGATCGCAAGGAGGGCGATCCGGTATGAGGCCAGGGGCATGAATGAGTTCGTCGCGGCAGGCCGGCGATTCAGCGTCCGGATTTAGCGCCCTTTAGCGCGTCGTATTGGCGCTGAGCTTGTGCTTGGCGAGGATCGCGCCCGCCGCTGTGCGACGGCACCGGCCGCTGCGCAAGCACCCGGCCCATGACGCGAAGCACGAACCACTCGACTGACGAAATCACAGGGAGTCCATATGACCGAACGCCTCGATCGGCGGCACCACTTGCGCCGCCTCCTGCTCATTCCCCTTGCTCTCGCCTTGTCGGCGTGCGCGGTCACTGGCGGATCGGCGCCGCCCGTGACGGTCGTCGCGAATCATCCGAACGTGGTGTCGTTCTGGAACGACATCGCCAACAAGACGGTGCTCGCGCAATCGGCTGTCAATACCACGCCCGAAGAGCAGCGTCCGACGTTCTTCTTCGATGTGGCGAGCGTGCACGTGGCCATCTACGACGCCGTGGTCGCCATCGAAGGCCGCTACAAACCCTTTGCGGTCAAGCCCAAGGCGCCGGCCGCAGGCGCCTCAACCGAGGCCGCCGTGAGCGCCGCTGCCTACGGCGTGCTGAAGGCGCTGTTTCCGAATCGCGGTGCGCAGTACCAAACCGCCTACGAGCAGCGCCTCGCTGCGATCTCGGATGGTCCGGCCAAGGCCTCGGGCATTACGCTCGGCAGTGAAGTCGCGGCCGAAGTGGTTCGCCTGCGCGCCAACGATGGGCGCACCGTCGCGCTCGCGCCCTATGTGTCCGGCTCGGCTCCGGGGCAGTTTCGCAGCGCCAACCCGAATCCCGTCTTTCGACACTTTCCGGCGATCAAGCCGTTCTCGCTCGATCGACTCGATCAGTTCCGGCCCGCTGCGCCCCCAGCGCTCGGCAGCACCGCATATGCCGCCGTGCTCAACGAAACACGCGCGCTTGGCGGCTCGGTCAGTGCCGCACGTACACCCGAGCAACTCGAGGTCGCGCGCTTTCACACCGAACCGCCGCCTCCTGCGATCACGCGCAATCTGGGTCGCTTTGCATCGAGCACGGCGAACGTCGGTGACGCGGCGCGGCTGATGGCAATCATCTACGTCAGCTACGTCGACGCCATCGCCGCCTGCTTCGAGGCCAAGTACCACTACGGTACCTGGCGTCCGGTGAGCGCCATCAACATGGCCGATGCCGATGGCAACGACGCCACTCAGGCGGATGCGAAGTGGACGCCGGTGCTGCCTACGCCCAACCATCCCGAGTACCCGGCCGCGCACTCCTGCACCTCAGGAAGCCTGGGCGAGGCTTTGCGCCACTACTACGGCACGTCCAATGTCACGTTCACCTGGGATAGCGCGGTGACCAAGACGACGCGCACCTACGCCGGTATCGATGAGTTCAATGCCGAAGCCGGCATGGCCCGCATTCACGGCGGCATGCACTTCAAGCATTCGGTCGCTGCCGGCGAGGAGCTCGGCAAGAAGGTCGGCCGATGGGTGGCCGCTCGACATTTCGGTCGCCAATAGAGATCCGCGACGCAAGCAGGTTGGCGCCAGTCGCCATCCTCAATCACAGAGAGGAACAGGAGAATCCAATGAATCGTCGATCCCTTCTTGCCGCCGTCGGAGTGCTCGCGGCGGCGATCCACGCCGGCCACGCCGTCGCGCAAGCCACCTGGCCTGAGCGGCCGGTGACCATCGTCGTCCCGTTCGGTCCGGGCTCGGCACCCGACGTAATGGCGCGCCTTGCCGCCCCGCATCTCAGCACACGCCTGGGCAAGTCGGTGCTCGTTCAGAACGCACCCGGGTCCGCGGGGACCATCGGCGTCGAGCGCGTGGTGCGCGCGGCGCCCGACGGCTACACGTTGGTGCTGCCGGGGGATGCCGCGATCGTGGTGCGCGTGAGTATGAGCCCGCGGCTACCGTATGACCCGGAGCGGGATCTCGCGCCCATCATGCTCGTCGGACGCACCACGAACGTGCTGGTGGTGTCGAGCCAGACACCGTTCCGCACTCTCGCTGATCTGATCGTGGCGGCGCGGGCGCAGCCGAAGAGCATCACGTTCGCGCATTCCGGCCAGGGAACGTCGCAGCACCTTGGCGGCGAGATGCTGGCCCAGATGGCCGGCGTGTCGCTCACGGCGGTCGCGTATAACGACGTGGGCGCGCTGTCGTCGGACCTGCAAAGCAGCCGCGTCACCAT
>CADECO010000293.1:0-2096 GCA_902825905.1 uncultured beta proteobacterium
CGGTCGTTCGGATCCGGCCGGCGCCTTGCATGATCGATCGCTAACCCTCACCGCGTGCAGGATCTAGCGGAACTCGCCGTCAGCGCCACGGCCAGCGGCTGCATCTACGGCCTGATCGCGCTGTCGTATCTGTTGATGACCCGGCCGACCGGGATCATCAACTTTGCCGTCGGCGAATGGGCCATGCTCGGCGCGTTCGCCGCCGTGGTGTTGATCACCTGGCTCGAGTGGCCCTATCTGCTCGGAGCGGCCGTGGTGATCGTCGTCATGCTCGCGGTCGGCTGGGGCACCGAGCGCCTGACGGTGCGTCCGCTGGTGGAGCGCGGTGCGCCGATCCTCGCGCCGATCCTGGCGTTGCTGGGCATGCTCGTGGTGTTCCGCGAAGTCGTGTCGCTGTACTTCGGGCCTGATCCGCTCGCGTTGTCCGGCCCCTTCGGCTTCGGTCGGCTCGAGTTCGGCATCGTGGCCGGTTCGTACCAGAGCTTCACCATCATCGCGGTCACTGCGCTGGTCTTCATCGGCACCTGGTTCTTCTTCGAGCGCACGCTTGCCGGCAAGGCGTTCGAGGCGGTGGCGATCGATCGGCGTGCCGCCGCGCTCATGGGAATCAATTTGCGCCGCGTCACCGCGCTTGCGTTTGCATCGGGCGCGGCCGTCGCGGGCGTGGGCGGGCTGCTGGTGGCGCCCAACGTCTCGGCGCACTACCTCATGGGGCTGCCGCTGGCGGTGCAGGGCTTCACCGCGCTGGTCATCGGCGGCGTGGGCCGGGTCGAAGGCGCGCTGCTGGGCGGATTGATCCTGGCATTCTGCGAGCAGCTCACCGCGCGTTACGCACCGATTCCGGCGGGCTATGTGCAAGGGATTCCGCTGGTGCTGCTGATCCTGTTTCTGCTCGCCCGACCCACCGGCTTGTTGCGAGCCCGTGAGGCGCGCGCATGAAAACGCTCGCCGCGTACCTCGCCGCCGCGCTGGTGCTGTCGGGCGTGGCGTTCGTGCTCGGCGACTATCACACCGACGTGTACCGCAAGCTCCTGCTGTGGGTGGCTTTGGCGCTGGGCTACAACTTCCTGTTCGGCATCTCCGGACAGATCGCGTTCTCGCACTTCAGTTTCTACGGCATCGGCGCCTACGCGATCGTGATCCTGATATTCCAGCTCGGCCTGCCGTTGCCGATCGCTGTCTTGGTCGGCGTGCTGGTCTGCGTACTGCTTGCACTGGCGGTGGCGATCCCGTCGACCCGGCTGGAAGGCTTCTATCTCGCGCTGGCTACGCTTGCTTTCGCGCAGCTGTTCGTCGTCGTTCTCAACGAGGGCGGCACCGTCACCGGCGGGACCGGTGGTCTGGCCAACTACCGCCTGCCGGATATCTTCGGGCAGCGCATCAGCGGTCCGTGGTACACGGTGGTGATCGTCGTGGTGATGCTGGCCACGCTGGCAGTGCTGTGGCGGCTCGATCATTCCTACTTCGGTCGCGCTTGCCGCGCGGTGCGTGACAACCCCGAGGCGGCGGCGGCGATGGGCATCGATGTCACGCGCACCAAGGTGATCGCCTACGCGCTGACCAGCGCGTTGGCGGGGGTCGCCGGCATGGTCTACGCCTTTGTCGATAACACCGTGAATCCGGCGATCTTCGGCCTGGAGAACGTGTTTCTGCTGCTGTTCATGGTGATCGTCGGCGGCAGCGGCAGTCATGTCGGCGCGATCGTCGGCGCGGTGCTGCTCTATCTGCTGCCGTTCGTGCTCTCGCCGCTGATCGGCCATCACCATGCGCTGGTGTTCGGTCTGGTCATGGTTGTAGCCGTGCTGTTTCAGCCCAAGGGACTGATAGGGCTGTGGAACACGCTGCGGCCGGTGCGCGCAACACAATGAGCAGCCTGCTCAAGGCCGTCGGCTTAACCAAACGCTTTGGCGGACTGACTGCCGTCGCCGAACTCGATTTCGACGTGCGTGCGGGCGAGATCCTCGGGGTGATCGGGCCCAATGGCGCGGGCAAGAGCACCACGTTCAACATGGTCACCGGGGCCTACGCGCCCAGCGCCGGTCGTATCGAGTTCGACGGTAGCGAGATCACCGGCTGGCCGGCGCATCGGGTCGCCG
>CADECO010000293.1:2196-7510 GCA_902825905.1 uncultured beta proteobacterium
TTCGGGCAGGGGCGCCTGCTCGAGATCGCGCGTGCGCTGGCCGGTGAGCCCAAGCTGGTGTTATTCGACGAACCCGCCGCCGGCCTGACGCTCGCCGAATGCGATCGATTGGCCGCGATCATCCGCTCGATCGCCGCGCGTGGCATCGCGGTGCTGCTGATCGAGCACGACATGCGCTTCCTGCTCTCGCTTGCCGAGCGCGTTCTGGTGCTGAATTTCGGTCGCAAGATCGCCGAAGGATCGCCCGATGCGATTCGCACCGATCCGGCAGTGATCGCGGCGTATCTGGGCAATCTCAAGAGCGCGGAGAGTGCGGCGGGTGCAGGGGGTGCGCCACGTTCGGTTCGCGCGAGCGATGGGATTGCAGCGCCCGCGCAGGGAGGATCGCACCATGCTTGAGCTGCGCAACCTGCGCGGGGGCTACGGTAGCGGCGAGGTCATCCGCGGTGTGGACCTGTCGATTGCGCGCGGCGAGACGATCGCGTTGCTTGGGCCCAATGGCGCGGGCAAGTCGAGTTTGGTTGGGGCACTGTCGGGCACGCTGCCGCAGCGCGCCGGTGAAGTGTGGCTCGCAACTGCCGACGGACCGTCGCGTAGTGACCTGGTGCGTCTGCCCAGTCACGCCATCGTCGATCTGGGCGTCGCACAAGTACCAGAAGGGCGTCGCGTGTTCGCGCCGTTCAGTGTCGCGGAGAATCTCGCGCTCGGCACCGTCTCGTTGATGCGCGGGCCGCGTCGTCGTACCGTGCAGACGCGCTACGACTACGTCTACGCGCTGTTTCCGCGCCTGTTCGAGCGCCGCAAGCAGCTCGCCGGCACGCTCTCTGGTGGTGAGCAGCAGATGCTCGCGATCGGTCGCGCGCTGATGGGCGCGCCGTCGCTGCTGCTTCTGGATGAGCCCTTTCTCGGACTCGCGCCGCTGGTGGTCGATGAGATCCGCAAAGCGCTCGATGCATTGCGCTGTGAAGGGCTCACCATGCTGCTGGTCGAGCAGAAGCTCGAGATCGCGTTGTCGTTCGCGGCCCGCGCCTACGTCATGATCAAGGGTCAGATCGTGTTCACCGACACCTGCGCGGCGCTCGCGGCGCGCCCCGATCTCGACCAGCTCTACTTCGATCTGGCGCGTGGAGGCGCGGCTGGGGCGCATGCTGCCTAGTTTCCGGTCGGCGGACGCCGGCAACCCTCGATCCGCCCCGGATCTTCGTGCATGCGTTGATCGACACCTTCTGTCAGCCGGTACCTGCTTGCGGCGTTAAGGCTCAAGGCCCTGCCGCGCGCGATTCATCCTCCGACCGTCACGGAAAGTCAGGAGGAGCAGAATGCAGGTGGCGCCTCGTCGGCCGTCGCACTCGCTGGCCCGACGCTCCGCAAGCTCGATCTCCGAGGAGAGGGAACACCCATGATGCGGCAGCTGCTCGCAGGCTTGATGATGCTGTTGTGCGCGATCCAGATCGCGTACGCGGCGCTCGATATCAACACCGCCACCGCCGACGAGTTCGACAAATTGAAGGGCATCGGCCCGGTCAAGGCCAGGGCGATCGTCGACTTCCGCATCAAGAACGGTCCGTTTCGAAGCATCGAGGATTTGAAGAACGTGCCCGGCATCGGCGATTCCACGTTCGAGGCCATCAGGCACGAAATCAGCATCGGTGCGGGGTCGGGGCTTCGCGCAACGAAGTCGCCCGGTTCTGCGCGGGATTCCATGCGCCAGCCCGAGAAGGGGAGTGCCGTCGGCGTGCCCTCAATGAACAAGGGCGATGACAGGGCGATCAAGAGCGAAGCGAGGGGCGCGGTCGGGAGCGAAGCCGCTGCGGCCACGAAGAAAGACGCGCCGAAGTCCGATGCGGGCAAGGCGAAGCTTGAAGTGAAAACCGGCGAGCGGCCGACTGAAAGAAAGTAGGGCTTCGACGCTGCTGCGCGCTGAAGGCGCGGGGCTCGCTTGCCGCGCTAACGCGATCGCGCGTGACTCAGACCGTCGCGAGCTGCGTCATGCGCTCGGCACCGTTGGCCACCCAGTCGTGTGCCCACGTGTCGAACGATTCGCGATCCATCGGCTTGGCGAACAAATAGCCCTGCGCGGCATCGCAGCCGATCGAGCGGATCAGCGCGAGCTCCGCCGGCGTCTCGATCCCTTCGGCGGTCGTCTGCAGCTGCAGGCGGCGGCCCAGCTCCAGACTCGACTCGAGAATCGCGCGCACATCGGGCTTGCGCAGCGCACCTGACACGAACGTCCGGTCCACTTTCAGCTCGCTGAACGGAATGCGCGACAGCTGCTGCATCGTCGAGTAGCCGGTGCCGAAATCATCGATAGCCAACCCGAAGCCGCGCATACGCAGCCGCGCGAGGTTGCCGATCACCGGGATCAGATCGGTGGTCGCCATGCTCTCGGTGATCTCGAGCACCATCCGATCGGGGCTCAGCTTGTTGCTGCGGGTGAGCGCGAGGATGTTCTCGGTGACCGCCAGCTCCTCCAGGAAGCCGACGGTGATGTTGATGTTGAGTGCGATGTCGAGACCGGCCTGTTGCCACGAGGCCGCGGTGCGTGCGGCCGAATCGAACAACAGCCAGGTGAGCTCGTTGATGAGCCCGCATTCTTCGATCGCGGGAATGAACGCGCCCGGCGGCACCAGTCCGCGCTTGGGGTGATACCAGCGCGCGAGCGCCTCGGCGCCCACCAGCCTGCCGTTGCGCAGATCGATCTTCGGTTGGAAGAACAGCACGAACTGCCGCTCGGCCAACGCCACGCGAATATCCTCGATCGGAATCGCCGTATGCGCGCGCGGCGCCGCGGCCCCGGCGACCGGCCGGTTGAGCGGCTCGAGTATCTGGCCCAGCCGCGTGCGATCGATCGGTTTTTCCAGCGCACCCAGCACGCGCAGGCCCGCACCGCGCGCCATCTCTTCGACCGCGGCGATCAAGGGCCGCGCCATTCCCGATACCAGCACCACGGCCATGCCGGGTTTGGTGCTGCCCAGTTCGGTCAGGAACTCGACCCCGTCCATCTCGTCCATCTCGAGGTCGCAGATGACCAGGTCGATCTTATGTTCTTCCTTGCGCAGCAGCGTCAGCGCGTCCAGGCCTCCGGGCGCTTCGAGCAGTGTCTGCGCGCCGAGCGAGCGCAGCACGCCGGCGGCCAGGCGCCGCGCGAGCGTATCGTCGTCGACGATCAACGCGGTCGACAGGGGTGAACGCTCGTCGGTAGGATGGGTCATGGATAAAGCGCGACGCGCAGCGGGCGTGGGAGAGCAGAGCGGTGTTGTTGGTTTGAAGCGCTCGGCGATCCTACGCATCGCCTGCGGCGACCGGATGGACTTCTGTCACGGCGATCTGCGGCCGGCGCCGACATCGCGACGCAAACCGTTAGATCTGAACAGTTTTCTGCGCGCTTCACGCTCACGCGCAGCGGCGTTTTCCTACGCCGTCGGCGCCTGAGCGTTTGCCCGACATTCCGATGCGTGGCGCATTGCATCAAGCGGCGTTGCGCGTTGCCAACTGCGCCACGGTGGGGCGCGGCTGGGCGGTCTGCCAGGCCCCCGCCCAATGGCGCAACGCTTCCCCGTCGATCGGTGGCGAGATCAGGTTGCCTTGCGCGGCGTCGCACGGCAGCTTGCGCAGGATGCTCAGCTCCTCGCCGGTTTCGAGGCCTTCGACGATCGTATAGAGACCGAGCCGGCGTCCCAGACTGACGCTCGATTCGAGGATCGCGCGCAAGTTCGGGTTGTGAACCGCACCGGCGACGAAGCTGCGGTCGACCGCGAGATCGGTGAACGGCACGCGCAGCAATTGCTCCATCGAGGCATAGCCCGTGCCGAAGTGATCGATCGCAAGTCGCACACCGCGCAGACGCAGCCGGGCGAGGTTGCCGATCATCACCGAGTCGAATCCGGCCGCGCTCTTCTCCGCGATCTCCAGGATTACCTGGTTCAAGGGCACGTCGTGTTCGCGTGCGAGCGCGACGATGTTTTCGGTGACCGACGCCTGCTCGAGCAACTCGATCGGGATATTGATGGCGATGCTCAGATCGAGTCCGGCGTCGAACCAGCGCCGTGCTTCGGCCAGGCAACGCTCGATCATGTGCCAGGTGATTGGAATTAGCAGGCCGGCGTCGCGCGCCAACGGCACGAAGCGTCGTGGTCCGAGCAGGCCGTGGCGCGGGTGCTTCCACCGGATCAGCGCTTCGCAACAGACCAGCGCGCCGCTCAACAGCGAGATCCGCGGCTGGAAGTAGGGCACGATGCGATGCGCGGCGAGCGCGGCGCGTACTTCGGGCGCGGAGATCTGACCGGCGAAAACCGGTGCACGGTCGACCGTGTCGCCCGCTGCGTTGAGTCGGGCGATGAGCCCGGCGAGCTGCTCACGATCGAGCGGCTTGCCCAGCGCCCCCAGCACGCGCAGACCCAGGCTCTTGGCCATGTTCTCTACCGCCTGGATCACTGCCCGGTCGATGCCCGAGAGCAGCACGATCGCGATGTCGGGGTGCTCCGCGTGCAGCCGCGTGAGCAGTTCGACGCCATCCATGCCGTCCATCTCGAGATCGCAGATGGCAACGTCGATGGCAGCGGCGTGCGATCGCAGCCGATCGAGTGCCTCCTGTCCATTGCTCGCTTCCAGTGCGGGTGCCACGCCGATGACCCGCAGCGCCGCAGCAGCAAGCCGCCGTGACAGCGGATCATCGTCGATGACGATCGCATGCACGCGGCGCCGGGTGCGCACGACGTTGCCGGGCAATGGCTTCACGGATCGCATGCTAGGCCGATCGAGTCGAGGCGACGAAGCACGAGAGTTCGCCGGTCACCTGTTCACAGCGCGCATCCAACTTGTTCACCAGCGCAATGCAATGGGTGATGTCGCCGGCGCCAGCCGCTTCTTCGATTGCGATCGACTCGGTCACCAGCGGATCGATGGCGAGCGCGGCGAACGTTCCGGCGAGCTTGTGGGCCGATTGGGCGACGCGAGCGAGCTCACCGCGGTTCAGCGCGACGCGTAGCGCGTCGAGATCGGCGGGCACGTGTTCCAACAGCAGCGCCGCGAATTCGCGTAGTCGCTCGCCGTGCTGACCGGTTCGTGCGCCAAGCCGCTGCTCATCGAACAGACGCTCCTGATCCTGCTGTTGCAACGACTCGCCAACGATAGTGTGCGCGTCCATGCCGATCTTCGAGTGCCGTGCCGCCACTATCATCGCCTCCGCGGAGGGCGAATCGATACAAGAATTGTCAGCACTCGGCAGGACATGAGCCCGAGAAGGAGAGGGAGCTCGCGCGTCGGGGAGATCAACTGCATGCGCGCAGACGGCGCCGGATACTACGTGATTCCC
>CADECO010000294.1:0-7484 GCA_902825905.1 uncultured beta proteobacterium
TAACAAGCCATTCGAGAAGGACCTTCGCAAGCGGTCTTCGTCCGCTTGCTCGGCCTCTCAATGGCGGCGTTGGGCGTCTTGAAAGGAGCCTTTAATGGCCAGCGAACGATACTCAATCAAAGACCTCGCGCAAGACATCAAACGAATCTGTACCGAAACGCAGGATGAAAAGCAGATCATCAGCCGAGTTCGGCCATTGGTCCAACGCGCGGCGCGATCGAAAGATGCATGGCTTGAAGAACGGATGTATCACACCGACGCCGCGCAGGGCTTCGGCGTCTACGTCTTATACGAAGAGGCCGATCACTCCCTGCCAATCATCGTAGTGAGTTGGGCGCCCGACCGTGGAGCACCGCCGCATGACCACGGAACATGGGCCGTGATCGCGGGTGTCGATGGTCCGGAGAAGAATCAGTTCTACGAGCGCGTCGATGATCGCAGCCGCCCGGGCCGTGCCGAACTGAAAAAGATCGGAGAGAAAGTGTGTGGTGTAGGCGATGTCGTCGCTATCCCGGCGGGCATGATCCACAGCGTCTGGAACGAATCAAACCAGGTCAGCGTTTCGCTTCATGTCTACGGAAAGCACATCAACTACACCGGGCGCTCGCAGTTCAATCTGAAGGAGCAAACGGAAACTCCTTTCATCGTCAAGCTCGAGGCATGATCATGAGGCCGAAGCGTTCCCAAAACCACGCGGCGACGCCCAACGCCAGCCATCCAGCGGACCTGCCGCAATCGGGCTACGCCCGCTCGCTCGGCCGCTGATGGCTGGCGTTGGGCGTCACGAGCCGGCACCTAAACGTAGGAGTGGGCACAAGGCAAGTCGAGAAAGATTAAGGGAGACGTCACCATGTACCAACCGAAGTTCCCCGTGAGAACTGTCTCTGAGGTTCAAGCGATCCTCGGGCCATCTTTTCCCAGTCAAGTCGCGAAAGTCATTGATCATATTGATACACACTGCCAAGCGTGGATCGAGCGATGTCCGTTCATCGTGATCTCCAGCATTAGCGCGTCGGGCGCAATGGACACCTCGCCTAAAGGTGATCCACCGGGTTTCGTAAAGGTCCTCGATAAGCACACCCTCGCAATTCCGGACCGGCTAGGTAATAACCGAGGCGATACCTTCTTAAATGTTCTCGAGAATCCGAATGTGGGCATTGTCTTTATGGTGCCCAAGAGAAGAGAAGTAGTCCGAGTGAGCGGCGTCGCTGAACTAGCCAAAGACCCAGATCTACTCGAAACAATGTCCGCTGGTGGCAAGGTTCCCGATCTCGCTTTGATCGTTCGGGTTAGAGAGGCTTTCTTCCACTGCGGCAAATCGATGATCCGCTCTGGTATGTGGGAGCCAGAAAAGTGGGGATCGATCGATGGCCTTCCCTCATACGCGCTCGCGCTAAAGGCACACGGGAAATTGCCGAACGAGCTATCTGATCTTGAACAGAGAATGGCCCACAACGAGGCGAACCGTCTTTATTGAAGCGCGCGGAATGACGAAGCTATACACACAAAGCGCGCATGCAACCTAAAGCGACGCCCAACAAGCGTTTCGAGCTGAGCTAAACCGTGCTCACGCTGATGCGATCCGTGGTTACGGGTCGTCTCCGCTCGGAATACCGCCCCTTGGCATGGCCCTCCGTACACGATTCTCGTCTATCGACGCAGCACACCATTTCGACCTATCGGTGCGCCCCACCCACCCACGAGACGAGCGGGTAGGATGCGGCCGCGCCTAAGAAAAGCTCGCGCGCCACGCACCGGAGCGAGTTAGTGGGCCTGGCACTGCATGGCGATTCTCCTTGCTCGCACGTGACCTGGTTGGTATCGGTAATGTCACGAGGCACGTATCGATTCGTTCACACGAACAGGCCCGTTCGAAGGCGTTTGCTGCTCGGCCAGTAAGGTCGCTTCCAACAACCTAGAGGTCCGCCATGGCTTGGTCGATTCGCGTATAAGCGTCTTCCTGGCCTTTGCGGCTCAAGTGCAGGTACGGCAACGTACTAACTAAGTTAGCGTGCCCCATGTGGCTCTGGATGGCGCGAAGATTCACCCCTTCCTCTAACAAATGGGTAGCGTACGAGTGGCGCAAAGTATGCACCGAGACGTTTTGCTTCGTAATGCCGGCAGGAATCTTTGCTCGGCGCAACGCTCCCTGGACACTTGCAATCGCCATCGGAGCAGTCGCAGTCTGAGCGCTGCGACCGCCCCGACCCATCGCCGGAAACAGTAGCCGCGCATTGCGGTGGGTTTTCCAGTAAAGGCGCAGCACCGCCAGCGTGCGATGAGGTAGCGGTACGAAACGGTCCCTCGCTCCTTTGCCCCGATGCACATGAATCATCATCCGATCGCTGTCGATATCGCTTATTTCCAAGTGCAACGCCTCCTGCAGGCGTAGCCCGCAGCTATACACCGTCGTCAGAAACGCACGGTTGTGGGCGGTGCGGACGGCGGCTATGAGTCGGCGAACTTCCTCGCGGCTTAACACACTGGGTAGACGTGCCTCGTTTCTTGCGCGCAGGATTTTGAACATCGTCCACCTGCGGCCCAGTATGTTGACAAAGTAGAAGCGGATTCCGATGTAGCAGATACGAAGCGTGCTGGCCGACCAGCCGTCCACGTTCTTGCGTCGTAGAAAGTAGGCTGCTAGCTCGGCCTCGTTGATCTCCTCGGGAGGCTTGCCGAGCGCTTCGACCACCATGCGTAGCGCGCGTGTGTATGTTTGTTGAGTGCGTTCGGCCTTGCCGTTCAGGCTCAACACATCGATCGATTTCTGATACCAGTCCATGTTCATGACGATCTCCTCAGGCGCAATGGGAAATATCCGCGGCGCTGCGCTTCACATCACTGCGAGCGCGAGCTGCATCGGATTGGCTGAGCGAGTGCGATTCCCAGGGACGCACTCGAATCGACTGTCTACCGACTCTGCCGTCACGGGGCAGCTCGTTCGCACTAACCGTCGCAGTGCGTAGCTCGCGATGTCCGGTTGCTCTCACGGGATCGAAACCGCCTGTTTCCGTTTCACTCCCCCGGAATAAATAGATGTCAGAGCCCCGCAGACCTCAACGTCAACCAAACCCGCTCGATTCGCTTCAGTTCCCACAAGAGTTCACATTTCAGGTTCCTCCGACCACGATCTTGCGGCTACCCCGTGTAAAGACACGTACTGGCCTGTCGCGCAGCACCATCTACGTCCGCGTCGCCGCAGGTGCGCTCCCGGGACCGGTCGCGGTGGACGCACGCGCCGTGGGTTGGCTCGAGCCGGAGAGCGAAACCTGGTTTCGTGGTCGGATCTAGAACAATCGTCGAACCGATAAAAGGATCAGCGCATGCACTACGCTGGTGTCAACCTGGGTCACGGTCACGTCAAGGTCCAGACCGATCGACACTTCTTCCAATACGCATCGATCTCGCAACGCGCCGACGACAGCGTATCGATGGCGATGATGGAAGCCCAGACCCAGCGCGTGCTGGTCGGCGGTGCCTCCTACGACGTGGGGGAAGAAGTCGCGTTGATCGCCGATCGAACGCTCGACAAGACGGTGTTCAGCAACTGGGGCGATTCGCATCCCTACCGGGTGCTACAGCAGTCGGTGCTCGATCGTCTGGCCGAAGAATCATTGGGACCTTGGACCATCGCCTTCGGCATACCAGTGTCCCAGTTCAAGGATGCCGCCTACCGCCAAGCCTTGACAGTTGCCTGGCGCGCTACGCATCGCACCCAGCTCGGCACGCTGCAGATCGTCGAAGCCTTGGCCATTCCCGAGCCATTAGGATCGTTCTGGGAGCATTGTTTCGCGAGCAAGGCCAACGCTGACAGGCTTGGCGCACGCGAGGTCATCGTCGTAGATTTCGGCTACTTCACCACCGACCTGAACGCGGTATCGCGGATGGTGCTCAATCCACGGGTGGCCAACTCCATCAACAAGGCCATGCGCGAGGTCTATCAGATAACTGCCGAGCGGCTACTTCACGCGTACGGCAAACGCTACACCGACCTGCAAATCGAGATGGCGACGCTAGGACGCTGGCCCCTGACCTTGCGCGGTCAGCCGATCGCAATCGGCGAGGCATTGTCGGAGGCAGCGAGCCGAGTTGCCACCGAGATCCTGAACTGGCTGCGTGGCTGCGTCGACCGATCCGATGAGTTGATCCTCGTTACTGGCGGCGGCGCCCCGACGATGATTGGATTCGTTCGGAGCGCGTTCCCCGATGCCGAGGTCGTCATGGTGGCCGAGCCGCAACAGGCCAACGCGCGAGGCTATCACCGGATCGCGCGACGACTACACACTCCGTGACGTCGCGCAACGCACGGACCACCATCAGAGTTCGAGCAGGGTGAGTCGGTCGGTCCTGCGGCCGACGGTCTACCTCAACACCGATCTCGACGCACCCCTGGTGGCCGAGCTGGAACGTTGCGGCACACGTCGACGTGCCGGTCGATTTCTGACACTGGTCCGTCTTGGCGTCGCCGCGGAGCAGCTCGCAACCACGCCCTCAGCCCATGGCATCTTCGGCGCGCTCGCGCCTTCAGATCGACCACGCGCTTCCTCGCTGCGAATCACGCTGAAGCTTGGCGCCCGGGCGCAGGATCTGCGCGCGATCCTAGAGACCTGCCAGAACCAGTCGTATCGATTGCGCGAGCTTGCGATGCTGGGTATGCGCCGTGAAGCCGTGCTCAACGATCACCGGATCGCGGGCTTCCCTTCTGCGCCCGCATCGGCAGCAACGCCAGTCGCAGCCAACGCGAGTGGTGCGGCCGCAAAGCCGCCAGCGTTGACCAGACCATTGCCGCTTCCTTCTGATTCGGCGAATCACGACGTCTCGTTCGACACAATGATCGCGCGACTGCGCTCGGGTATCTGAGCGCAGATGTCCGCGTAGCCCGATGGATCAGTCGCCCAAGGCGTTCCTCGGCGTCACTAGACGCTCCAAGGCGTTACTCTGAAATCAATCGTGAGAACTTCGATCGAGCTCTTGCGCACTACGCTCGATCGGCGAAGAATCGCGCGCTTTGTTGCCTGTCACGTACTCCGTGGCGAACGGTCGGTTGGCGTCCGACGACCTGTACACCGCTTGCCAATATTTCCCCCGCGTCTGGGAATCGTTTCCACGCCGCGGCGCACCCCGCGCCTTGCTCGCGGGGCACTGGGACACGTATGACGTTCCCACTAGCCTCGCCCGTCCCTTGCCTCGCTCGCCTCAGCGGCTAGGCAAGGCGAAAACCTCCAGCACACCGCCCGCGCGACACACCCTTGGGAGGCGTGTCGCAGGCGGCCTCGACAGCGCATCGGGCAATCACGACTGATCGCGCGCGCGTCTGTTTCCCTTTTTCAAGAGTGTTCGATCGGCCTCATGCACCTCGAGGCACACGATCGAACCTGCGTTCGTCCGGCGCCAAGGCGGCGTTATTTGCTCGCGGTCCGCCCGGGCGACGAACGACAGCAAGTCGCCACCGCACGATTCCCACCACCGCAGTCCCACGGGACGTGACGACCTTCGATCTTCTAGACACATCAGCGCTTTAGCGCTGACTTTCCACATGACGAGCACATGATTCGACCAATTTCTCTATCCCGCGAGGGCATCGCTCGCGTTCTTGGCTGCGTTGTCCCAGCGCAGCCGGTCGGCACGTTAAACGCGCCGACTTGTTGTCGATGCATGCAGCACGCAGTCGCAGTGCGCCGTACGTATCCGCATCGACGAAAGATGCCGACGCCCTCTCGTCAACGGGCCGCCCCGCCGGCGACAAGGCGCGTTTCACTCTCGGGAATCGCTGGCTCAGCCAAGCGCCCGGGACGCTCACTTGGAGCAACAGGAATAGGTGTCTTCCTGGGCGTTACCCGGATCACCGGGATCCAGCAATGGATGCCATCGACACTGACCCGAACGGTCGGACACCGCGCAGTCGCAGCACAGATCAACCCGACATGAACGAAGGAACGATGATGAAGGATCTCAACTACGAGTTGAACCGGCTACTTGAGCGCAATCGCGACGGCTCCTACGCTACCCAAGCCGAGCGCAGGAACGCACTTCGACGCATGGCCCGCGAGCTGGAGGCGCTGGGCTTCCGAAATCTGCGCGCTTCATCCCTTTCAACGAAGCACGTCGACGCCCTGATCGGGGCCTGGAGTCAGCGCCGGCTCAGCATTGGCTCTATCAAGAACAACCTGGCGCACTTACGCTGGTGGGCCGAGCGCGTGGGCAAGGCCGCAACCGTAGCCAGCAAGAACGACATTTACGGCATCGCGCGGCGTGAATACGTGACCGACCTCTCCAAAGCACGCGACGATGAAGACGTTGCCAAGATCGATGCTATCGCCGATTTCTACGTGAAACTCGCGCTGCGCTTTCAGGTCACGTTCGGATTGCGCAAGGAAGAGTCGATGAAACTGCGGCCACGCCTTGCCGACCGCGGCGATCGGCTCTGGCTCAAAGGGAGCTGGACTAAGGGCGGACGCGAGCGCGAAATTCCAATTCGCACCGAAGCGCAACGAAGACTGCTAGAGGATGCCAAGACGTTCGCGGGTGCAGGCAGCCTGATACCACCCGAGAAGCGTTACGTCGAACAAGAAAAGCATCTCGAGCGCGTGTGCGCAAGCGCTGGCATTCACAAGATGCACGGCTTTCGGCATCGGTATGCGCAGCTTCGATATCGCGAGATGACCGGATTCGAGTGTCCCGCCGCGGGCGGAAAGGCGTCGCGGGAGTTATCGCTGGAGGAGCAGAAGCGGGTCCGAGAGGCGCGACTGATGATCGCGCTAGAGTTGGGTCACGCCAGAGAGCAAGTGACCGTGAATTATTTTGGACGCTGAGCACTGCCGCCTACGATTTCAAGGCACAACGCGATGGAGCGGCACTACGACCGGCACGACTTTACGGCCCCGCGGGGCCAAGTCCAGCGCCTGTTTCGACCGTACCCGAACCCGTACCCGGAAGTGAAAGCGGCCGCACTTGGCGGCCGTCTCGATTCGTATCTCTTTGATTTTATGGTCGGGGCGAAGTGATTCGAACACTCGACCCCCTGCACCCCATGCAGGTGCGCTACCAGGCTGCGCTACGCCCCGACTCGGCACGAAGTATATCAGCCGACCGGCATGTCCCGGCGTGTGCGGCGACTCGCGCTGCTGGCGGGGTTGCTACGGCGGATCGAGCGGAATGTTCCGTTCGAGCCCGAGCCTGGCCATCAGACGCATCGCGTCGAGCGGGGAGTGCGCTTTGGCGTCGTTGTCGAAGTAGCAGTAGATATCGCGCGGCCGTGAGGGTGCGGCGCTGCCTACGCGTTTCGCATCGGCGGGTTCGGCGCCGCTCGCCCAGAGCTTCAGCCTAGGTGCGATTGCACCCAGCGCGACGTCGGTGTAGCCGTCGTCGTAGAGCTTGTTCTTGCCGTGCATGCGCAGATAGGCGAAATCGGCGGTGAGATCTTCGCTGTAGGGCCAGGTGCCGGGGCTGTCGGCGATGACGATCGCCACGTTGTGCTTGCACAG
>CADECO010000295.1:0-7481 GCA_902825905.1 uncultured beta proteobacterium
GTGCGTGATGCAGCGCATCGCCCAGGCCGCGCGCCAGATGCACGTCGGTGGTGGTGATCATGACGTGATCGGCGTGTTCCTCGATCGCCATGATGCGCTCCAGCGCGTGTTCAGCCTTGACGCGCGCCTCGTGGTTGCGCACCAGGTTGAGGAGCTCCGCGCGATGCGTCAGCATGAACGGTCCTTCCAGCCGTACGTAACCGGCCGGCTGTTTTTCCTTGATGCGCTCGCACGCCGGGCACCGGGCTTCTGTTGCCTCGGCATGCCGTGTTCCCCATTGCCATCGGCCGCGCTCGAATACCGCGCCGCAGTCCGGACACGCCGCATGTCCCGCCGGTTTGCCTTTGTGCTTGTAGGGATCGTGATCCGGTGTCGTCATCACCTGCATCTGCCGATGACTGGTATGTCCGCGACGCGCTTTCATGTTCTGACTCCTTCGTTCTGCATGAAGCGCATTCTAGGAACGGCAAGCTCGATAGCCCTTTGACGACAGTCAATCGGCCGAGCCGCACGCGATCACGTCTGCATCGAACCGCCTCTGAGTGCGGCCATGCGAGCGTCGCTTGCGATCCGTCAACGCGGGCCTTCCGCGTAGAGCGAACATCGCGCCATGCGAGTTCCATCGATTCCTCAACTGCGCCCGCTTGGCAACGCCGCGATTGCGCTGGTCGTGTCGAGCGCTTTCGTCGCACCGTTCGCTCACGCGCAATCCACCCCGAGCGATTTTCGTCAACACGAACTGACGCGTTTGCTGCTGCAGGACTGCACGCAATGCCATGGCATGCGGCTCGCCGGCGAATCGGCGCCACCGCTGGCCGGCGCTGCGCTCGCCGACAAATCCAACCGTCAGCTGATTGAAGTGATTCTGCAAGGGCGGCACCGATCACCGATGCCCGCGTGGGCAAGCAAGCTGAGCGAAACCGAAGCCGAGTGGATGGTGCAGCGCCTGCGCGAAGGCCCGCTCGACGTGCGCTGAGGTGATGTCCGGCGACCTGGAAAAATTCAAGCCTCACTGCTCCCGCAGCATCTCCGTGCTGAACGCGTAACCCTGCGCCGGGTGCACGCGCCAGCTGCCATCGCCCGGCAGTTCCAGCACCTGCGAGTGGAACTGCAGCAGCGCCGGCCGATGACTCACACTCACAGGCGTGGTGCGCGTGCCCGCGAGTTGTCGATACAGATTCTCTTCGTTGCCGTGGTCGAGCGCGCTGGTGGCCTCGTCGAGCATCACGTACCGCGGTGCCGCCAGCAGCACGCGCGCGAACGCCAACCGCTGTTGCTCCCCGAGCGACAATACCTTCGCCCAGTCGCGCTCCGCATCGAAGCCGCCGAAGCGCTCCGCCAGCCCGGAAAGATTCACCTGCGTGAGCAGTTCGCGCAGGGTCGCGTCGTCCACGCTGCGATCGGTATGCGGATAGAGCAGTTGATTGCGCAGGCTGCCGAGCACCATGTACGGGGTCTGCGGCAGAAACATCAGTCGGTCGGATGCGGGTCGTTGCAACGTGCCCGCGCCGGTGTGCCATAAGCCGCCGATCACGCGAAGCAGCGAACTCTTGCCGCCGCCGCTACCGCCGACGATCATCAACCCTTGGCCGGCGGGCACGCCGACCGACAGATCCTGAATCAGCGTGCGCTCGCCGCCCGGCGTCTGCACGGTGAGGTGCTCGAACGCGAGCTCACTTGCATGGATCGTCTCAATGCCATCCTGCGCGCGCCACGGCGGCGCGGCGCGACCGAGCAGCAGATGCGCGAACCCGTCGAGCCGGTCGACGCCCGCGGCGAAGCGACTCAGCCCCTCGAAGTGATCGATGATCACGGTCACGGCGGTCAGCACTGCTGCGAACGCACCAGCGGCCTGGATCGCTCGCCCCACTTCAAGTTCGCCCGACAGCACCCGTGAGGCGATCACCACGCTAGGCAGAATGAGCGCGAGGAAGCTGAAGCCGTACTGGAAGAAGCCGAGGTTGAGTTGCGCCCGGATCACCTTGCTGAAGTTCGCGAACGCCGCCTCGAAGTAATCCTTAGCGCGAATCGCCTCGTGCGCCTCGCCGCGCATGAACGCGATCGGCTCGGCATGCTCGCGGATGCGCACCAGCGAAAAGCGGAAATCGGCCTCGCGCCGCAGCTGCAGGAAGTTGAGTCCGATCAGCGCCCGGCCGAACACACCGGTGGTGAGCACGTTGCCGGCGATCGCGTACACCACCAGCACCGCGACCAGCTCCTTGGAGATCGACCAGAGCACACCCGAGAACGCGATGAGCTGGATGGTCGCGCCCAGCCCCACCAGCAGGAAGTAGAGCGACTGGTGGGTGAACGAACTGATGTCTTCCGCTATGCGCTGATCGGGGTTGTCGATGCCGCCGCGCGAATTGAGTTCGTAGTACACGCGGTCGCGCAGGTACGCATCGAGAAAGTAGCCGGTGAGCCAGCGCCGCCAGCGCAACGCGAGCTTGTCGCGCGTGTAGTAGTAGAAGGCGTAGAACGGCACCGAGATGACCAGCGTGACCGCGCATTGCACGATGGTCGACCAGAATCGATCGGCGTCCTGCGCCGCCAGCGCCGAGGTGAATTCGCCGGTCTGCGTCACGTACAGCACGTTGAAGCCGGTCTGCGCGAGCAGCAGCAGCACCAGCACCGCCAGCAGTGCGCGCGCGCTCGCTTTTTCATCCGAACCCCAGTACGGCCGCGCGATCGTGCAGAACCGTCGCCAGAACAGGCGTGTCACGCCCACGCGTGCTTCGGACGCGGACGAGGGATCGGTCTTGTCGGATGACATCGTGATGACGCTAGCCAACGCGCCGGGCGCGTGCTTGAGGTTTGTCAACGGCCGCTTGAGCCGGCCGAGCGAAGCTTCCGCTCCCGGATAGATCTCAGCTCACATCCTCGCGTATGGTCTGGTTGAAGTGGCTCGGGGTCCTCGTCGCCCTGGTGGTGACTGCCTACATTGCGGTCGGTTCGTACGGCAACATGCGCTGGCGCCGACTGACGGTCGAGCTCGAAGAGCGGCTTCAGGCCGCACGCACCGCCCCGTCGCTATCTCGCTACGACGAGGCGGAGCTGGCAGGTCTGCCATCGGTGGTGCAGCGCTATTTCCGCGCGGCGCTCACCCCCCGCACGCCGCTGGTAGCGGCAGCAACCGTCGCCCACGCCGGCACCATGAACCTCAGCGAGAGCGGTGAGCGCTGGGTGCCGTTCACCTCGACGCAGCGCGTCGTCACCCGTCGTCCGGGCTTCGTGTGGAATGCGCGAACGATGATGGCGCCAGGAGTGGCCGTGAACGTGCACGACGCTTACATCGCGGGCGAAGGCGTACTCCGTCCAGCGCTGTTCGGCGCGTTCGATCTGACCGAACTGCGCGACACCGGCGAAGTCGCACGAGGCGAGCTGATGCGTTTCTTCGCCGAGGCGGCGTGGTACCCCAGCGCGCTGTTGCCGAGCCAGGGCGTGCAGTGGGAGCCGGTCGACGATCGGTCCGCGCGCGCAACGCTGCGTGACGGGTCACTCTCGGTCGCGCTGACGTTCACGTTCCGGTCCGACGGCATGATCGACACGTGCCGCGCTCAGGCGCGTGGACGTACGGTTGGCGGTGAGGTTGTTCCCACGCCGTGGGAAGGTCGCTGGTCCGACTACCGCGAGCACGACGGCATGCGCATCCCGATGACGGGCGAAGTCGCCTGGCTGCTGCCCGAGGGTCGCAAACCGTATTGGCGCGGCACGATTACGGCAGTGCACTTCGACCGGGCAGCGAATCCTGAGCCTTGAGAAACCCTGAGTCGCCTTGAGGCACTTTGAGTTCCCCTGAAGTACGTTGCTCGAAGCACTACGCGCGGGTCAGTGATCCTCGATCCTTGCCGAACCTTCTTCCGCGGGCAATCCGGTATCCGGATCGATCCAGTCGGCGATGCCGAGCTCCTCCTCCGCTTCGGCCAGCGTCTCACCTGGCTCGTAGGAGGTGTCGTCGCTCTTGAAGTCCATGTCCTCGACCGCTTCGAGCAGCGTCGTGAACGGACCGTACTCGCGTTTGCCGTCCTTGGTCTGCCAGTAGAAGCCGTCGGGCCGCTCGATGATGCGCGACGCATCGAACTCGGGGGACGTCTGCGGGATCACCTGAACCATACGATGCTCTCCTCGAACTGCAGCGATCGGTCGATCGCCATCAGAAGCTGATTCGATGCAAGCCGGCGATGCCATGCCTCATGCACGAGCTGCCCGTCCGCATCGCGCACGCTCACCGTGCCCGGTAAGCCTTGGCGAATGCTCTGCGTCACGATACAGAAGTCTTCGAGCTGCGTCGCGCTGCGACCCGCGAAACTGGTAATCCCTTTCCTGCACCAGCCACAGGGTGAAGCTGTGGTCGTCTGCCATTGCCGTATGCCCTCGTTCTACTTTTCCTGCGGACCAAAATCGCCGAACAGGAAGTAGATCTGGGCGAACGCGCCCTTGAGCGATTTCGCCTCCGCTGCCAGCGCGGCCGCATCACCGCCCGGCCCCAGTTGTTCGAGCTTGGTCAGTACCTGCCCCTCACGCGCCATCAGCTCGCTCAGTCGCGCCCGTCTGGCCGCATCGAAGCCGTGCAACTGCGCATCGAACTTCACGCGCACCACCTCTTCCCAGCGCGTCCTCGCCTGCTGCAGTGCGCTTGCCAGTTTCGCGCGCTCAGCCGCATGCGTCGCTGCGTCCGCCACCAGCTCCATCTGATCGTGGTAGGCGGTCAACCGATCGGGAAAGTAGTCGATGCCTTTGCCTGCACGCCATTTCCAGAACGCGTGTCGCAAGTGCTCCAGCGCCTCATGTGCCTCTTTGAGCTGACCGGCACCGATGTCGCGTCGTGCCTGGGCGAGATGCTTCTCCGACTCATCGAGCACGCCGATCAGCGACGAATCGCCGCGTGTAGGCGCTGCGGCTCTAAATGCGCTCCACGCACGATCGAAGCGTTGCATCGCCGCGGCGCTCTCGGCGTTCTTTCCAGGCTGATTGGTCAGTGCCAGTACCGGCACGTACGCACGTTCAAGCACGACCATTTCATCGAGTAAGCCTGCTTGCGCAAGCGAGGCAAGAAGCAGACTCGTCATCGCCACACCCCAACGCCACCACTGCATCGTGATCTCCTTGACTGCGGCGCGGCCCGCGTGTCGAGCGCATTGCACCACCGCATCGCTATTGATTGTGTGCACGCGGACATACCCCGGTTTGAGCGAAGTCAATTGCGTCGGCTTGCACCGAGCGCCTCGCGCTTTGACCAGCATCAACGAGCGGCACACGTGGCCCGCCATGATGATGTTCATGAATGCGCCCCGTCCGGCCACGATCGGCAAAGCGTCCGAGCAATTCATTCGCGAGCCCAATCTGCGCGACTACGACCAGGCGCGCCGCGAATTCGATTGGCGGCGTGCACGCAATGCGTTGAGCACGCTGTCGGAGCAGGCGGGGTTGAACATCGCGCATGAATGCGTCGATCGCCATGCGGCAGGGCCGTCCGCCGCGAAGACGGCGATCCGCTGGCTCGGCAAGAACGACACGCGTTGCGATCTCAGCTACGGAGAGCTGGCTACCCTCTCCAACCGGTTCGCCAATGTGCTCGCGCGTCTGGGCGTGCCTTCCGGCGCGCGGGTGTTTTGTCTCACCGGACGCGTTCCGGAATTGTTCGTCGCAGCGCTGGGCACCTGGAAATACAAGGCAGTGTTCTGTCCGCTGTTCTCCGCGTTCGGACCCGAACCGATCCGCACTCGCATGGAGATCGGTGGCGCGAGCGTGCTGGTCACGACCAGCTCACTCTATCGACGCAAAGTCGCCGGCATCCGCTCGCAATTACCGGCATTGCAACACGTGCTCATCGTGCCCGATGAGCCCGACGTCGCACCGATCGAAGACACACACGATTTCGCCGCGCTGATCGATCAGGCCAGCGAAACATTCGTGGTGCCACCGACGGCGCCGGACGATCACGCCATCCTGCACTTCACCAGTGGCACGACCGGCACGCCCAAGGGTGCGATCCATGTGCACGAGGCGGTCGTTGCGCATCACGCAACCGGCCGGTTCGCGCTCGATCTGCATCCGGAAGATGTCTACTGGTGCACCGCCGATCCGGGTTGGGTCACCGGCACCTCCTACGGCATCATCGCGCCGCTGGCGATCGGTGCGACCCTCATCGTCGACGAAGCCGACTTCGATGCCAGCCGCTGGCTCGACATCCTCGAGCATGAACGCGTATCGGTCTGGTACACCGCGCCCACGGCGATACGCATGATGATGAAGGCGGGCGTCAAGGCCACGCGCGAACGGTTGCCCGACCTGCGTTTTCTGTCGAGCGTGGGCGAACCGCTCAATCCGGAAGCGGTGTGGTGGGGCATGGACGCGTTCGGTCTGCCGTTCCACGACAACTGGTGGCAGACCGAAACCGGCGGAATCATGATCGCCAACTTCGCTGCGTTGGAGATCCGCCCCGGCTCGATGGGGTTGCCGCTGCCGGGCATCGACGCAGCACTGGTCGAAGTTCGCGACGACGGCAGCGTCACCGTGATCGATGAGCCCGGGCGCGAGGGCGAGATCGCGTTGAAGCGCGGCTGGCCGTCGATGTTCCGCGGCTATCTCGGCCAGGAGGCACGCTATCGCAAGTGCTTCGCGGGCGAGTGGTATCTCACCGGCGATCTGGCCAAACGCGATGCCGACGGCTACTACTGGTTCGTCGGGCGCAAGGACGACGTAATCAAGACCTCCGGCCATCTCATCGGACCGTTCGAAGTCGAGAGCGTGCTGATGGAGCATCCGGCCGTGGCCGAGGCGGGCGTGATCGGCAAGCCCGATCCAGTCGCGTACGAAATCATCAAGGCCTTCGTTTCGCTGAAGGCGGGCTTCACCGAGAGCGAGGCGCTGCTGCGCGAGTTGCTGGCGCACGCGCGCAAGCGGCTCGGTGCGGTAGTGGCACCGAAGGAGATCGTGGTGCTTCCCGGTCTGCCCAAGACCCGCAGCGGCAAGATCATGCGCAGGCTGCTCAAGGCGCGCGAACTCGGTCTGCCCGAGGGCGACACCTCGACGCTGGAGGGTGGCTGATGTCGCTGCAGGCCACGCACCGCGTTCCGATCGCGCTCGAACACGAACGTGGTCTGGCGATGCTGCGCATGATGCTGCTGATCCGCCGCTTCGAGGAGCGCGCCGCTGAGGTCTACACCGAAGGCAAGATCCGCGGCTTCTTGCATCTTTACATCGGCGAGGAAGCGGTCGCGGTCGGCGCAATGGAGGCGTTAGGCGAGGCCGACAACATCGTCGCCACTTATCGCGAACACGGCCAGGCGCTGGCACGCGGGCTGCCCGCGGATGCCGTGATGGCCGAGATGTACGGCAAAGCCAACGGCTGCTCGCGCGGGCGCGGCGGATCGATGCACATGTTCGACGTGTCCCGCCGCTTCTACGGAGGGCACGCAATCGTGGCGGGTGGCTTGCCCTTCGCCGTCGGACTGGCGCTCGCCGACCGGATGCAATCG
>CADECO010000296.1:0-1110 GCA_902825905.1 uncultured beta proteobacterium
CCCTGGGCCGACACGATCCGCATCATGCGCGAGGAACAGGCCGGCGAGGCGGGCGGTGTGATGCACTGCTTTACCGAAACGTGGGAGGTCGCTCGGGCCGCCCTCGACCTGGGTTTCCACATCAGCTTTTCGGGGATCCTCACCTTCAAGAGTGCCGCTGCGCTGCGGGAGGTGGCGGTCAAGGTGCCGGACGATAGAATCCTGGTCGAGACCGACGCCCCCTATCTCGCGCCGGTACCCCATCGCGGCAAGACCAATGAACCAGCGTTGGTACGGTTCGTCGCGGAGCAGCTGGCAGCGCTGAAACACACGACAAAAGAAGCCATTGCGGAGCAGACTTCGCGCAATTTCTTCTCTTTGTTTCAAGCTGCTGTGTGATGGTGAGAATTACAATAAATCAATAGGTTATCGGCTCTTAAGAATGCGATTTCTCTCCAAAACATTCTCTCTAGTACGCTCTCCGTCGAATATGGTCGCGGCGCTGCTGCTGGTTTCCATCCTCATGGCGGTTTCCCCAACCACCAGCGCCAACAGCGAAGAGCTTTTCCGGGCCGTCCAGACCAACAATCTTCCTGCGGTCCAGAAGAGCATCGCGAGACTCGGTCCGAACTCGATCAACAGCACGGATCCTCGCGGCTACACGCCTCTGATGATCGCGGCACGCGAAGGCCACGCGCAGATCGTCGACTACCTGCTGCGGGAAAAAGCGCAGATCAACGTGCGCAATCCGATGGGCGAATCGGCCGTCATGTTGGCGGCGTTCAAGGGGAATCTGCCGCTCGTCCAGAATCTGCACAAGGCTGGGGCCGACCTCAAGGCAGCAGGCGGCTGGACCGCGCTGCACTACGCGGCCTATGAAGGCCATGCTGGGGTATGCCGCTACCTGCTGGAGCAGGAGGTCGACATCGACGCCCGCGCTCCCAATGGATCGACTCCGCTGATGCTCGCGGCGCGTCAGGGTCACCACGAAGCCGTGAAACTGCTGCTGTGGGAGCAAGCCGACCCTAAACTCACCAACCAGGACGGCGCCACCGCGCTTTCATGGGCGCTCAAGAACAAGCACGCTGAAGTGGCCAAGTTGCTTCGTGAAGCTGGGGCCAAGAAGTAGCA
>CADECO010000296.1:1210-2590 GCA_902825905.1 uncultured beta proteobacterium
TTGAGCGAGCACTGCGAACTGCGTGGTTCCGGCCGACTACGCCGCGATGCTCGCGCTCAACGCGTCGATCGCCGGAGCCGCATCAATGCGCAACTGCACGCGCATGACCCGGCGGCCGCGCTCGGTCAATACGGTTGAGTCGCCGAGTGCCTGGGCCGCGACCACAGCGCCAAAAGTCGAATTCACGCTCGCTGCCGGCAAGTCGGCCTGGGGCGAGTCGGTGAGCACGAGGAACAGGCCAGTGTTCGGACCGCCTTTATGCGCCTGGCCGGTCGAATGAAGGAATCGCGGTCCGAACTGAATCGAGATCGGCAGCGAAAGCCGCGCGCGCAGCCGATCGCGCAGGCGCGTCAGCGCTTCGGCGTTAGCCGCATTCATCTGGACGTACGCCAGTACCGCAACATAATCACCAGGATTCGCGCTCGCCAGGAAGGTCCCGATCGCCCCGTTCGCGTCGGCACCTGAAACCGGGCCAACCAGTCCGAAATGCTCCGTGGCGATCGATGGTGCGGCGGTCTTCGCTCCCGCGCTGTCGCTTTCAGCCATCGCGCGACGCGTCGCAATCTTGCTCGCCTCGACGTCGGGCTGATCGAACGGGTTCACACCCATCACCGCACCAGCCACTGCGGTAGCGAACTCCCAGCGGAAGAACTCCTGCGCCACGCTCAACGCGCCGCGCATCCGGATGCGAACCACCGGATGTCCCGCCGCGACCAGTTGATCGAGGCCGTGCTCTGCGTCCGGGTCGTGTTCGCCGTCCAAAGTCACGCCGACAAATAATCGGTCCGGGCCGTACTGATCCGGCCGTCCTAGCGGCTCCGCATCGATCGGGATGATCGCCTTACCGTTCTTGCCGGTCGACTCGGCGAGCAGCTGCTCGAGCCAGGCGCCGAGCGGGCGCGTCTGCCGCGAAGTCACCAGCGTGAGCTTGTCCCGACCGGCTCGCGCCGCTTCACCAAGCACGGCGCCGAGCAGCAACCCTGGATTGCCGCGATCGCCTGCACGACAGGCGTCCGCCATGGCAATCGCTTCGCCAAGGAGCGCCTGCACGTCGTGGCCGGCGGCGATGCTTGGTACCAGGCCGAACGGCGAGAGCGCAGAGAATCGTCCGCCGACGGTTGGATCGCCCGCGAACACACGTCGAAAGCCCTGCTGGCGCGCCGTTGCCTCGAGCTGCGAGCCCGGGTCGGTGACAGCGATCATGTGCTCCCCTGCCCGCTCCCCGCCGAATCGCCCCTCCAGCCGCTCGAACCAGTACTCGCCGAGCAGTTTGGTCTCGAGCGTCGATCCCGACTTGCTCGAGGCGATCACCAGCGTCTTGTGGAGATCGACCTGTCGCTCGACCGCACGAATCTGGTCGGGATGCGTCGAATCGAGCAC
>CADECO010000296.1:2690-7474 GCA_902825905.1 uncultured beta proteobacterium
CGCCCGTGCGATGCATTGCTCGACGGCGTCTTGCAGCGTCGGTGGCAACTGAACCCTGATCGTATTGAGCATTCGAGGCACCCTTGCTGCATCACGCCTTGCGCGACACGAGTTCGATAAATCGCTCCACGCCGACGTTGCCGCCCGACAGAATCAACCCGACGCGCTTGCCGGCGAACCTGGCTTTGTGCTGACTCAATGCCGCGAGGGTGGTCGCACCGCTGGGCTCGACCACTAGCTTGACTCGCTCGAACATCGTGCGCATCGCCTCGACGATCGCAGCTTCGGATACGAGCAGGATGTCGGCCACCAACGCCCGGACTACGGGGAACGTGAGTTCACCCGGAATGCCGACGGTCAGACCGTCGGCGATCGTGCGTGGAATCGGAATCTCGATTCGCCGCCCCGCATCGAACGACTGCTTGGTGTCGCTGCCCAATTCGGGTTCGACGCCGTAGATCTCGATCGTCGGCCTGATCGCCTTGGCCGCGGTCGCACAGCCGGCAATCAATCCGCCGCCGCTGATCGGAACAAGGATCGCATCGAGATCGGCTACCTGCTCGACCAGTTCGAGTGCCGCGGTGCCCTGCCCCGCCATGACTTCGTAGTGATCGTAGGCGGGGACGACTGCCAGTCCATCGCGCGCGGCGATCGAGCGCGCGATCGCCTCACGGTCCTCAGTGTAGCGATCGTACTCGACCACCTCGGCGCCATAACCGCGCGTCGCCGCCAGCTTCGTGGCCGGCGCATCTTTCGGCATCACGATCACCGCGCGCACGCCGAACAGTCTGGCGGCGAGTGCGACGGCTTGTGCGTGATTGCCCGAGGACCACGCCACCACGCCGCGCGCGCGCTCCGCCGGCGAGAGCGCCGCGATCGCGTTGTAGGCGCCGCGGATCTTGAACGCGCCCGCGCGTTGAAAGCACTCGGCTTTCATGAACACACGTGCGCCGAGTTGCTGGTCGAGCCAGCTGGAAGTGACGACCGGTGTTCGGTGCACGATGCCATCGAGGCGGGCAGCGGCTTGTCTGATACGGGCGAGGTCGAGCATGACGAGCTCCATCGATGTCGCTCACGCACTCGGACGACGGCGGGTGAGCGACGCAACCGCCGTCGCGACGGTAGATCAGTCAGATCGAAACGGGTCGATCAGTGCCAGTCGGACTGCGGCGGCACGGGCAGCGGCATCACCGGGATGCCCTCTTCGAGCAACTCCTCGGTTTCCTCACGCGAGGCGGTACCGCGGATGGCGCGCTCCGGCACTTCCTTGTGGAAGATCTTGCGCGCTTCTTCGGCGAATTTCGGCCCGACATTTTCCGAATGGGCCAGCACGTGATCGATCAGCGCCAGCATCTGCGCGCGCTCCTGTGCCGAGGGCATGGCCATCGCCGCGGATTGCTGCGCCTTTGCCGCGACCGGCTGCGCAGCCGGGGCCGGCACTGGCTCGGACGACTCCGATCGCTTGATCTTCGCGGATGGCACCTTGGTCACCTTCGCGGTGGAACACACCGGGCAGGTCAGCAGGCCGCGTTCGCGCTGGCGATCGAAATCATCACCGGAGGAGAACCAACCCTCGAAGCGATGCTTGGCGGAACAGGTGAGCTCGAAGACGATCATTCGGGTTCAGATGCGCGGATGCAGTCCATTCACACTGAACTCATGGTAGCACGCAGGTTCGGCCACTGGCACTCTCCGGCGAAGAGTGCCAGCCGTCACACTGCACGAATTCTTGCGGGCAGCATTGTCGATGGGAATGTCGATTGGAAGGTCGATCGGGAGGTGCGACGAGTCACTTCCACAGCCGCTGCGAGGCGAGCCGAGCGCCCTCCACCATCGCGTGCAGTTTCTTGAGCGCAACGCCGGCATCCACCTTGCCGTAACCGGCGAAGGTGCCGAAGCCGCAGTCGGTACCCGCAATTAAGCGTTCGCGCCCGACGATGTCGGCGAAGGTGCACAGTCGCTGCGCCACCAGCTCCGGGTGCTCGACGTAGTTGGTGCGGGTGTCGAGCACGCCCGGGATCAGCACCTTGTCCTGCGGGATTCGCACTGCTTTCCATTCCACCCATTCATGCTCGTGGCGCGGGTTGGCGGCTTCGAATGAGATGAACGCCGGCCTCGCCTTCAGCACGATCGGCAGCACCTTGCGGGCCTCGATGTCGAAATCGTGCGGCCCTTCATAGTTGCCCCAGCACACGTGCAGGCGCATGTTCTGCGCCGGGATGTTCACCGTTGCGGCATTGAGCACCTCGACGTGATGAGCGGCGCGGGCTAGAAACTCGGCCTCGCTCAGATCCTGAAACCCGGTGTGGCGAGCCATCGCCAGATCGGGGCAATCGAGCTGCAAGACGAACCCCGCGGCGGCGATCGCCTCGTATTCCTCCTTCATCGCCGCCCCCACCGCTTCGGCATACGCTTCGTGAGTCGGATAAAAGGCGTTCGGCTGGAACGCGGTGACCACGCCGGGCGAAGCAGCGGTCATGAACGCCTCGTCGGCGCCCGCCTTTTGTACCGCCGCCCGCAATCGAGCGAGGTCCTGCTCGAGCGGCTTGCGATTCGTCACCGCCACCGCGCCGATGCACGAGGCGCGATTGAACGACTGCGCTCCCATGATCGCGGCGAGCTTCTTTCGCAGCTCGGGGTAGTCGGCGAGATCGAGCGCCGGCTTGCGATCGGTATGGCCACCGAATCCGCTCAGCCGCTCCTGGATGTAGGTGGCGTAACCGATCTTGCTGATCTCGCCGTCGCTCACCGAATCGATGCCCAGCTTCACTTGCGTCGCGACGGCATCGTTCACGGCCGCGCCGATCACCGCATCGAACTGCGCCGAGTCGTACGGCTCGCCCTTCTCTTTGCGGACGAGCAGCTCGACCACCGAGTTGGGGCGGGGCAGGCTGCCGACGTGCGTGGTGCGAAGTCGATCGACGCTGCGTTTCATGGAGCTCTCTCCGGAAAGTGTCAAAGGATTCTAGCCGAGGGTTCGCACGCGAAGCGCCAGTCTGGGGGAGCGAGATCCCGAAACGACCCTGCAGACCTTCACAACAGTGAGATAGGTTTCTTCGGAGATCCCTAGAATGCATCGCTTGAAACACGAAACCACGAAGGAATCACGATGCACGTCATCATCGTCAAGTGGAAGATTCGCGCTGAACACGTCGCCGAGTTTGAGGCGCAGATGAAAGCGCACATCCAGGCGACCCGACGTACCGAGCCCGGTTGCCTGCAATTCGACGTCGCGGTCGACAAGAACGATCCGCGCACGTTCCATCTGTTCGAGATCTATGCCGACGACCAGGCTCTGGCTGATCACGCGAAGTCGCCGACGCTTGTCGCGATTCGCGAACGCATTCCGCTCTGGGTTGAGGACCGGATGCTGGTGAACGCAACGCTGTGGCCGCGCGTCGGCGCCTGAGCGCTCGAACAGAATCTACGTCACCGCCGCTCGCGCATCTTCGAGCAGAAGATCGCTCGCCTTCTCGCCCACCATGATTGCCGCCGCGTTGGTGTTCGATGCCGGAATCGTCGGCATGATCGATGCATCGGCGATGCGCAGCCCGACCAGCCCGCGCACGCGCAGCTTCGCATCGACGACCGCCAACGGGTCATTGCCCATCCGGCAAGTGCCCACCTGGTGATACGAGCCGAAGATCGAGGCGCGCACGTAGTCTTCCAGCGCGCGATCGGAGCCATCGCCCGCAGCGGGGCGCAGTTCGCGCACGACGTGGCGCGCCAGTGCCGGCTGCTTCACGACCTGGCGCACCAACTTGATGCCGCGGATGAACGTCGGCAGATCTTCGGGATGCGCGAGGTAGTTCGCGCGAATTTCGGGCGTCGCCGCAGGGTCGGCGCTGCGCACGTGAATCGAGCCGAGCGAACGCGGTTGCTGTTGCACGATGCCGACGGAGAACCCCGGACAGTCGTCGAGCACGAGCTTGCGTGGATTGCGTTCGTCGGGGCTGCTCAGGTGGTGCAGTTGCAGCTTCACGTCCGGCTGCGACAGATGCGCCAGCGTGCGGGCGTACGCATGTGCGGTCGCCCCAGGCGTGCTCATCAGCCCGTCGCGAAACAATGCGTAGCGCAGCGCCATCTGCGCTTTCTTCAGCGGACTGCGCAGAATACCGTTCAGCGTAGGCAGGTCGCGCACTTCGAACATCACGCGTGCCTGCAGATGGTCACGCAGATTCTCGCCGACGCCGTTCAACTCGTGACGGACACCGACGCCGGCTCGCTCCAGCACCACACGCTGACCGATACCGGAAAGCTCGAGCAACTGTGGCGTATGAATACTTCCGGCCGCGAGCACGACTTCGCGGGTGGCCGCGACCGTGCGTTCCTCGGCGCCCAGTCGATACGAGACACCGGTCACTCGGTTGCCGTCGAGCAGCACGCGACGCACGCGCGCGTTCGTGATCACGCGCAGATTCGCGCGGCGCATCGCCGGGCGCAGATAGCCCTCGCGCACGCTCCAGCGCAGCCCGCGCCGTGTGGAGAACTGCATCAGCCCACCGCCGTAGTACGTGCCGCCGTTGTAGTCGGCGTTCTCCGGGATGCCCGCCTCGGCGCACGCGCGCAAGAATGCATCGGTGAGCGGATCCCGCGGACTGTACTCGGTGATCGTGAGTGGACCGCTGCGGCCCCGCACCTGTGGATCGCCGCTCGCGTAGGTTTCCATGCGCTGGAAGTACGGCAGTACGTCGCGGTAGCCCCAGCCTTCATTCCCCAGCGCGCGCCAATGGTCGTATTCGGCCGGATCGCCATGCACCCAGAACATGCCGTTCACCATGGAC
>CADECO010000297.1:0-5378 GCA_902825905.1 uncultured beta proteobacterium
TTTGCAGGATTGCACTTCGATCGATTCACTGACGGTCACCGGCCACACCGATCGCATCGGCTCGCAGCAGTACAACCAGAAGCTCTCGGAGCGGCGCGCCGAAGTCGTCAGGCAGCACCTGATCTCGAAGGGCGTCGCGCCGACCAAGATCAGCGCCATCGGCAAGGGCAAGACCGCGCCGGTGAAGTTCTGTCCGGATTCGCGCAATCAGAAGGAAACGATCGCGTGCCTGTCCGCCAACCGTCGCGTGGAAATCGAGATCAAAGGACCGGCCAAGTAGGCTGCGGCAGGCGCGTTCAGTTCAAGCTGTGCGCTCGCGGGCTGCGTGCGCCAGCGAAGCGCCGCGCGTGACCTGTAAAACATCCCGTTGAGCACGTGAGCACCCCAGAAGCGATCGACACCCTGCTGCTGCCGCGCTGGATCATTCCGATCGAGCCGGCGAACGTCGTGCTCTCGCAGCACGCGGTGGCGATTCGCGACGGTCGCATCGTGGCGGTGGTGCCGGCAACCGAAGCGCAGACACGGTTCAGCGCAAACGAGATCGTACGACTGGCCGACCACGCGCTGATTCCCGGTCTGATCAACGCCCACACGCACGCGGCGATGGCGCTGATGCGTGGCATGGCAGACGACCTGCCCTTGATGCGCTGGTTGCGCGAGCACATCTGGCCGGCCGAGGCCAAGCACGTGACGCCCGAGTTCGTGTACGACGGCACGCTGGTTGCGGCCGCTGAGATGATCCGCGGCGGCATCACCTGCGCCAATGACATGTACTTCTATCCGGAGTCCGCGGCGCAGGCGTTCGTCGATGCGGGCATGCGGGCGGCAGTCGGCATCATTGCAGTGGAATTCCCCACCCGCTACGCCAACGCGCCCGATGACTATCTGGCCAGAGGACTGGCCGCGCGCGACCGATTCGTCTCGAACGAGCTGATCTCGTTCTGCTTCGCTCCGCACGCGCCGTACACCGTGAGCGATCAGACCTTCACGCGGATCGCAACGCTCGCCGAAGAGCTCGACTTACCGATCCACTGCCACATCCACGAAACCGCCGAAGAGATCAGCACGAGCATCGATCAGCACGGCGCGCGTCCGATCGATCGACTCGCCGCCTTGGGTGTGGTGTCACCGCGATTGCTCGCAGTGCACGCCGTGCATTTGTCGGAACGCGACATCGAGCGCCTCGGTACCGAAGGCGCGAGCGTGGTGCACTGCCCGTCATCGAACCTCAAGCTCGCAAGCGGATTCGCACCGATCGAGCGGGTGCAACAGCGGGGCATCAACGTGGCCATCGGCACCGACGGCGCGGCGAGCAACAACCGGCTCGATGCGTTCCAGGAGATGCGCACGGCGGCAATGCTCGCCAAGGCGGTCGCAGGCAATCCGGAAGCCATGCCGGCGCATCGGGCTCTTCATTCAGCAACGCTGGGAGGGGCAATCGCGCTAGGGCTCGCCGATCAGATCGGATCGATCGTCCCGGGGAAGGTTGCAGATCTGTGCGCCATCAATTTCGATGATCCGATGATGGCCCCCGTCTTCGATCCGGCTTCCCATCTGGTCTACGTATGTGGACGCGAAAGTGTCACGCACGTGTGGGTGCGAGGTAAAATGGTCCTGGACCAAGGTCGTCTGACTAGTGCCACCTTGGCGGGGTTGGAAAAGCGAATTTTTTTGTGGCACAATAGGTTACTGTCGTAGCTTGGTCCTGCGCCTAAAGTTGGCGGTCCGTCAGCAAGAGGAAAAAGTACCGCGGCCCGAAAGCGTCAAGCGCGCACAAACTTCATTGCCCAATTTGGTTCGCACACTTTAATAAGGGGAAAGTATGTTCGAATCGTCCACGAAACAAAAAGCGCTTGTCATCGCGGCGAGTATCGCCCTGAGTGCGTGCGCAACCGGAGGTTCGGTGGGTACGCCGCAAGGCTACGTCACAGACGCTTCCAACAACGTCCTGCGCAATGCGTTTGGACAATGTATTTGCACTGCCTACTGGACGCCGGCTCTGGCGACCGTGGAGTGCGATCCTGATCTGGTACCGAAGAAGCCCGCGCCAGCCCCGGCTCCCGCGCCGGCTCCGGCACCAGCGCCGAAGCCCGCTCCGGCTCCTGTAGCACCGCCGGTCGCACCGAAGCCCGCGCCTGCTCCGGCACCGAAGCCCGTGACCGAGAAAGTCACGCTGGCCTCCGACGTGCTGTTCGACTTCGACAAGGCGGTGATCAAGCCGGAAGGTCGCGCGAAGATGGACGACCTGGTGGCGAAGGTGAAGGGCGTCGCGCTCGAAGTCATCATCGCGATCGGCCACACCGACTCCGTCGGTAGCGACGCGTACAACCAGCGTCTGTCAGTGCGCCGCTCCGAAGCCGTGAAGGCCTATCTGGTCAGCAAGGGCGTCGAGCCGAACCGCATCTACACCGAAGGCAAAGGCAAGAAGCAGCCGATCGCCGACAACCGAACCGCCGATGGCCGCGCGAAGAATCGTCGCGTGGAGCTTGAAGTGGTCGGAACCCGGACGGTGACCAAGTAATACGGCTCACCTCCTAAGCAAGCCCCGCTCTGGCGGGGCTTTTTGTTTGTGGACACCGACTACGCGAACCGATTGCCCACGAGCGCTAGAATTCGCGCATGAGTCCAGCCTCCGGGACATCCAATCTTGATCCGCAGGAACTCGCGAAGTTCAGCGAACTCGCGCATCGCTGGTGGGATCCGCAAAGCGAGTTCAAGCCGCTGCACGAGATCAATCCGCTGCGACTCGATTGGATCGACCGCATCGTCGGGCTGAACGGCAAGCGCACGTTGGATGTCGGCTGCGGCGGCGGGATCCTCGCCGAAGCGATGGCGAAGCGCGGCGCGCAGGTCAAGGGCATCGATCTGGCCGACAAGCCGCTGCGGGTTGCTCAACTGCATCAGCTCGAGTCGGCCGAGGCTGCTCCACCCCTTCAACTCGCCTACGAGTTGATCAGTGCGGAAGCACTGGCCGAGCGTGAGCCCGGCAAGTTCGACGCCGTCACCTGCATGGAAATGCTCGAACACGTGCCCGACCCGGCGAGCACCGTCGCCGCGTGCGGCAAGCTGGTCCGAGCCGGTGGTGACGTGTTCTTCTCGACCATCAATCGCAACCTCAAGGCGTACATGTTCGCGGTGATCGGCGCCGAATACGTGCTGCGACTGCTGCCACGTGGCACCCACGACTATGAGAAGTTCATCAAACCTTCCGAACTCGCACGCTTCTGCCGCGACGCGGGGTTGGAGCTACGCAACGTGATCGGCATGACCTACAACCCGCTCACCAAGCGCTACGCCCTCGGTAGCGATACCGATGTGAACTACCTGGTACACGCGCAGCGCCCGGCATGAAAACGCAGGCTGTTCTGTTCGATCTCGACGGCACACTCGCCGACACCGCGCCGGATCTCGCCGGCGCTCTCAATCGCCTGCTCGTCGAGCGTGAGCGCGCTCCCGTTCCACTTGCCCTCACCCGCAAACATACCTCGAGCGGCGCGCGCGGCATGATCGGCGCGGGCTTCGGCATCACGCCCGAGCACCCCGACTATCAGGCATTGCGCGATCGGTTCCTGGCGCTGTACGAATCGTTCATCTGCGTCGACACCACGCTGTTTCCGGGAATGAGCGCACTGCTCGACCAGTTGGAAGCCGCCGGCCTCGCCTGGGGCGTCGTCACGAACAAGGCCGAGCGATTCACCTTTCCATTGCTGGAGAAGCTCGGCATTACGGCACGCACCCGCTGCATCGTCGGCGGCGACACCACGCCGCGCGCCAAGCCGCATCCCGATCCGCTCCTGCACGCGGCGAAGCTGATCGACATCGATCCGCGCGCCTGCGCGTACGTCGGCGACGATCTGCGCGACATCGAGGCAGCACACGCAGCGGGCATGCGCAGCGTCGCCGCGTGCTACGGGTATCTGGGCGATGGCGAGCCGCCGCAACGCTGGGGCGCCGACCTGCTGATCGAGCATCCGCTCGAGCTGTGCGCGCATCTGGGCATCCCGGCCGCGTGAATCTGTACGCCACCTGCGCGCAGGCGCTGGCGAGCATCGATCCTGGCGAGAAGCACGGCCTCATCCAGACGCTGCATCAAGCCGCTCGGAAGGGCGCGCTGGTGATGGATGCAGACACGCCGCTCGCAACCATCGCGTTGCCGGGCTATCCGCCTGAGTTGCGCCTGGTGCCACCGCATCGCGTGCCCAAGCGCAATGTCAGCACGCCGGTCGGCCGCACCAAGCTCGTCCACGCGATTGCGCACATCGAGTTCAACGCCATGCATCTTGCCCTCGATGCGTGCTATCGGTTTCGCGCCATGCCCGCTTCGTACTACGAAGACTGGCTCATGGTTGCCGCGGAGGAAGCAAAGCACTTCGGCCTGCTGCGAGCATCGCTCGAACGTCGGGGCAGCGGCTATGGCCGATTCCCGGCACACAACGGTCTGTGGGAGATGGCGGTCGCCACCGCCGGCGATGTGATGGCACGCATGGCGCTCGTGCCGCTGGTACTCGAAGCGCGCGGACTCGATGTCACCCCTGGCCTGCGCGATCGGTTTGCCCAGGCCGGCGACGACGAGGCAGTGGCCATTCTGGAAGTGATCCTGCAGGACGAGATCGGGCACGTCGCGATCGGCAATCGCTGGTTTCGCCACGCCTGTGCGACGCGCGGCCTCGACCCTGCGCGCACGTTCATCGAACTCGCGCAAAAGTATCGCGCGCCCCGCCCTCACCTGCCGCTCAATCGCAACGCGCGCCTGCAGGCTGGATTCACCGAAGCCGAACTGGCCGCGATGCTCGAACTCTGAGCGCCTTACAAACCGCGCGTGTCGCACCGTTTGCGCACTAACGCCGCCGACTGGTATTGAACTTCCGGAGTGATGCCCCATCTATGGGACAATGGTTGTGACGGTGTTCTGCGCTCGGCGCCCCAGTTATCGGAGTTGGGTCTGTCGATCTCGGATTCCCGTTCTCAGTCTTCTGTCTTCAGAAAATGGGGGCGACCTGGTCTCGACGTGGGTCGCGAAGCTGTGGGGTGCATGCCGAGGTGCAGTGCCCTCGTAAATCACGCTGCAAACCTACGAACGCCAACGACGAGCGTTTCGCTCTAGCCGCCTAACACCGGCTGGACCTTGCACCGATCTTTCCATGGGTCGGAGTTCGGGAGGGGGAGCAATCCTCTGACTGAGCTGCAAGGTCATTCACATGGAATCGCGCCAACCAGGGTCACTTTGGGGAAGCGCTAAATCCTAGGTGACTCGCTGCGCGTCGGCCTGCTTGCCGGCTAAGCGTGCGGCTAAATCAAATAGGCGAGCTACGCATGTAGTACCTCCGGCGGAGGGCTTGCGGACGCGGGTTCGATTCCCGCCGCCTCCACCAAATTCA
>CADECO010000297.1:5478-7453 GCA_902825905.1 uncultured beta proteobacterium
TCCGGCGGAGGGCTTGCGGACGCGGGTTCGATTCCCGCCGCCTCCACCAAATTCAAACGGCCCCTACTTGGGGCCGTTTGAATTACTTCTTCTTGCGCTCCGCCTCGTATTTCTGCCGCGCACTGAGATAGTAGGCCCAGATCTGGCGCACATTCTTGTGGCCGTCGGCCTCCTGCTTCTTGATGAGTTGCTCGTTGGCCGCTTCACCCGACTGTTGGATGAATTTTGCATCCTCGGGCGAGGCGTTGAAGAACTTCACGCCGTGCTTTGTTTCCCACTCTTTGCGGATCGCGCCTTCGTCGTTCATCATCGTCTGGGCAAGGTGCACGCCATAATCCCTGCGCAAGTCCATGAGCATCTTCTGTGTGTCCTTCGGAAATGCATCGAACTTTTTCCGGCTCATGAAAAAGCCCGAAGCCAGCGCACCGCCATTGCCGTTTACGCCCGGCGGGGCGTTGGAGTACACCGCCCTGACGACCTCGTAGTGTTTGAACGCGTGGGCAACCACGATAGCCATGTCGCCCAGCGCATCGATCGTGCCGCGATTGATCGCCTCGTACATATCGGGGAAGGACATGAAGATCGGATTGGCGCCGATGTTCGTGTAGAACTGCGTGCGCACACCGCCGTAGGTGCGCAGCGACTTGCCCTTGAGATCCTTGATGGATTTCAGCTCGGCCTTCGTGCCAATCGGGGCATGTCCGCTGATGTGCGACATGAGCTGGATGATCCCGGCGCGTGCAAGCTCTGCTTTGAGATTTGGCTCGTTATCTGCCGTGTCCAACGCCGCCAGGACCGCCGCGACATAGTCGTCGCCGTAGTTGAACAGGTTGTCGAGCATCAGGTAGCCCGGGAACTGGCTGGGAAAGTACGTGCTCGACACCCAGGCAAGGTCGGCAACGCCCGATTGGATCGCCGGCAACGCGTCCTTCCACTTGGCGAGCGACTCGAGCCAGAAGATCTGCACTTTCAGTTTCCCCCCGGTGCGCTTCTCGAGCTCGGCTGCCCACCACTTGTGCTGACGGCCGAACCACGAGCCCTCCGGCACCGCGTTGGCCATCTTCAGGGTCTGCGGCTTGAGTTCCTGCGCCACGCCCGGGGTCACCAGGGCGAGCGCAACGGCCACTGCGGCGAATTGCTTGCGAATGAAATGCACGGTGCTACTCCTCTCAGCTCGTCACGATGGAGTCGCGGCTTTGCTCTCTGTTCAATCCGGCATACGAATCGCGGCCGCGCGCGAGAGCCAGATACTTCACGGTATTGATGACGAGCTGGATCGTCAAGAGCATCAGGCCCATGGCGAACAGCGTCTTGAACGGCCACAACGGGAATCGGTACACGCCGAGCCTGTACTCGAACAAAGCGATGGAGCGCAGCGCCTCGGCCCAGGCACCGGCCGCGAGGTAGCCGAACACGAGTGCCGCAAGCATGTTGACCAGCGCATCGAGCAGGTAGCGCGCCCAAAGCGGCAGCCGGTCCGTCATCACCGTGACGTTGACGTGCCCGCCTTCCAGCGCGACCAGCGCAACGCCGAAGTAGACCGACACCACGAGCAGGCTCTCGACCGACTCGATGGTGGTCGGGAACGGGATGAACAGCTTGCGACCGATCGCGTTCAGGAACTCGATCACCGTCATGGCAAGCAGCGGTATGAACACCAGATAGGTCGCGATCTTGCGATAGGCGCGCTCGTAAGCGACGATGATCCGTTCCATGGCTAACGCCCCGCCATGTATCTGGGCAGCCAAAGCGAAATCTCCGGGAACGCGGCGATGACCAGCGCGATGGCGAGCATGAGCACCACGAACGGCAGCGCGCCCATGAAGATCTCGTTGAGCTCGACCTCATCGCCGAGCGCCCCTTTCATCACGAAGCAGTTGAGCCCGAGCGGCGGAGTCACGGCGCCGATCACCACAATCATGCTGACCAACACGCCGAACCAGATCAGGCTCTACCCGTGCGCGGGAATGAGGGG
>CADECO010000298.1:0-4125 GCA_902825905.1 uncultured beta proteobacterium
TGATCGGCGAGCGCCTGGCCTTCCGCGAAAACTGGCGCGCCTACCTGGCGATCGGCGCGGTGTCATCCGCCGCACCGTTTTCGCTGTTTTCGTTCGCGTCGATGCACGTGCCCGCCGGACTGAACGCGATCATGAACGGCACCTCGCCGCTGTTCGGTGCGCTGGTCGCGGCGCTATTGCTGCGTGATCGGCTCACGCCACGGCGCATCGTTGCGCTGCTGCTGGGGCTCACCGGCATCATCGTGCTCACCGGCGATCCGACCATCAACACCGGGACGATGACGCTGTGGGCCATCGCGGCGGGCATGACCGCGGCGCTGTGCTACGCGTTCGCAGGCGTGTGGACCAAGCTGCTCGCGGCCAACATCTCACCGCTCGCCATGTCGGTGGGCACGCAGACGGCTGCGACGCTCATTCTCATTCCGCTGGTGCCGATCTTCCCCGCGCCGGGTCCGATCACGCGGGTTGCGTTGAGCGCGGCGGTGGCACTCGGCGTGTTGTGCAGCGGCTTTGGCTACCTGCTGTACTTCCGGTTGATCCGCAACGTCGGTCCGGTGCGAACGTTGCTGGTGACGTTCCTGATCCCGGTGTTCGGCGTGCTGTGGGGCGCGCTGTTTCTGGGCGAACGCGTCACCGCACAGATGGTGCTCGGTGGAGTGATCGTGCTGCTCGCGATCTGGCTCGAAACGCGACCGCGCCGGGCGTAGCGGCGATCGCGCCGATCGAAAAAGGGTCAACCCCTCAACCGATCGGCGCGCCGTTCAGTTCCAGTCGCACGACCGGCATCAGCGCACCCGACAACGTAGCGTGCAGATAACAGGTGGCGGCGGCCATCCCCAGCAGCTGCTCCATCGTTTCGTCGTTCTCGTCGCCATGGACCATCAGGTGCGTGTCGCATGGCTCGGCGTGTCCGGTCAACGTACCCTCTTCGACCGCGCCGGCCAGTCGATACGGGCTGTACTGCACCAGCCGGATCGCCCGCAGCTTGAACTTGTGATACTCGGTGTAGCGCAGCAATTGCGTGAGCAGACAGAACGCGACGCCTGCTGCCTGCAGCGCGAGCCCGGACGGACCTTGATCGATCGGCGCGTTGCGTTCATCGGTCTTGAGCGCGAAATGGCTACCGTGCGTGGGCCGCAGGATGCTGGTCTCGGTTTCGGTGATGCCGTCGCGATCGATCAGCCGCGTACGTCCGCCGACATGGATATCGAGCCTGGCGCTCTCGGCCGGAACCGGAATGTTCGGCGTCGCACCGGCATCGGCATCGGCAGGCGCATCGCTCAGCTTGGTGATCAGCCCGGGCAGATCGGCGCCCGGGTCGAGCGGACGCGGCAGCCCCTGATAGATCTTCAGCGGATCGATGGCATCGGCTGCTTGGGAAGCCGGCGCGCGTTGCAACACGCGACGCCGGCCATTCACGTAGAGCGCGAACGTGCTGTTGAGCGCGGTCCGACACGCGGCAATCGCCGGCGAAGCGCGCACCGCCGCCTGCACCAGTTTCGCCACCGTCGCCGCGTCCGCGCTCGCGTGCACGCGCACGGTGAGTTTGCCCGGCTCGGCCGAACCGATCCCGGTGCCCTTGAAGAACGAGCCGCGGAACGCGTAGCGATTGAGCAGCTTGCTCGACAACGAGTCGAGCGGCACGCCACGCGCATCGGCAATCATGCGGATGCGACCGAGCAGATCGGCCTGCACGCCGGCGTTGAAGAAGCCCAGCGGAAACGGCGCGAGATCAGTGCCGTGCAGCCCTGCGCCTTCGTCGCTCACCACGCGCCAGGTACTGCCGGTGTCGCCCTCGGTGACGACCGCCTCCTTCTGGTGACCGCCCATCGCGCGCGCTTCGACCTTGAACACGTCGCGCGAGGCCTGGCCGGTGATCACGCCCGATCGCGCCGGGCCCTGGCGGAACTTGAACGCGAGCGGATAGCCGCAGCCATCGATCGTGTCCGACACCTGGATCGCATCCACGCTCATCGCTGATCGGCTCCTGCAGGTCGAGTCGGTTTGTCACTCGCTGCGCCGGGATCGGCGTGCGCGAGCCGGGCCGGCCGACACGTGAGTGGGTTGGTCAGCGTTTGCCGCGCTTCGCCGGCCGCTTTGTCGCCGCACCCTTCTTTGCCACTCCGTTTCTCGCCACCGCGCGCCCCTTTGCTCCGCCCTCGGGCCACATGCCGGTGCGATCCAGCTCCTCGAGCGACTCGCGGGTGAATTCGGCGCGCGGTTCGTCGCCGCCGATGACGAACATCAGAACCGACTCCTGGTTCTTCGGACCCTTGGTGACGTTCATGAAGCGGCGGATGGCACCGGGCGGAAACGAGATGACGTCGAGCGGATTGAGATCGACGTGCTCGGTCTTGCCGCCCTTGGCGACCCAGCTGCAGCGCCACTGCCCGGTCATCGCGATGAACGTCTCGTTGGTATCGTGGTTATGCATCATCGGCCCCTTGCCTGGCAACGCCTTGCAGTAACCGAGGTTGAAGCCTTCGGTGATCTTGATCGACGCGTTGCGCGCCGACTGCGCCCCCACCGGCGATTGCATGCCGCCGCCTTCGTCCTTGGGCGGCTGGAACCCGATCACGTTGAACAGCGTGCGCACCGCGCTCGGGTAACGGCTGTCGGGCAATCCGCCGTCGAACCCCTTCAGTTTGCTGAACCGCGCAACGCGCTTCATCATCTGCTGCCGGGTGGGATAGATGCGCTTGAGCTGCTCTTGATAGGCCATGGTGGGTCTCCTGGTCGGGTGAGTAAGCGGTGCTAATGCGAGGCGCGCTGCGGTGAGCGTCCGATCGCGAACATGAGATAGGCGCCGGCGAGGAACGGCAGGATCGCGAACGCGCCGAATCCCGAAGCATACGAGCCTTGCGCGGCAATGAACGCCCCCACCACCGGCGGAATGATCACGTTGCCCGAGAAGGTCACGAACTGCGCCCCGCCGGTGATGTCGCCGACGCGGCCGCTCGGCGCCAGCCGCGCCACCTCGGCGAAGTACACGCCATTCCAGCTCGAGGCAGTGCTGCCGTAAGCCACGCACAACAATGCCAGCGCCCAGAACGGCCAACTACTGTCGGCCATTGCGGTGATCGCGCAGGCGAGCGCCATCACCAGGCCCAGCAACGCGAGCAGCAACCGCGGCGGGCACCATCGGTCGGCCACGATTCCCCACAGCACGCGACCGACCACGCCGGCCACCTGTGCGATCGCGAACAGCAATCCTGCACTCACCAGCGACCAGCCCAGTTGCAGGTGCAGATACGACACCAGGAACGCCGCCATGATCTGCTGGGTGCCGGCATAGACGAACGACATCGCCGCGAGTTGCACCACGCGCGCATTGGCGAACACCAGGCCGATCGAGCCGAGCAGCCCCTTGAAGCGGATCGGCGCGCCGGGCTCGCGATCATCGTCGAAGCGCTTGCGCAGCGGTTCGATCAGTAGAGCGGTGAGCATCGAGAGCACGACCACTTCAAGCACGGTGAAGCGCCAGCCGTTGAGCACGAGCAGCCACGGCGTGAGTGCGCCGGCGAGCATGCCCCCGAGCGGCACGCCGCTCTGCTTGATCGAGAACGCCATTGCCAGCATGTTCGGCGGCGTCGCGCGCGCGAGCACGTGCGCGCTGAGCGGATTGGTCACCCCTTGCGCCAGACCGACGATGAACGCGCCGAGCAGGATGACCGCGGGCAGCGTGCCCAGGCACACGGCGAACCCGATCGCGCTGGCAACGAGCGAGAGCTGCGCCACGCGGATCGCACCGTAGCGCGTCACCACGGCACCGCCGACCAGACCGGAGAGCATCGCGCCCGCGTAGATGACCGAGATGAACAGGCCGATGCTGGCCGGCGGCAAGCCGAGATCGGCGGCCGCCACCGGCGCGAGGACCGGCGGCACGAACAAGGTCAGCACCGTCACCGTCTGGATGAACAGCGTGGCGCCGATCGCACTCCAGGCGCGCGCGATCGAAGGCGAATGCGGCACGTGGCTGCGCTAGGTGGGATTGATGGTCTTGGCCAACTGCGCGAAGAACGCAAGCGAGCCCGGATTGGCCATCGCATCCGGGCTGGCGACCTTGTCGATCGACTGGCCCAGCAGCAGCTTACGCACCGGCAGTTCCATCTTCTTGCCGGTGAG
>CADECO010000298.1:4225-5608 GCA_902825905.1 uncultured beta proteobacterium
CGGTGAAGCGGATCCAGTCGCCATGACGCCATTTGCCCGGGAACGTCTCGAAGTAACTTTCCTGATAGCGCTTGCCGCCCGCGTCGTTCCAGAAGGTGAGCGGCATCGACGGGAACGGCTCGCTCACCACCAGCTCGCCCACCTCGTTGACCACCGGCTTGCCTGCATCGTCGTAGGCGTACACCGCCATGCCCAGATACCGGCATTGCATCTCGCCGGCGGTGACGGGCAACAGCGGACAGCCGCCCACGAATCCGGCGGCTGGATCGGTCCCGCCGCTGATCGATGCGAGCCACAGCTCCTTCTTGACCGCGCTGTAGAGCCAGGCATAGTTCTCGACGGTGAGCGGTGAGCCGGTGGAGCCGATCTGATCGAGCGCGGCAAGATCGAACTTCTTGCCAGGCTCCAGCCCCGCTTTCATGCAGTTGTTGAAGAACGCCGCCCCCGCGCCGAACACCTTGGTGCGCGTCTCGGCGGCTACACGCCACAACGTGTCGAGATCGGGATAACCCGGATTGCCGTCGAACAGCACCAGCGTGGCGCCGGCCAGCAGTCCGCTCGCTAGCAGGTTCCACACGATCCAGCCGGTGGACGACATCCAGAAGAACCGGTCGCCGGGCCGCAGATCCTTGTGCAGGAACATCGTCTTCAGATGTTCGATCAGCACGCCGCCGTGGCCGTGCACGATCGCCTTGGGCAGCCCGGTCGTGCCCGAGGAATACACCACCCACAGCGGATGATCGAACGCCACCTGCTCGAAGCTGAGCGGCGCGTTGCGACCGAGCAGGCTCGACCACGGCACCGCGTTCGTGAACACACTCGCGTCGGCGGTCGGTTCGAGATAAGCCAGCAGCACCGTGTGCTGCAACGACGGCAGCGCGCGCTGCAGTTCGTGCAGTGCAGGTTTGCGGTCGAAATCCTTGCCACCGTAGCGATAGCCGTCGACGGCGAACAGCACCTTCGGCTCGATCTGCTTGAAGCGATCGACCACGGCGCCCGGACCCATGTCGGGCGAGCAGCTCGACCACACCGCGCCCACGCTCAGGCACGCGAGAAACGCGATGATGGTCTCGGCGATGTTGGGCATGTACGACACCACCCGATCGCCGGGTGCAACCCCCATCTCGCGCAACGCCTGCGCCACCGAGGCGACGTCACGTCGCAACTGGTCCCAGGAAATCTCCGTGCGCGGACGCAGTTCCGATTGCGCGATCAGTGCCGGATACGCGCTCGAGGCGAAGCGAAACGCGTGCTCGCCGTAGTTGAGCCGCGCGCACTCGAACCACTTGGCCCCGGGCTGCTTGCGCGCATCGAGCACGCGCTGGTACGGCGCTGAATGCAGGATGTCGAAGTACTCCCACTGCGACGCCCAGAACGCTTCGA
>CADECO010000298.1:5708-7421 GCA_902825905.1 uncultured beta proteobacterium
CGCTGGGACTTCCTGCCGCGGCAGTACGTTCTGGAGTTCCGTTGAAGCCCGACGCGCGCGTCGCGACCGGTCGCGGCTACAGCTTCGCAGCAAAGCGCGGATAGGTCTCGGCGATCTCGCTGCGGATCTTGTCGCGAATCAGCGCGAGCCACGCCGGATCGGGCGCCGGCGTCTGCGGCACGTGTTCGGGCCGATCGAACTCGAAGCCGGTGTTGTCGAGCACCTCCTCGACACTGTGTCCAGGGTGCACACTCTCGAGGCGAAAGCGCCGCCTGCCTTTGTCGAACGAGAACAGCGCAAGGCTCGTGACCATGGCGTGCGGGCCGCCGGTGCGATAGGCCTGCGGATCGGTCACCCCAGGCGCGCTCACGAAATCCACTTTCGGCACCATGACGCGACGGGTGTGTTCTTCGCGAAACAAGATCACCCGCGGCACCAGGAAATACAAGTACGCCGATCCGAACGAACCGGGCCAGCGCACGTCGAGCTGCGGATAGCTGCCGGTGCCCACGAGGTTGATGTTGGCCTGCCCGTCGATCTGTCCGCCGCCGAGAAAGAACGCGTCGATACGTCCCTGCGCGGCCAAATCGAACAGCTCGACCCCGCCGTTGGTGAACGCCGAATACTTCATCGACCCGAGTACGGTGACGCGGGTGGCGCCGCCGGAAAGTGCGCGGGTGAGCAACGCCGCCGAACCGGGAATGGGTGAAGACGCACCGACCGCGACGTGACGACAGCCGTGCAGCAGCCGCGCGATCACGGTGATCAGCAATTCGGTCGGTGAAACAGTCATCGATGAAACCTTCACACGATCGATCACGCCGCCGCCGGCACGCGCTGCAACCATGCATCGAGCCAGTCGTTGAAGCCGCGCTCGGTCTTGGCCATCGACGCATAGCGCGAGAGCAAGACTTCGTCTTCGCCGTACAGATCCCAGAAGCGCAGCGGCTGGGCGCCACGCTCGGCCTGGGCGATGTGTGAGATGTAGATCGCGGGAATCACACCAGCCGATCGCGCCTCGTCGGCCAGCAGGTTTTCGTCCGTAATGCGCTCGACCGTGACGAACGTTTGTTTCGAGGCGTGCGCCACGTTGAGCAGCTCGCGCTTGCGGCCGATGAACACGTTGCCGGCGCGGTCGGCGAGCGGCGCGTGAAACAGCGCGATGTCGGGCTGGATCGCCGGCACCACGACCACGCGATCGCCCGGCGCAAACGGGTTGTCGATCACCTTCCAATCGCTACGCTGGCGCAACACGTCGGTTTCCAACACGCCCCGGATCGGCACGAACGGCTGGCCCTTCTGCGAGGCTTGCAATGCCGCGTGAATCGCCGGACAGGTCGCATCGCGGATCTGGATCGCGCCGGACTTCAGCGCAGCGGCAAAGCGCGGCGCGCCGCCGTACTCGCCGAGCGTGACCGCGGAGGTTTCGATCATGCGCACGCAGCCGGCACCGATCAGGATGTCGGCCTGAATGCCCGAGACCGGCACGCACACGAGGTGCAGATCCTTGACCTGACGTCGCACCAGTTCGCGCGTGACCACCATCGACACGCCGCGATCGTCGCCGGGGATGGCGAGCTTGGCGCCGTCGGGAATGGCCGCGGCGAGTTCAGCGCAGGAGACGATCAGATTGCTCATCGGCGTAGCGGCGATCGATGCGGGAACGCCAGCCTATGCGATGTGTGCGACACCAGCAAGGTGGCGCTGCGCAGC
>CADECO010000299.1:0-7409 GCA_902825905.1 uncultured beta proteobacterium
GAGAACTTCACCCGCTCGTTGGTCGGTGCGATGAAGTACGGCGCATCGCCCATCCTGGTCTGCACGTCCTCGCTGATTGCGGCGTTGATGTAGGCCGCGGCGAGATCCTGGTTCTTCGAGTTCTTGACGATGTGCATCGTGCTCTGGATCAGCAGCCAGCCGGTATCGGGCTTGGTGAGCGCGATCGGCACGCCCTTGGCCGCCATGTCGCCGACGTTGTTGTTGTAGTGCACCGAGATGTCGATCTGCCCTTGCTGGAACAGCGATGCCAGCGCGCCGGGGTTGGCCGCCACCGCGCCGACGTTGGGCAGCAGCTTCTTCACGAATGCGAACGCCGGCTCCATGTTCGTTTCGCTGCCGCCATTCAGCCGCGCCATCTCCACCATCCACGCCGACATCAGCGTCGAACCCATGCTGCCCAACCCGACGCGCCCCTTGTATTCGGGCTTCAACAGATCGTTCCACGATGTCGGCGGCTTCTTGATCTTCTCGGTGTTGTAGGCGATGCCGATGATCTGCCCCGAGACGAATACGCCCAGCTCGCGCGGGTCGATGAACTTCTGCGGAATCTGCTTGAGGTTGGGCATCTTCGCCGTCGGGATCTTCTCGAAGATGTCGTGCTGCAACGCTGCGAGGTAAGGGCCCTCGTCGAGGATGATCACGTCATACGGCGGATTGGCGCGCGCGGCGATGATCTTGGAGACGGTATCGACCGCCAGCGAAGCCACCAGGTTGGTGGTGCCCCCGGCCGCTTTCTGGAATGCAGGCACCAGGATCGAGCGGTGCGCCGACTCCCACGCGCCGGGATAGGTGGTCGCCGAGATCGCCTTGCTCTGCGCGAAGCCGATACCCGGGACCATTCCCGAGGCGCCGAGCGCGCCCAGGCCTTGCACTACACGTCGTCGTTGCAGATCGGTGCTCACGTTGTTGTCCTCCTTGGGAGTGGTTGAGACGCTTCAGACGCGCGACGCTATCGCAATTCCCGGACCAGAAGCGCGGACCGGGCATGTGACCTGCTACAGAGAGCGGAGCGAGCGCTTTTGCGCGGGGCCTGCACGACGAGCGAAGCGCATCGCCGCACCGCGCCTCGGCAAAACGAGCACCAATCGAATGCGATATTCTGCGCCGACGCACCGCGATCGTGCGCGGCGACGAACAATACAACGCAATCCAACGATGAGCACCCCGCCCACCTCTTCCCGGACCGCCGGCGTCGGCGTCACACTCGATCAGGTGCTGCATCGCTACGGCAACACCGAGGCCGTGCGCGACGTCCAGCTCGCGATCGCGCCCGGCGAGTTGATCGCGTTGCTCGGGCCGAGCGGGTGCGGCAAGACCACGCTGCTGCGGATCATCGCCGGCTTGCTGCGTCAGACCGAAGGACACGTTTCGATCGGTGGCGACATGGTCGATGCGCTGCCGCCGAACGAGCGCGGCGCGGGCATCGTGTTCCAGAACTACGCGCTGTTTCCGCACATGAATGTGCGCGCCAATGTGGGCTACGGATTGCGCGCGCGCGGGGCCGATCGCGCCACGATCGAGGCGACGGTCGATCGCATGCTGGCGTTGGTGCGCATGGAAGCGTTCGGCGCACGCTATCCACGCGAGCTCTCGGGCGGTCAGCAGCAGCGCGTCGCGCTGGCACGCACGCTCGCAGTGAGTCCCAAGGTGCTGCTGCTCGACGAGCCGTTCGGTGCGCTCGACAAGAACCTGCGCCTGGACATGCAGATCGAGGTGAAGCGCCTGCAGCGCGAGCTGAACATCACCACGATCATGGTCACGCATGATCAGGAAGAGGCGCTGTCGATGGCCGACCGCATCGCGGTGATGAACCAGGGACGGGTCGAGCAGTTCGGCACGCCCGAAGATATCTACGACGTACCGCGCACGCTGTTCGTCGCCACGTTCGTCGGCACCGCGAATCTGCTCAAGGGGCGTCTGGTCGGCGGTACTCGCGTCGAACTCCCCAGCGGCGGTGCGTTGCCGCTGCCCGCCGGCAGCACCACGATTCGCGATGGCGCCGTCACCGTGGCTGCACGGCCTGAACATTTTCGCTTCGCCCAACCCGGCGATGCCGGCGTACCCGCCACGGTTCGCATGATTCTGCCGCTGGGACCATCGGTGGTCTACGAGTTGGAACTGGCCGATGGCACGCCGCTCAAACTCACCACCGAGCGCGGCGCACAGGCCGGACGGCACCAGCCCGGCACGGCGGTGAAGCTTGCCGTGAACGCGGGTGCGCCGCTGACCGTGTTCGCGCAATGAGCGCGGGCACCGGATCCATCCGCCGCGACTGGCAGCTCACGCTGCCGCTCGGCTTGTTCTTCCTCGTGTTCGTGTTCGTGCCGCTCGCGCTGCTCGGCGTCGTGAGTCTGTACACGACCAGCGATCTCAAGGGCATGGGTCTCACGCAGTACGTCAAGTTTCTCGGCGACGGTTTCAATCTCGGCGTGCTCGGGCTGACGTTGTGGCTCGCGCTCAAGACCACCGTGGTGGCGATCCTGATCGGCTATCCGCTCGCTTATCTGTACACGCTTGCGCCGCGCACCCTGCAGCGCGTGCTGATCCTGGTGATCGTGCTGCCGCTGCTCACCAGCGCGGTGGTACGTACCTTCGCATGGGTCGTGATCCTCGGCCGCCAGGGCATCATCAACGAGGTGCTGCTCGGCATCGGCCTGATCGCGGCACCGCTCAAGCTGCTCTACACGCCTGGCGCGGTGGTGGTCGCGCTGGCGCAGATCGAAATGCCGCTGATGGTGCTGCCGATCATCACCGCGCTCGCCAACATCGATCCGAACCTGCGACAGGCCTCCGAGGCGCTCGGTGCCGGCAAGTGGCGCACCTTCTTCGAGGTGACGTTGCCGCTCAGCATGCCCGGCCTGCTCGCCGGGTCGTTGCTCGTGTTCGCCGCCGCAGCGAGTGCCTTCGTCACGCAGACGCTGGTGGGCGGCGGCCAGCAGATGTTCATGCCGTTCTACATCTACCAACAGGCGATCCAGGCGAACAACTATCCGTTCGCGGCCACGATCGCGATGATCCTGCTGGTGTCGGTGCTGGTGGTGGTGACGCTGATGAATCTGATCGGCCGGCGCAGCAAGGGGTTCGTGCATGCCTGAGTCGGCACGCGCCATCGAGTCCACCGCCTCGCGCGTGGAACGCTGGACGTTCTACGGCGTGTTCGGCGTGCTCGGCGCAATCGCGGTGGTGCTGCTCATCGCACCGACCGTGGTCGTGATCATCACCTCGTTCACCAACGGCTTCTCGCTCAAGTTTCCGCCGCAGGGCTATTCGTTGCGCTGGTATGCGGCGCTGTGGAACGAGTCACCGGAGATCCTGAACGCGGCGCTGCTCAGCATGCAGGTGGCAGCGCTGGCCACCGCGATCTCAGTGCTGCTGGGCGTGGCCGCCGCAATGGCGCTGGCACGTCGGCGCGACGCCTGGGCGCGCGTGCTCGATTCGATCTTCATGTCGCCGCTGATGCTGCCCACCCTCGCACTCGGCTTGGCGCTGCTGGTGCTGTTCAACCTGACCGGTCAGGGTCTGTCGATGACGACGCTGGTGATCGGCCACATCGCCATCACCACGCCGTACATCCTGCGCACCACCAGCGCGAGCCTGGTGCAGATGGATGCGGCGATGATCGAAAGCGCACGCAGCCTGGGTGCGAGCGCGTGGTTCACGTTTCGCACGGTGACGCTGCCGCTGATCGTGCCCGGCGTCGCGGCCGGGGCGTTCATCGCGTTCATGGCCTCGTTCGACAACGTCGCGATCTCGCTGTTTCTGTCGGATGCGCGCAGCGAGATGCTGCCGATCAGGTTGTGGCACATCATCGAGGCCAATCTCGATGTGCGCGCGGCCGCCGTATCGGGCGTGCTGGTCGCCGCGACCATCGTGCTGGGCGTGGTGATGGAGCGCCTGGCAGGCATCTCCAGGCACATGCGATGATCGGCAGGCTGACTCGGCGATGAACGCGTACCTCCCGCCTGGTTCCGAGCTACTTCGTCTGGTCCTTGCCCCAGGCGCGCCGCAGTGCCAGACACTGCTCATGCAGCACGCCCTGCGTGAGTTGCAGCGGAAAACCCGCGTATTGCGCGAACGAGTCGACCGAGTACGACCCCAGGTCGGTGCGTTTCAGGTCGGCATGGCGCGCACCGAGCACGAGGTGACTGATCCCGGCGGCGCGCATCGCCCAGGCACACATCGGACACGGTTCCATCGACGCGTAGAGCGTGGTGCCGCGCAGATCGGTCGTGCCCTGCCGCTGGAATGCATCGCGCAGCGCTTCGGTCTCCGCATGCAGCATGAGATCGTTGCCGGTGTTCTGCCGGTTGTTGCCCCGACCGATCACCGCCCCGCTCTTCACCACCACCGCGCCGGCGGGCCAGTCGCCGCGGTTCATCGCTTCCTTGGCGAGCTCGAGGGCCTGGTTCATGAACGCTTGGTGATCCACTTGGTTATCCACTTGGTTATCCATGATCCGCGCTCCGACTATCGTGACGGCTCATGTTAGACACTCTGCTCACCCGCGTCACGCTGCTTACCGCCGATCTGGAGCGGCCCGTCGTTCACGATGGCGCGATCGGCATCAGCGGCGATCGCATCGCGTGGATCGGCGCGGCCGGCGACGCTGCGCCACCTGCGCGCGCCGTGCTCGATCTGCCCGGCCGCGTCGTCATTCCCGGACTCGTCAACGTTCACACCCATAGCGCGCTCAACATGGTGCGCGGCGTGGCGATCGATTCAGGCTTCGCGCCGTCGTACACGAAGGGCATCCCCAACGCCGCCGATCTCACGCCGGACGACGCGATCGCGCTTACGCGGTTGGGTGCGCTGGAGGCCATGCTGTTCGGCTCGACCTTGATCGGCGAGCACTTCGTGCACATGGATGCGTGCCTGCCCGAATTGGCCAAGCTCGGTCTGCGCGTACACGCCAGCGTTCGTTTGCACGACGTCGACTTTCGCGCGGTGGCCAACGGTCAGTGGATCTTCGATGCCGGCATCGGCGATGACCTGCTGGCCAGAAACGTCGCGATGCACGAGCGCTGGCACGGCGCGGAAAACGGGCGCATCGCAGTGCAATTTGCCGCGCATGCCGCCGACACCTGCTCGGAGTCGTACCTGCGGCGTATTGCCGCGGCGGCAGATCGGTCGATCGTCAACACGCATCTGTCGCAAAGCAAAGTCGAGAACGAGCGCGTCAAGGCGCGCACCGGCAAGACTTCGGCCGAGGTGTTCGATGCGGTCGGGCTGCTGAACCAGCGCCTGCTCTGCGGCCACTGCATCTACGTGAGCGACAACGACATCACACGCATGGCCGGCAGCCGAGTCAATGTCGTGCACATCCCGAAAGCCAATGCGTCATCCGGGCGGCTCGCTCCCACCGCGAAGATGCAGACTGCAGGGCTCAACATGACGCTCGCCACCGACACCCAGCATGCCGACATGATCGAGCTGACGCGCTGGGCGCTGGTCACGGCACGCGTGCAGACAGGCGGTGTCGACGACGGCTGGCAGCCTGCACACGTTTTCGCGATGGCGACGATCAACGGCGCCCGCGCCCTGGGCCTGGGCGACGAACTGGGCAGTTTGCACGCGGGCAAGAAGGCCGATCTGGTGGTGCTCGATTTTCGCCGCCCGCACCTGCAGCCCGCACCGAATCCGCTCGGCAACCTGGTGCACACCGCACAGGGTCGCGATGTCGAGCATGTGTTCGTCGACGGTCGCTGCATCGTGCGCGACGGCCGCGCCACGCTGGTCGACGGCGAAGCAATCATGGCCGAGGCGCAGCGCGTGGCAAAACGACTATGGGAGAACGCACGATGACTCGAACCGTGTTGCGCGGCGTGCAACCGCTGCTGGGCGATGCGTTCGCATTCGACGGCCAGCCGCGCGACGTGCTGATCGCCGACGGGCAGATCGCCGCGATCGAACCGGCCGGCACAGTGCGCGACGCCGACGAGGTGATCGCGCTCGATCGCCATCTGCTCGTACCCGGTCTGTTCAACAGCCACTTTCATTCGCACGAGAATTTCCAGAAAGGTCGCACCGAGAATCTGCCGCTTGAACTGTGGATGCACTACGTGCGCACGCCGGTGCCGGTGCCGCTCACCTGGCGCCAGGCGTATCTGCGCACGATGATCTCGGCGATCGAATCGCTCCGATCCGGCGCCACTGCGGTGGTCGACGACATCACGCTCGGCGCGTCGGTCAATCGCATCGTTATCGACGCGGCGCTGCAGGCCTACGAAGACCTCGGCATCCGCGCGTTCGTCGGCTTCGCCATGATGAATCGCGCGGTGGTCGACAACTTTCCGTTCGTGGAGCAGCACATGCCGGCGGCGCTGCTGGCGCAGTTGCGCGCCTTGCCGCGGCCCGACCCCGACGAGATTCTCGCGACTACGCGCGCACTCAGTCGCGAGCGCCATCCTTCCACCCACCGCGTCTCGGTGATCGCGTCCGCTTCGGCACCGATGCGCTGCACGCCGGAGTTTCTCGGCGCGATCCGTCGCACCGCCGATGAAGTCGATCTGCCGGTGATCACGCACGTGCAGGAAACCCGTCTGCAGGTGGTCACCGGACAGCAGCTCTACGGCAAGACGATGGTGGCGCATCTGCATGCGCTCGGTTTCCTCAAACCGAAGACCACGCTCATCCACACCACGTGGCTCAATCCGCGCGAGATCGACATGCTTGCCGCAAGCGGCGCCACCGCGCAGCACAACCCGTGGTCGAACCTGATGCTCGGATCGGGCGTCGCGCCGGTGCGCGCGCTGCTCGATGCCGGCGTGAATGTGAGCATGGGCACCGACGGCTGCTGCTCGACGTTCAGCACGAACATTCTGAATGCGGCCGGCGCCGCTGCAGGCCTGGGCAAGATCCGCAATAGCGACTACCGGCGATGGCTCACCGCGACCGAGGCATTGCGCGCCGCATCGATCGGCGGTGCCAAAGCACTCGGGTTGGATCAGCGCCTGGGCTCGATTGCCGTGGGTAAGACCGCAGACCTCGCGGCGTTCCGGCTCGAATCGATCCCGTTCGTGCCGCTGTCGAACCCGGTGCGCCAGCTGGTGTACGCCGAGCGCGGCGCGAGCCTCGGCTTCGTGATGGTCGATGGTCAGGTGGTGATGCGCGAAGGCCGGCTCACCCGCATCGACGAGGCCTCGATCCTGCGGCAGATCGGCGCGGAGTTCGCCACGCTGCGTGAAAACTTCGAGCGTGCCGAAGCGTCCGTGGCACCATTGCATGCTGCGATGGAAATGATCTATCTCGCCTGCGAACGCGAACCGATCGCCCCGGACACGCACCGGGCGCGGATCGATCTCTGATCGTCAGTTTCCCTTCTCTGCCCGACAAGCATGCCCCGCGATCTGCACGGTTACGCCCAGCACTATCCCGACGTGCGCTGGCCC
>CADECO010000300.1:0-7402 GCA_902825905.1 uncultured beta proteobacterium
CGGCATCCTCCTCGGCATCATCGCGTTCGCCGCGGCGTTGCTGCCGTCAAAGCTGCTGCCGATCGTGGTGAGCGGCAAGCCGATCGAGCAGACGGTGATCGACAAGGCGCGTGAGCTGCGAGATCGCGCCGCCGCTGTGATTCAGGGCAAGTCGGCCCCCGCGCCCGCACCCAAGCCGCTGGACTACAAGGCGGTCGCCAGGAATGCAGCGGTGCTGCTTGGTGGCGCGGCGTTCGTGCTTGGCATCCTCGGATTCGTGCGGCGCGAGGATCTGCGCCCGGCGGTCGGGGCCGCGCTGTTCGGCATTGCCGCGCTCGCGTTCGAACAACTGATGGCGGCGCTGTTCATGTTCGTCGCCATCGTGCTGGTCATGATCTACCTCGACAAGAAGCCCACCACCAACGACTCGAAATGAAACTCACGATCGACGCTAGCGGGGTCTATGTGATCGCCGCCACCCCTTTCCACGACGACGGCAGCCTCGATCTCGACGGCGCGCGCTCGATGCTCGATTTCTATCTGCAACGCGGTGCGCACGGACTCACCGTGCTGGGCGTGATGGGCGAGCAGCAGAAGTTGTCGATGGAGGAGAGCTTTCGGTTCGTCGAGGCGTGCGTGCGCCACGTCAACGGTCGCGTGCCGATCATTGTCGGTGCGGCCACGCCGTGGATCGACAACCTGAAGAGCTTCGCGCAACGCGTGATGGATCTGGGGGCAGCCGGCGTGATGTTCTCGCCGATGAGCGGGTTGAAGACCGACGAGCAGAGCTACGGATTCGTCGAGCGGGTGTGCAACGCGCTGCACGACGTGCCGCTGTGTCTGCAGGACTACCCGCAATCCACCGGCGTGCATCTCGCGGCGAGTCTGATCAATCGCATGATCGATGCGTTCACGCCGATCGTGATGTTCAAGCACGAGGATCAGCCGGGGCTGAACAAGTTGAGCGCGCTGCGCAAGCACCAGGCAAGCGGTGGCCGGCGCGTGTCGATTCTCACCGGCAACAACGCGATCCACCTGGTGCAGGAACTCGCGCGCGGCGCCGATGGTGCGATGACTGGGTTCTCATTTCCAGAAATGATGACCGGCGTGTACGCGCTGTGGGTCGCGGGTAAACACGAGCAAGCCGAGGATCTGTACGACGCCTATCTGCCGCTGGTGCGCCACGAGGCGCAGTACGGACTGGGCCTGGCGATCCGCAAGTACGTACTGGTCAAGCGCGGTGCGTTCCGCTCCGAACACGTGCGCCAGCCCGGGCCGCGACTCACCCCCGAGGATCGGGCGGAAATCGATCACCTTATCGGGCGGCTGGAGCGGCGGTTGGCGCAGATTGCAACCAGGTAGTGCTCGGAGCGCCAGACAGAATTATCGTGAAGCGGCTTCGATAGAGGGACCACAAGAGGTATCCCTCCATAGCGTTCGGCGCTCCTAGCCGATCGCCTTGCCGAAGCGCCAGCGCTCGATCTCCACGCGCTCGAACACGCCGCCGGTGTTGAGCGGCTCGGCCGCCCAGAACGCATCGCACGCGGCACGGTTCGGAAATTCCACCAGCATCAACGAACCGACGATGCGAGCGCCGTCATCGGACAGCAGCGGGCCGCGCGCGATGTAGCGGTCCATCACGCCGGACTGGAACTTGTGGTGTGCCTCGTTGACCGCGTTGCGTAGTGCCGGGCCGTCGGGCTTGTCGATCGCGGTGATGCGAAACTGTTCCCAGCCCGGCGTGCGCGGATAGTCGTGCTGGCGCATCGTCATCGACGACGACCAGCGTTGAATCTCGATGCGGTCGAACGCGCCGTTCAGGTTGTACGGCTCCTTGGCGATGTACGCCTGCGCCGCTGCGCGATCGGGCAGATCAATGAGCGTCAGGCTGCCGGTGGCGGTCTGTCCATCGTCGGTCCAGGTCGGGCCGGCGAAGCGAATGACCTCGCGATGCGCCCGCAGATATGCAATGTGCGGATCCGTAGCCGCCTCGCGTCGCGGCCCGCCTTGCGGCCCGATGCGTGCGTTGATCATCCAGCACGGGCTCTTCGCTGCGTAGTAGCGCTTGAGCTGTTCCTCGTTCAGTCCATACCGCGGATCGCCCGGCAAGGCGCCGGAAGGGTTGGTCGGATCGCTCATCGTCGGACTCCTTGCGTTGGGGGTTTGGTGGGCTCATGGCACATGGCGCGCGGCCCGGTTCCGGCATCGCGTGCTTGACACCCATGAGCGCCGCCGCCTATGGTGAGCCGATCATAACCAGCGCGCGGCGAGGCGACCATGGCGGTGCAGGCATTGAAGAAATCCGGATCGGTGCGGCAGTCGGTGTCGGAGGCCGAATGGAAAACGCGCGTCGACCTCGCGGCCGCCTATCGGCTGCTCGCGCATTTTGGCGTCAACGATCTCACCTACAACCACCTGTCGGCGCGTGTGCCCGATTCGCCCGAGCATCTGCTGCTCAAGCCGCGCACGATGATGTTCGACGAGGTCACCGCCTCCACCCTGGAGAAGTTCGACTTCGACGGCAATCCGCTGCAGGAGGGCCCGCGCAACGTCGGCGGCGGCCTGGTGATTCACGCCGGCATCCTGCAGGCGCGGGCGGACATCAACGTCATCTTCCACACGCATACGCCGGCGAACATGGGCGTGTCGTCGCAGAAGCACGGGCTGCTGATGATCAACCAGCACGCGGTCGCGCTCTACAACAAGATCGCGTACCACACGTTCGGCGGATTCGAATTCAACATGGACCAGCGCCAGCCGCTGCTCGACAGCCTTCGCGACAAGCGCATTGCGCTATTGCGCAATCACGGTGCGCTGGTGTGCGGGCATTCGGTCCCGCAGGTGTTCGTCGATCACCACTATCTGGAGATGGCGTGCAAGGGCCAGATCGCGGCACTTGCGGGCGGCGCCGAAGTGGTGCTGATCGAGGAGAGTGTGTGCGAGCTGGCGGTCAAGCAATACGGCTCGCTCGACCCGAAGAGCGTCGGCTCGAAGGACTGGGACGCGTGCATGCGCCTGGCGCGGCGGCTCGATCCGTCGTTTGCGGACTGACGAGGCGCCGCGTCAGCGCGTCCCGGAGATCGGAGTCCCGCGCAGCGCGCGGTATCGCGCTTGCCACTGGTCCGCGATCTGCGGATTCTTGCAATGCAGGGGCAGCTCCCCGCGCAGAATCCGAGTGAAGTTTTCCTCCGCCGCCGGCGCGAACGAAGCGTAGACCGCCTTGGTGTGTCCGACGCAGTGCGGCGTGAGAAACACGTTATCCATCGACTGTAGCGGACTGTCGAGCGGCGGCGGCTCGATTGCAGTGGTGTCGATGCATGCGCCGGCGATTCGTTGCGTGCGCAGCGCATCGATCAGCGCGGGTTCTTCCACCGCGTCGCCGCGTGCGGTGTTGATGAAGATTGCGCTCGGTTTCATTTTCGCGAACGCCGCCGCGTTGATCAGGTGCTTGCTTTGCGGCGTGACTGCGATGTGGCACGAGACGATGTCGCCTTCGCGCATCGCGGTGTCGAAATCGACGAGGTCCACGTACGGCGGCACGCTCGCCGGATCGATGAACGGATCGTTGGCGAGAATGCGCATGTCCCAGCCTTGCAGGCGCTTGGCCACCGCGCGGCCGATGCGTCCGAAGCCGATCAGGCTGATCGTCTTGCTCATCGCCATTTGCGCCCACGCCTGCTCGGGCACCGGCCGCGGCCGCTTGCGCTCGCCGCGTGCGACCTCGCGCGTCCACTCCGGCTTGTAGAGCTGCATCAGCATGAACAGCACGGTGACTTCGCCGATGCTGTTGAAATTCTCGGGGGTTGCACCGTGCCCGACGATGATGCCGAGATCGGAGGCGGCATCGGTGTCGACCGTTTCCAAACCGATCGTCGGGTTGACCACCCCGAGCAGGCGCGGCGCGGCTTCGAGCATCGCGCGCGTGCAGGAGCTGCGGCTGCTGAACATCGCGATCTCGGCGCGGGCCATGGTCGCGGCCCACTGCTCACGCGGCAGGACCACGCGCTCCCCGGGCTTGGACACCGGCCCGCGGATCACTTCGCAACCGCGCCGCACAAGCCGCGCCGACAGGTCGTCGAGTATTTCAGCGAGAAAGTGGTCCTGCGAGATGTAGACGGTGCGGCCGGTGAGGTTCATGCCCGCGTCGCGCCTAGCCGATCACTGCGAGGAAATCACACTGGACCAGCTGGCCGCCTTCGAGATCGGCGCGCATCGTCTGCCTGGCCGGCCGCGAGTGCTCGTCGGGAAACATCTTCAACCACTGCTCGTTCACAGCGGCGCGCTGCGACGGGTCCTTCATCCACACATTGAGCTTGAGGATGCTTGCGGTGGTCCCGCCGGCCGCCTCGACGATGCTCTTCACGTGGCCGAACACCACGGCACATTGCTCCTCGAGCGTGACCGGAATCTTGCTGGTCACCGGATCGCGCGCGGTAATGATGCCGGTGGCGAGCATGTTGCCGATGCGGCTGGCCGCGGGAATCGGATTGGCGTGTTTGTAGGTGTCGAGATGGATGCTCTTGCGCTGCGACATGGATCACTCCTCCTGGATCGGAATCCGACCGGCCGTATCGTGAATGAAACGCGCGTCGAGGGAAAGTCGAAGGAAAGTCTACGCGCCCGCCGCGTTGACACTGCGCTTTCACATAGGCTAGTCTGCTTTCATGGATGTGAAAACCGCCGGGCGCACCCTGGATCTGATCGAAGTGTTCGCGAGCGAGCGCCGTCCCCTCTCGCTCTCCGAGCTGGCGCGCGCCATCAACGCGCCGGTGTCGAGCTGCTATGCGCTGGTGCGCACGCTGGAGCATCGCGGTTACATCCACTCGCTGAATTCGCGCCGCTCGCTGTACCCGACCAAGCGGCTGCTGCGCAACGCCGAGCGCATCGCCGAGCACGATCCGCTGACCGAATCGGTGTGGCCGGTGCTGCGCGCACTCGCCGACAAGACCGACGAGACCATTCTGCTGGGCAAACGCCTGGGTGCGCGGATCGCATTCATCGAGGTGATCGAATCGACCCGTGGCGTGCGCTACAGCGCTGAAGTGGGCGATACCCATCCGCTGCATGCCAGCGCCATGGGCAAGGCGATCCTGTCGCGGTTGTCGCCCGGCGAGTACGCCGCAGCGCTCGCGGAGATACGCTTCACCCGCGTGACCTCGGCAACACTGACCAGCCGTGCCGCGTTCGAGCGCGATCTGCGCGCATCGAGTGCGCGAGGTTGGTTCGAGAATCGCGGCGAGAACGCCGCCGACATCCTGGCAATGGCCGTTCCGGTGCGCAGCGACGATCAACTCTACGCGGTCGCGGTGGCCGGTCCGTTGTCACGCGTGGACCGTGTGTTCGATCGCAATCTGAAGGCGTTGCTTGCCGCCCAGCGGCAGATCGAAGCGGCGCATGACGGCGTTGTACGCACGCCGCGGCGAGAATCACGGCGCGCCCGACCCGCAGCGGTGATCGCTTGATGCACGGAAGTGTCTGAACAAAGCGCTGAGCAAGCCGGCCGTGTGCGATGGCTTGATCGGCGTGGATCCAAACGGCTGTACCCACTACCACCTGGAGGATGAGCTGTGACTAGCAGACGCAATATTCTTCGTGCCGCGGCAGCCGGCGCGATCATCGCCGTGCCATTTGCCGCGTTGGCGCAGGGCGCCGCGCCGTACAAGATCGGCACGATTCTTTCGGTGACCGGACCGGGTGCGTTCCTGGGCGACCACATGAAGCGCGGCATGGAGCTAGCGATCGAGGAGATCAATGCCAAGGGCGGCATCAACGGCCGCAAGATCGAATGGGTGTTCTACGACGCCGAAACCCAGTCGACCAAGGCGGTCACCGCGACGCGCCGGCTGATCGATCAGGACAAGGTCGACATCATCGTCGGCGGCGGCAATGCGAGCGGCCTGGCGCTGGCGATGGTGCCGCTGGTGGAGAAGGCCGGTGTGCCGTTCATCTCCACCGAAGGCAGCATGGCGATCGTCAATCCGATCGCCGAGCGCAAGTGGACCTTCAAGAGCACGATCGACGACGACCAGATCCTGGAGCGTGCGGCCGATTCGTTCGCCAAGCGTGGCATCACGTCGATCGCGCTGCTGGCCGACTCCTCCGGTTTCGGGCAAAGCGCCAAGGAGCAGCTCGAGAAGATCGCGCCCCGGCGCAAGCTCAAGGTGTTGTACGAAACCTTCAACCCGGCCGATACCGACATGACGGCCCAGCTCACCCGCATCAAGGCGAGTGATGCCAAGGCGATCATCTGCTGGACCATCACGCCCGCCGGCGTCGTGTTCCTCAAACAGGCCAAGCAGCTCGGACTGGGCGATCGCGTGCTGATGCACAGCTACGGTTTCGTCGACGACCGTTACATGAAGCAGGCCGAAGGCGCCGCCGAGGGCATCGATCTGATGAGCGTGAAATTCCCGGTGGGGAACGATCTGCCGGCGAACGATCCGCGTCGCGCCCGCATCAGCGAACTCACGGTGAAATACGTGCAGCGCTTCAAGCTCGCGCCCAACCAGTTCGTCGCGCAGACCTACGACGCGATCTATCTCGCGGCCGAGGCGCTGAAAGCCGGCGGCAAAGACCGAGCGAAGATCCGCAACGCGCTGGAGAACATCAAGAACCATCCCGGCGTGGGTGGCACGTTCAACTTCTCGGCGACCCGTCACTCCGGATTGTCGAAGGACGACGGCGTGGTGATCAACTGGCGCCAGGGTGAGTGGCGTCTGGCCAACTATTGATACCGGCATCCCGGAACTGAACCCTCACGCCCCGCGGTGCGCACTGCGGGGGCGATCGATCACCAGGAGAATCCAATGGGCGCAAGCGAGATGCGCAGTCTGCTCGAGGAGCGCGAATCGCGCTTCCCGCTCGATCTGGGCGTGCACATTCCGAAGATCCGTGAGCTCTATCGACTCGCGGTCGCCAAGCAGTGGGATCCGATGACCGCGGTCTCGTGGGACCAGCTCCATCCGGAGCACTACACCGACGAGCAGTTGCAGGCGGCCAGGCTCTACTGGAGCAGGCGCGCCTGGGGTGAATACGGGGCGATCTCGGAAAGTCCGGCGCTGCAAATCCGCTTCTGCCAGCAAAAGCATGAACCCGATCTGCGCTTCTTCTTCACGATCCGCTCGCAGGAGGAGGCGCGTCACGCCGAAGTTTGCTATCTCATGGCCGAGAAGCTCGGTGGCTATATCGAGGAGCCGACCAAGACCGAGTTTCAGGGTTCGGTCTCCACGCACGGCGTGCGTCGCATGGCGCTCGATCTGAATATTCCTCTGGAGGCCACGATCGCCAGCCTGGTCTGCGCAGCCGAGGAGGTGGCCTTCGACGCGTTCGGGCATCTGATCAAGGTCACCCGTAATCCGGTGGCGCGCAAGGTGCTGCAGCTCATCATGCGCGACGAGGTGCGGCACTGCGCGTTCGGCTGGGC
>CADECO010000301.1:0-5235 GCA_902825905.1 uncultured beta proteobacterium
GGCGCGCATGGCTTCGCGGCGATTGAAAGCGGCCATGTCGCGCTTGGGCGTGAACTGGCGGAACGCAGCATGGCGCTGAACCCGGGCAGCGCGAACGCCGCGCACATCACGCTGCATGCGCACTACGAAGCGAACGAAGATGCCGAGGCGCTCGCGTTCATCGAAGCTTGGCTGCCGGGTTACTCGCGCGAGGGGCCGATGCACTGCCATCTCGCGTGGCACGCCGCTCTCTCTGCGCTTGCCTTGGGCAAGCTCGATCGTGCCGAGTGGTTCTATTCGAGCGCGGTGCATCCGGGCGCTGCGTGGGGACCACCCCTGCTCACGCTGACCGACTCGGCGTCCTACCTGTGGCGTGCGACGCTTGCCGGACACCCCGCGACCCCACAACGCTGGCAGGAAGTGAGCGCATACGGCGAGCGCGTGTTCCCGCGCGTCGGCCTCGCGTTCGCCGACATTCATCGCGCGCTGGCAACTGCGCTGGCGGGTGATGTCGCGGCGGCAGCGAGACTCGCCGACGAACTGGAGCAGGCGCACGCTGCCGGACGCATTCCCGCGGGCGAAGTGGCGCCTCGGCTGGCGCGCGCGCTGATCGCTGCCGCTCGTGGCGACTGGGCGATCGCGATCGATCTGCTGGAGCAATCCCGCGCCGAGGCCGTGCGCCTTGGCGGCAGTCGCGCGCAACGCGATCTGGTTGAGCTGACGCTTTCCCGCGGCACCACTCGCGCTCGCCGCGGCTGACCCTCACTCAAGACGACGCCGACAGCATCCGCTCGACGTACCGCGCGATCAGATCGACTTCGACGTTGACGCGCGCGCCGACGCGCAGATGCCCGAGTGTGGTGACCGCCAGCGTGTGCGGGATGAGATTGACTTCGAACAGCGCCGCCTCGACGCGATTGACCGTGAGACTGACGCCGTTGACCGCAATCGAGCCTTTGCGCGCCACGTATCTGGCCAGTTCGGCCGGCACTTCGATCGCTAACAGATAGCTCTCGCCGACCGGCTCGAACCGGCGGACCTGCGCCACCCCGTCGACGTGCCCGGTCACCAGATGACCGCCGAGGCGCTCGGCGAGCGTGAGGGATTTCTCCAGATTCACCTCAGCCGGCGCATCCAGGCCGACGGTGCAATCGATCGTCTCCTGCGAGACCTCGACGATGAACGTGTTGCCGGCGATCTCGATCGCGGTCAGACAGCAGCCGTTGACGGCGATGCTGTCGCCGATGGCCACATCGCCCATGGCCAGGCTGCCTGCATCGATAGTGAGCTTGAGGCCCTTCGGGCGCCGCTCGACCTGCGTGATGCGCCCGACAGCGGCGACCAGTCCGGTGAACATGACCGATACCCTCCTGCGTCAGTGTGTTGCGGCACGCCCGACGACGCGCGCAATCACGCGCAGGTCGGCGCCGATCATGCGCGCGTCGCGGATCTCGAGCGCCACGCGTTGCTGCAGCGAAGTCAACACCGGCAGGTTGAACATGCCGCGACCGGACTCGCCCAACAGACTGGGGGCCAGATACACCACCAGCTCGTCGATGAGGCCTTCACGCATGAGCGAGCCGTTGAGCTTCGTCCCGGCTTCGACGTGGATCTCGTTCCAGCCGCGGCGCGCCAGTTCGGCGAACAGATCGGGCAATTCCACCTTGCCGTGCGGATTCGCGAACACCACCACCTCCGCACCCTTGGCCTGCAGCGCCTCGATGCGGGCGCGATCCTCGCGCGCGGCGGCGATCAACACGCCGCCACCGTGCAGGATGCGCGCATCCAGCGGCACGTCTAGGCGTGAGTCGATCAACACGCGCGGCGGCTGCCGGCTGGTTGGCACGTCACGCACATTGAGCTGCGGATCATCGTCTTTCACGGTGCCGATGCCGGTCAGCACGGCGCAGGCACGCGCGCGGAAGTGATGGCCGTCGCGGCGCGCATCGGGCCCGGTGATCCATTGGCTCACGCCGTTGTCGAGCGCGGTCTGACCGTCGAGCGAGGCGGCGACCTTCATGCGCACCCAGGGCCGGCCACGCGCGATGCGCGCGAAGAAGCCGACATTCAGCTCGCGCGCGCGATCGGCGAGCAGACCGAACTCGACCGCGATGCCAGCCGCGCGCAATCGATCCGCCCCACCCTTGGCGATCGGATTCGGATCGGGGCTAGCCGCTACCACCCGCGCGATGCCGGCGTTGATCACCGCATCGACGCACGGCGGCGTGCGGCCGAAGTGGTTGCATGGTTCGAGCGTGACGTAGGCCGTCGCGCCGCGCGCACGCTCGCCGGCGTCGGCAATGGCCAGCACTTCGGCGTGCGGTCCGCCCGGCTTCTCGTGCCAGCCTTCGCCGACGATCCGGCCGTCACGCACCAGCACGCAGCCCACGCGCGGATTCGGCGGCGAGCTGTAGAGCGCACGCTCGGCGAGCTCCAGCGCGCGTGCCATGTGTGCATGCTCGGCGGGAGTGAAAGGGTCGAGATCGCTCATTGATCCGCGGTTCTCGCGGGCACGATTCGAAACAGCATCGGCGAAGTTTTCCTGAAACAGCGAGGACCGCAGTTCACGAGTGCCAGGGCCTCAGCTCGCCTTGTCCGGCACCTTCACGGGCGTGGCGGTGGTGCGCGGACGGCCACGCTTGAACCCCGGGCGCTTCACTTCGAGCACCTTCTCGCGGAAGTCATCGACGCGCTGGAAATCCTCGTACACCGAGGCGAAACGGATGTAGGCCACGTCGTCCATCTTCTTCAGCTCGCGCATCACCATCTCACCGATCACGCGCGAATTGACCTCACGTTCGCCCAGTGCGATCAGACGCTGCTCGATGCGATTGATCGCGGCGTCGACGTACTCGGTCGGCACCGGCCGCTTGTGCAGCGCGCGCATGAAACCCACGCGCACCTTCTCGCGATCGTAGGCCGAGCGGTAGCCGCTCGCCTTGATCACCATCGGCAGGCTCAGCTCGACCCGCTCGTAGGTGGTGAAGCGCTTGGTGCATTCCTTGCACTCGCGCCGGCGCCGCACGCTCTGCCCGTCTTCGGACAGGCGCGAGTCGATCACCGCGGTGTCCTCGGTTTTGCAGTACGGGCATTTCATGGCGTGGCTCCGTCGCGTGGTAGATCGGCTCGGTGGATCGAATTACTGGCGGGCGTACACCGGAAATTTGGCGCAGAGCTTTTTCACGTCTTCGGCCACGCGCTTGATCGTGGCCGGATCGTTCGGGTTGTCGAGTACATCGGCGATCAGATGGGCCACCTGCTCGGCCTGGATCTCCTCGAAGCCGCGCGTGGTCATCGCCGCCGAGCCGATGCGGATGCCGCTGGTGACGAACGGCTTTTGCGGATCGTTCGGAATCGCGTTCTTGTTCACCGTCATGTGCGCGTGGCCGAGCGCCGCCTCGGCGTCCTTGCCGGTGATGCCCTTGGCGCGCAGATCGAGCAGGAACATGTGGCAATCGGTGCGGCCCGACACCACGCGCAGCCCGCGCTCTTCCTGCAGCACCTTGGCCAGCACGCGCGCGTTGTTGAGCACCTCTTCCTGGTAGTCGCGAAACTCCTTGGTCATCGCTTCCTTGAACGCGACCGCCTTCGCCGCGATCACGTGCATCAGCGGTCCGCCCTGGATGCCCGGGAAGATCGTGCTGTTGACGGCTTTCTCGTGCGTTTCGCTGGCCAGGATGAAGCCGCCACGCGGCCCGCGCAGCGTCTTGTGGGTGGTGCTGGTGACGAAATCGGCGATGCCCACCGGGCTCGGATAGAAGCCGGTGGCGATCAGCCCCGCGTAGTGCGCGATGTCGGCCATCAGCATGCCGCCGACTTCATCGGCGATCGCACGCAGGCGTTTCCAGTCGATATGCAGCGCATAAGCGGAGGCGCCGGCCACGATCATCTTCGGCTTGTGGCCCTTGGCGAGATGCTCGACCTGGTCGTAGTCGATCTCTTCACGCTCGTTCAGGCCGTAGCCGAATGCGCTGTAGATCTTGCCCGAGAGGTTCACGCTGGCACCGTGCGTGAGGTGACCACCGTGCGCGAGCGACATGCCCAGGATCACATCGCCGGGCTTGAGCACCGCCGCGTAGACCGCCTGATTCGCCTGCGAGCCCGAGTGCGGCTGCACGTTGGCCGCGTGCGCTCCGAACAGCTTCTTCACCCGATCGATCGCGAGCTGCTCGGCGACGTCGACGTGCTCGCAGCCGCCGTAGTAGCGCTTGCCGGGATAGCCTTCAGCGTACTTGTTGGTGAGCACCGAGCCTTGTGCTGCCAGCACAGCGGGGCTAACGTAGTTTTCCGAGGCGATCAGCTCGATGTGATCTTCCTGGCGTTGTGTTTCGGCCGCGATCGCTTCGGCGATTTCCGGATCGACGGCTTCGAGCTTGAGGGAGGGATCGAACACGATGTGCTTCCCGTTCGATGTTGATCGGAGCGCGGCACTGCAACGCGCCTCGGCGGGGCGCCTCGTTGCGACCGGTCAGTTCCGTCCGGCAGCAGGCGAAGAGCCGTTGTAAATCAACATTTTACCACGCTGAAGTCGAGTGAAATCGCGCCTCGGTGCGGGCGTCGACGAAGCCGGCCGCAGGCATTGCCCGCACGCGTGCGCCAACGCATTGATTCGATTGGCGTTGGGCGAACGACCATCGCCTGCAAGCGGGTGACGACAGCGGTCTGCACGCCGGACGGTCGGCGCCGTCCGGCGCGGATTCATATCTCGTCGCCGCCCTCGAGCCCCTCGAGATGGCTCACGTCGCCCCAGACATCGAGGAACCAGCGATCGGTCACGCGCCGGAAGCGGTTGATGCTGGCGTTGAGCAGCGAGTACTCGCGACGCGAATCGAGCGGGATGTTCATCACGTGCCGGTAGAGCACGCCCACCACCCCGCCGTGCGTGACAATCGCCACGCGGCGTCCCTGGTGCGCGCGGGCAATGTCGTGCAGCGCGTCCATGACGCGATCGCGGAACGCTTTCGCGCTCTCGCCGCTTGGCGGCGCATAGGCGGGATCACGTGCGGTCATGCGCAGCCACGCATCGGGAAATTTCTGCTCGACCTCGACCCAGGTGTGACCTTCGAGCACGCCATAGCAGCGTTCCCGCAGACGCGGATCGAGCGCGATGCCGTGCCCCGCTTCGGCGGCGATCGCACGTGCGGTGTCGTGCGCGCGCCCAAGATCGCTCGCGATCACAACGTCGACACTCGAGGCGATGGCCGCGCCCACTGCCTTGGCCTGCGCGCGACCGAGGGGACTCAACGGGCTGTCGGT
>CADECO010000301.1:5335-7382 GCA_902825905.1 uncultured beta proteobacterium
CCGCGCCCACTGCCTTGGCCTGCGCGCGACCGAGGGGACTCAACGGGCTGTCGGTAGTGCCCTGCACGCGTCCGGCGCGGTTCCAGACCGTCTCGCCGTGGCGAATCAGCACGAGCGGGGTAATCCCGTCGGCAAATGCGCCGTGGCCGTCGGCGAATTCGGCTTGGCTCATCGCTTGCGCCCCAGCCACGCCTCGATGGCGCGCGTCGGCCGCGGCGGCAGCACGATGTCGCAGGTATCGGGAGCCGCGCGCCTGGGCTGCAGTTCCAGTTCCAGCAACTCGTCGCGGCGAAACGCGTGTACGCGCACACGCGCGCCCGGGCGCATCCGCGCCAGCGCGCGATCGAAGGCCTTACCGGTGAGGCGCAGTCCGTCGAACGCCATCAGCACGTCGCCAGCCGCGACACCGGCCTCCTGCGCCGCGCCGCCCGTGAACACGTGCGTGACGCGAACCTCGGCACCGTCGGTACTGGTGCGCATGCCGAGGCTGACCAGCGGTGCGCCGTTGTCGATCGCCCCTTCGCGCGGTTTCCGTTGCACCGCCCCGCCGCGATCGGTCGCATTGCGCGCTGCGCGCCAGTGCAGGCTCAAACCGAAAGGCGCGACCAACTGCGCGACGGGCAACTCGCGCACGCTGCGCACCGCCGAGTCGAAAAACGATTGCAGCGACAGCCCCGTCACCTCTTCGGCCAGACGCTCGAACCCGTCCTCATCGAGCCCTGCGCCGGTCTGCCCATGGCGGCGCCACAGCGCGCGCATCACGTCGTCGAGCGAGCGCCGGCCTTTGCTGCGCGTGCGGATCAACAGATCCAGACACAGCGCGATGATGCTGCCCTTCAGGTAGTAGCTCACCACGGCGTTGGGCGTGTTCTCGTCCTGCCGGTAGTACTTGGTCCACGCATCGAAGCTCGACTCGGCCACCGACTGCACCAGCCGCCCGGGGGTGCGCGCCAGATTGGTGAGCGAGTGGGCAATCGAACTCAGATAGCGCTCACGGTTGATCAGCCCGGTGCGCACCAGCGCGAGATCGTCGTAATAGGAAGTGATGCCCTCGAACACCCACAGCAATCGGGTGTGGTTCTCGCGATCCAGATCGTAGGGCGCGAACGCCGCTGGCTTGATGCGCTTGACGTTCCAGGTGTGAAAGTACTCGTGGCTCGCCAGCCCGAGAAATGTGCGGTACCCGTCGCTCACCTTCTCGACGCCGCGCACCGGCAGCTCGTCGCGCGTGCACACGAGCGCGGTGGAGGCGCGGCGTTCCAGCCCGCCATAGCCTTCACCGAGCGCATTGACCATGAAGACGTAGCGATCGATCGGACGCGGCCCGCGAAAGAACCGCAGGTGGTGCTCGCACAGCTGCTTGAAATCGCGTGCGAGCCGTGTCATGTCCGCCTGATGACGTCCGGCGATCGCGACCCGATGCGGCACGCCGTCGGCGGTGAACCGCGCCTCGGTGAACGTCCCCAGTTCCACCGGATGATCGATCAGCTCGTCGTAGTCGGCGGCGCGGTACAGACCGAACCCGCGCGCATCAAGCTTGACCGGCGGCATCGCAGTGATCGCGCGCCAGCGCCGATACGCGGCCCCGACCGGCGCGCGCAGCAGCATCGTCGCCGGCTCGTGTTCGCGGCCGAGTACGCGCGGAAACAGGCTGGTGCCGTTGAAGAAACCGCGCTGTGCGTCGAGCCAGGCGCCACGCACCGACAGATCGTGCGCGAAGACGCGAGCGGTCACAATCAACGGCGTGGCGGAACGCGTGCCGCGCGGGGGCTGCGATGATTTCGCCGGATGCGTGCGCCAGGTGTGCTTGTCGAGTTTGGTCATGCGCACCGGACGGGCGCCCAGGCGCGCGTGGATCTCGACGACGTTCTTCGCGAACTCGCGAATCATGTAGCTGCCGGGAATCCACGCCGGCAGCGCGAGCCGCTCGCCCGCCGGGTCCGGATCGTCGATGCGCAGACGCACTTCGAACAGATGCGCAGTCACCCGCGCCGGCAGCACTTCGTAGTGGATCTTCGCGTTCATTGTTGTTCGTTCTGTTCGCGGC
>CADECO010000302.1:0-7361 GCA_902825905.1 uncultured beta proteobacterium
TCGTTAGGGGTCACGCCATCGAGCGTCCAGAACGCCTCGAAACGAGGAGATACTATATGCAACAGCGTAACTACTTCCGGCTGGTACGGCTCACTCTGGGCCTGCTCTGTCTCGCGACATTGGGGGCGTGCGCTACATCGCCGTGTTCTGTTGGGCGCGCCGTAACGATCCCGGCGAACGACGTGACACAACCCTTAGTGGTTCTCGACTTGCATCTGCCCGGGGGCAAGATTGCGTCTGCAACGCCAGCTGCTCCCCCAGCGAAGGTCACTGCGCCGAGTGACGGTACAGTCACGCTGATTGCCAAGGCCACTGATCCGGATGGGGTTCGCGACGTTCAGTTGTGGATTGGAACAAGGAGCTGTTCGGGTACCGATTCTGCAGCCTGTACTAACCCGGGATTAGGGGGCAAGCCCGTCGCCAGCAACAGGGATCCTGGGGCGCCCGGCCAAGTGGGGTGTACCGAGAGGCTGGTATCACACAATATAGTCGTGAAGCGATCAAGCGCTGGGAGCGTCTCACACGAAGTGTCTGTCCGCGGCATCAACTTCAGTGGACAGGAGGTACGCATCCCGATCATCTGGGTCGAGGCACAGTGACCCCTAACAACCAATTCCAGCGGACCGTCGCAAGCACGCTGCGCTTGCTTGCGATTCGCTCGTCACGCTTCTCCTCGCCGGCCGCTGATTTGGAGCGCTAGGCCTGCGCGCGAGCCGACATGTCGCTGACAATTCTTCTTCGCTGCCTTGACTACGACGAAACGCGCCAGTTCTATGAGTCCGCGCTTGGATTCGTCGTCACGAATAGCTCCGAAGGCACGCTCACTGTCGAACTCAACGGTGGCAGGCTCATCTTTACGTGTTCGGACTTATGGGAGGGGACACCTCGATTGTCCGGAACACTCTATTTCACTGTCGCCAACGTAGATGTCTATTTCTCTACGGTAAGGGATCGAGTCAGTGTCGCGTGGCCGGTCCAAAGCACGTTGTATGGCTCGCGAGAGTTCGGAGTAAAGGACTGCAATGGTTACTTCCTGGCGTTTCACGAGCAGGCCTAACGGATGCATCGAGCTTGCCGCCCGCCAGCGGTGCCAATGAGCGCCCTCCGCGCTGCGCGCTTTGGCGGTCTCTCATGCACTACGATTAGGCATCACTCACCAGTTCTCCGTACTCCAGCTGGCGATCCCGCTATGCGCTCTACCTGTGTCGCCGTTGTCTTTTGCGTTTTCCCTTGTGCTGTCGTTGGGCAGCCGCCCGGGGCGCCACTTGGCCCACCGCCGACCATGCGTCTGATATTCCCCACTCCGTGTGCATCCTGCGCCAGTGTGCGCTTCGGGTACAGAAATTGGAACGCTCTCACCTGGTGGTCAATTGCAGTGGTTGGTTAATCCTGGGCCCATTACCCTGACCGTACTCACCTTCTATGCCGACGGAAAGATGCCAGGTTTGCGATCACAGTCATTTAGCATCGCATCGGGGAAGACCTACGAGTTGTCTTGGCACGCAAGTCTCACTTCCGCCGGAATCGCTCTCGATTCAGAGCGCCAGGGCCTGCGATAGTCCGAATACGTTTGACCGTGCGCAGTGCTGTCGAATCCTTCGCTGCATCTGACGTGCGTCAGCTGGATTTGCCGTCGGGCACCGGCAGGTGAACTCAATTGTGGAGCTTGTCGAGAAAGGTAGTTTTTCGTGGAGAACTCTCCCCCTCCGATCTTCATGATCAGAGTTTCTGAACACCTTTTCTGATTTGCCGCCTTTGTGCGCGGTCCCTTGTTCTTCAGGTTGCCGAATACCGGCTCGACGACGCCCAGGCGCTGGCTGTACAGGAAGCCGTCCTTCGTCCGAGTCGATTTGCGCGTGCATCTCGGACTGTATTTCTGCTGGTACCGCGCTTCAGTCCCGGAAGATCATCACCTGTCGCGACGGTGTCGTGTCGGGCTTGCGCAGGCAGCGCCGGCGCTGATCGCAAGGCAGGCACGTGCGTTTGGTACCGCAAGATTCGGGTGTGTCGCGTCCCGGAATGCACCGCCGGGAGTCGGCCTTGACGATTCTCTGGCAAATCGCCGAGCATCCACGCCATGGAAGCTGACGCTGATACCGCGCCGATCGGCACAAGCCGACTCAGCCCACCCGTTCGCGGCAATACCACTGCCGACCTGTTGTCGGGGTCGGCGCTGGGGTTGCTGTTGGGCGTCATCGTGGGCTTGGCCACGTCGCCGGTCGTCGGGATCGTGGTGGGTGGCTTGGTGTCGCTGCTGGCGGTTTTCCTCGGCCTCGAGAGCCGTGGCGATACAAAGCTCGCCATCCTGGCCAAGGTGCAGGTCAATGGTCCTCGCATCGGTGCCTTCGGCGCGGCCGCAGTATGCGGCGTGCTGCTGGGCCAGTACGTGCGCATCAACAACCCGCTGGTTGAACCGCCCGCGCGCCATCTGCAGCGCTGGACCGAAGCCTTTCCGGGCAACCCGGTGCTTGCCACGCAGATGATGCTGAAGGAGCGGCTGGGCATCACGCCAATTGCAGTCAGGTACGACGGCGCGGCGCCTGACCAGGCGGTGACCGCGGATGCGGGCCCGGTGCCGATCCGCCCCGGCCTGATGTCGGGCGAAGCGCTCAAAGCCCTGTGCGGCGACCTGGCGCCCGAGCGCTACAACAACAACGTCGACACCCTGCTCAGGCGCTACGCGAACGAAGGTGGAGCCTATGCCGCGGCCGCGCGCAGGGTGGCCGAGCTGCCACCGGCACAGCAGTGGCCGGCCCTCGCCGGGGCCCACGCGCTGCAGTGCGAACTCGAAGCGGCACAGGCCGCGAAGAAGGCCTCGAAGTGAACGCGCGGCGCGGCGCCTTGGGGCGGGCACGGCCGATGCTGCTGGCTTGCATCGTTGCCGGTATGTTCGGGCCGGTTCTTGCCTGGGCGCAAGCCGACCGCAGTCACTACCGTTCGGTGCTCAAGGTTTCCTGCGACCTGCCCAACGGCCGCACGATGAAGTCGACCGGCTTTGTCTGGCGCGACTCGCGGACCGTGGTCACCACCCTGCACGGCGTGGCGGGCTGCAGCAAGATCATCGTCTATAGCGAGGCCCTGAACGAGGACTCGCGCCTGGCGACGGTCGAGCGCGCGAACCTCGAGGCTGACCTCGCGTTGCTGAAGCTCGACAAACCCTTCGACCTGCCGCCGCTGGCGCACGCGACCGCGGAGCCTGCGGTGCGCGGCGAGCATTTCACGATGCTCGGCTACCCGCGCCAGACCGTGCGGCTGTCGGCCTATCAGCTCGAGTTCATCGAGGGCATGACCGGTGTCACGATCACGCTGAACGACGCCTACGGCTCAGTGGATGGCCAGCGCGAGCTGTTCAGGGGCGTCGACTTCCCGAAGTCGAGCGCGGCGGTCTTCAGAGTCAAGACCACGATTGCGTCGGGGCAGTCCGGAGCGCCGATCATCGATTCGCGCGGGCGCGTAGTCGCGATCGTCGACGGCGGTCTGCTCGGCGGCGCGCTGCCGCTGAACTGGAGCATCGCGGCGCACCGGTACCTTCCCGGTCTGAGCAATGCGACCGACCCGATACCCACGCGGCCCTCGCAATGGACCGCGCTGATGAGTTCGCTGACGCCGGCCGGACCGGCGAAGGCGGTGGCCTTGCCCGAACGTGCCCAGGCCGGCCGACCGGCCGCAGACACGGCCCTTGTCCGGGTACGTAGCATGACGCTCGACCAGCTCGAAGCCATCGTGCGCGAGAAGGAGAAGAAGAACCCTGGCAGCGGACGGGAAGAGAGCTTCCAGTACATCCGCAGCGAAATCGGCGCGGCCGAGGCGAAGCGTCTGACCTTCGACGTATTCGAGGATCCGCGCACCGGTGCAACGATCGGGGTGCCGTCGCGCGTCGAGTTGCGTTGGAACCCTCAGCTGCGCGCGCTGGACGCGGTGAGCGCCAGCGGCAAGGTTCGCGTGATCATCGGCGTGCAGGAGAGCGCGTCGTTCGACGAGGCGATGACGGCCGGCAGCAAGGCCTTCGTCGGCAAGGTCATGAGCCTCGCGACCTGGAAGTCCCCGGCACCCGACACGGCGACCTTCACACACTTCGACAGGCGCATGCAGCACGCCAACCGTGCGAACTTCTTCGATGGTGCGGACCGTGTCACGCGCGCGCCGATTTCGGTCAACCTATCGCTTACGGCGTCCGGCCGCCAGCTGCTGGGTTACGCGATCTTCGGTCCGAAACCCTTCCCTGGCCCGGATCTTCCCCCGCAGGACTTTGCGCTGTACTTCATGATGCAGCTCGGCGCGCAGCACCTGTCCGGGTTCGCGCGGCAGTAAAGGGGATTACGCCGTGGCGGACGCGCGCCCGCAGGTCTACTTCTCCTACAAGTGGGGCGGTGAGAGCGAGCGCATCGTCGACCAGATCGCCGCCGCGCTCACGGAGGCAGGCATCGCCTTCGTGCGCGACAAGGTGGACCTCGGCTACAAGGGACGTATCAGCGAGTTCATGGAGGAGATCGGTCGCGGCGGCGCGGTCGTGGTGGTGATCTGCGACCGCTACCTGAGGTCGCCGAACACGATGTTCGAGCTGGTCCAGATCGGCAAGAGCCGCGATGTGCACGACCGCATCTTCCCGGTGGTGCTGTCCGACGCCGGGATCTACGACGCGGTGCTGCGGCTCGGGTACGTGAAGTTCTGGGAGGACAAGAAGCGCGCGCTCTCCGATGCGATGCGCGGGGTGGACCTGGCCAATCTGCAGGGCATCACCGACGACCTGAACCTCTACGACGAGATCCGCGACGAGATCGCCGGCCTGACAGCGCTGCTGAAGGACATGAACACGCTGACGCCGCAGATGCATCAGGACTCGAACTTTGCAAGCCTCATTGACAGCTTGCGGCAGCGGCTGGGCGTGCCGTCGCAAGCTGCGCGGGCGCCGAAACCCGAGCCCGTACCGCAGGTAGCGCTCGATCTGGCCCGCGACCTCGAGACGATGATGAGAGACGCGCAGGCCGAGGGCCTGATGGTCCACCTGACGACCGCCGAAGACCGCATCGACTTGGCCTGCGTAGCGACCTGCGCCGATGGCTCGTTGCGCTGTGCGCTGGCGTCCGATGGTCAACTGCCGACCAAGCTGCGCACTTCGGCCGGTGCCCGCCTGGCACTGGTGGCCAAGCACGGATTCACGGCGCCGGGTGCCGAAGGGGGCGAGTTCACGCTGCAGACTGAACCGGCGAATCGCGAGGTGGTCGCGGCATTCGCACGTCAACTGGCCGGTGCGCTGATGATGGTCTACCGCGTGGACGCTGACCGGCTCGGATGGCGGTTGCTTCCAGACTGAGACGGCCTCCTGTTCGCCTGGGCCGCCCTGCGTAGCGGCGCACTTCCAAAGGCCGCAGCCTCCATCCGCACCGTCGTATGGGCAGGGGCACGTTTCGTTTCAGTTTTGTCAATAGCGAGGCTGAGCGCTCTGCCTGTGCGGTTGTTCCTTCTAGGGAGAGGAGGAGTCGCTCCTAATGTGAATTTGTAACACCCCACTCCGTCAGATGAGTGGACCTACAAAGGCTCTCGGAGGCATCGATGAACAACGCGCCCCCCCTGTCGCGTCCGGCGAGATCCCTCGCGTGGTTAGCGCTCTCATTGGCAGCTTTCCTGATCACGTCGCACGCGAACGGCGCGACGGTCGTAGTCGAGTGGAACAAGGCGGCGCTCACCGAAGTGAGGATGAGCAAGTTCGGCCCGCCAGTCGTCGCGCGCGCGCTCGCGATTGCGCACACGTGCATGTATGACGCCTGGACCGCGTACGACGCGCGAGCCGTCGGCGCAGTGTTCGCTGCGCCTCGGCGTCCGACGGTTGAGCGCAATGATGCCAACAAGGCGAAGGCGGTGAGCTTTGCCGCGTACCGTTGCCTGACCAACCTGTTCCCTGCCGGTGTGAGCCGCTTGCAGACGGTGATGCTCGGTCTGGGTTACGACCCGAACGACGCGTCGACCAACCTGAACACGCCGCAGGGCATCGGCAATGCAGCAGCAAGCGCAGTCATCACCAGCCGCCGCGATGACGGATCCAACCAGTATGGCGATCTCGCCGCTGGTGCCTACGCCGATTACACCGGCTACGCACCTGTGAATGGGCCGATGCCGTTTTGCCTGCCGACTCCGGCCGACACCTGCGTTACCAATGCCACGAACGCCAATCGCTGGCAGCCCCTGACCGGCGACACCGGCAGCGTCCAGCGTTTTGTCGCGCCGCATTGGGAGCGCGTTACGCCGTTCGCCTTGAGCTCGGCCAGCCAGTTCGACAGTCGCCCCGAAGCGGCGGCCGGACCGCGATTTCTGCGGGGCGCAATGCAGCTCGAGTTGGACATGGATGAGATCCTCAAGGTTGCCGCCGCGCTGGACGACACGAAGAAGCTCATCGTCGAGTACTGGGCTGACGGCCCGCAGTCGGAACTGCCACCTGGGCACTGGGGACTCTTTGCTCAGGCCGTCTCCAATCGCGACTTCAATTCGATCGATAAAGACGTGAAGATGTTCTTCGCGATGCACAACGCATCGTTCGACGCCGGCATCGTGGCGTGGCACCTCAAGCGCAAGTACGACGGCGTGCGGCCGATCACCGCAGTACGCCGCTTGCGCGGAGGCCAGCAGAACTATGCCTGGGGCGGACCCGGCAAGCCCATGCAGATGATCGACGCCGGCACGTGGACTCCCTATAACCCGGGTAGCAACTTGACCCCTTCCTTTCCAGGCTGGGTCTCCGGTCACGCGACCTTCTCGGCTGCCAGTGCCGCGGTGCTGCGCGCATTCACCGGCAGCGACTATTTCGGCTTCTCGACCACAGTACCGGCGAACTTCGGCCGCGTTGAGCCGGGCGTGCCACGCGTGCCGACGACGATCAGCTACGGCACGTTCACCGCAGCCGCCAATGATGCCGCCATGTCGCGCCTCTATGCCGGCATCCATTTTTCGGACGACAACAGCGTCGGCCTGGTGCTCGGCGACCTGGCAGGCAAGCAGGCTTGGAACAAAGCGCAGTATTTGTTCGATGGTGGTTTGGCTGCTACCACTACAAGCATGCGCTCCTCTGCCGCGAACTCGATGATGACGTGGCAGCACACGGTGGACGCGTTGAGCAACCGGCTGCTGGTCGTGGGCGTCACCAGCGATCATGGCGGCAACGCTGTTCAAAGCGTGACCTACGGCGGCGTGGCCCTGACGCGGCTTGGATATCAGTACAGTGCCGGCTATCGACAACGGGCGGAGCTTTGGTACCGAGTCGCCCCCGCGGTGGGTACCGCGAGCGTAGTCGTGCGCATGGCGCAGTCCAACGACGTGGTGGCCGGTGCGACGACCTTCATCGGGGTCAACCAGCAAACGCCCTTCCG
>CADECO010000303.1:0-3090 GCA_902825905.1 uncultured beta proteobacterium
GAGTGGCAGCAATAGAGCACGAACTGCGTGCCGTCGTGCAGGACCGACAGCTGCGAGCCCGCTTCCGGCCCGCGCGTATCGCCCAGCATGCGGAACACCGCCCAGTGCGGACACGGATCGGTCACCTGCGCCATGTTGCCCCACGGCAGCGGAATGCCATTGCCGCGATAGACCGCGCGCAGGTAGCCCGGCGGGTACGCATCGAAGAAGTGCCAGTAGGGATAAGGCGACACTTTGGTCATGCGGCGCATGATCACCGCCGGCGTGAGCTGGATCTTCTCGCCCGCCTCGACCCGATACGACTCGCGCGTGAGAAACCGGCGGAACGGCACCTTCGGGCACAGCAGCGCACCGGCGAAGAAGCTGCACTCGAAATCACGCCAGGCGTGCAGCACGTCCTGCGGACTGAGCCCCGCATTCGCGCCGGCGCCGCCCTCGGGGCTGCCGCCCATCTCGCCGCCGGTGGCGTGCGCCGACTTCATGCCGTCGCCGCCGTGCAGAACCATATGGGCAAGATGCGAGGCGAGATCGAACTTGAGCCGCGCCGGATCGGCCTGCAGCGCGCGATTCAGGTACACGATGCGCGGCGCTTCGAAGAACGAACGCACCACGCTGCTGACCGCGGTGTCGCGATCGCGCGCGAGCACCGGCTTGTGGTCGAACCAGTGCAGCGTCATGCCGTGACGCTTGCAAAGCGCGAGCAGATCGTCGGCATCGAGCGGAAAGCGCCGTTCGCCGATGCTTTCGGCCGCGCGCTCGAGGTCCGGAAAATCGTTGCGCGACATCTCCTGGTGCGAACGGATCAGCAGGTGCGCGAACTGCCGGCCGGTGGTACCGGTCTGCGCCAGCAATTCTGGAATCGCCGCCTGCAACAGTTCCCTGGAAAACAGGAACGCCGGCTCCAGTGGCACCGTGGCCGCACCGCCCGCCCGCTCCTTGGGCATCGGCGCCTCGATGTCTGCATTGCCATCGAGGAACCAATCCGGCTCGCGCTGGAACAGGGAGGCGAGCAGCGCCAGCAGATCGTCGGAGGGCACGCGCTTGCCGCTCTCGATCATCGACAGGTACGACACCGACGGCGCGAGCTTCGAATCGAGCTGGATGCAACGCGCCGAGAGCTCTTCGAGCGTGAGCCCGTTGCTCTTGCGCAGCGCGCGCAGCTTGGTGCCGAGGAAGTGGCTGTTGCGGATGTGCTGGCTCATGGGATCTTGTGAAATTCACATTGTGAAATTTCCGATGTGAAATTTACAGGAAATTCGAGTGAATAATCCAGGTGTGGCTGGCAGCAACGATGCATTCTTCCGCGCAGCCGACGCAGTACCGACGCAGCACCGATCCACCTTGCAGCCCCGGAGGCAGTCTCGACATGAAGCGATCCAGCATCCTCATCCTCGGCGCCTCATACGGCTCGCTGCTCGCCACCAAGCTGCTGATGGCAGGCCATCGCGTTTCGCTGGTCTGCACCCGCGGGACGGCTGATCTGATCAATCGCGACGGCACGTTGGTACGTTTTCCGGTTCGCGGCCGCACCGAACTCGTCGAGGTGGCCTCCACCGCGCTGCCCGGCGCGTTGCACGCAGCGACCCCGGCGGAGGTCGATCCGCAGGCGTTCGATCTGGTGGTCCTGGGGATGCAGGAGGCGCAGTACAGCGCGCCCGACGTGCGCCAGCTCATGGAACGCATCGGGCATGCGCGCAAGCCGTGCCTGGCGATCATGAACATGCCGCCGCTGCCCTACCTCAAGCGCATTCCCGGTCTGCAGACCGAAGCACTGACTGCGGCGTACGCCGATCCGAGCGTGTGGGAGGCTTTCGACCCCGCGCTGATGTCGCTCGCCAGCCCCGATCCGCAGGCGTTCCGCCCGGCCGATCAACCGAAGAACGTGCTGCAGGTGGGCCTGCCCACCAACTTCAAGGCGGCGCGGTTCGACGCCGAGGCGCCCAATGCGCTGCTGCGTCAACTGGAAGACGACATCGAGCGCGCCCGCTTCATGCTCGATGGCGAACCGATCGAACTCCCGGTCAAACTCAAAGTCCACGACTCGGTGTTCGTGCCGCTCGCCAAATGGCCGATGCTGATCACCGGCAACTACCGCTGCATCCGCGCCACCGAGATGATCCCGATCAAGCAGGCCGTGCACGGCAACGCGGACCTGTCGCGGCGGATCTACCAGTGGGTGGGCGAGCTGTGCGGCCGGCTGGGCGCGGTGCCCGACGATCTCGTGCCTTTCGACAAGTACGCGCAGGCCGCGGCCTCACTGGCCAAACCGTCGTCGGCGGCGCGCGCGCTGTTCGGTGGCGCGCGTCACATCGAACGCGTCGATCATCTGGTGTGGCTGATCGCCCAGCAACTCGGCATGGAACACGCGTCGCTGCAGGAGGTGGTCACGCTGGTGGACGACCATCTCGCCGCCAATCGGCGCGCGGCGGAGCGGGTGGCAGCCTAGTCTTCGGCCCGGTAGCGTGGCGGATTGGCGCCCCGTCACACCGTCAGGTGCGCGCGCTTGATCTCGGGGTTCGCTTCCAGCTCCGCGAACGTCCCGGCGAAACTGATCTGACCGGTGTCGATCACGTAGACGCGATCGCACAGGGCGGTCGCGAAGCTCAGGTTCTGCTCGCATAACAATAGGGTCAGGCCTTCGCCCTTGAGCCGCGCGATCTGCTGCCGGAGCAAGCTCACCACGCGCGGCGCAAGACCCTCTGACGGTTCGTCGAGCAACAGCAGCCGCGGATTGCCCATCAGCGTGCGGGCGATCGACAGCATCTGCTGCTCGCCGCCGCTCAGCAATCCGCCGGCGCGGCGCTGCATCGGCGCGAGCGCCGGAAACAGCGTGAACACCCGATCGAGCGTCCAGGTTCCGGCTCGACCTTGCCCTGTTGCATCGTTCGCCGTCTTGACAGCGGCCTCCAGGTTTTCGCGCACCGACAGCTCAGGAAACACGCGCCGGTCTTCGGGCACGTAACCCAGGCCGAGCCGGCTTCGCTCGAATGTGCGCATGCCCGCCAGATCGCGATCGAGAAAGCTGACGCGCCCGCCCGACAGCGGCACCAGGCCCATGATCGTCTTGAGCGTCGTGCTTTTGCCCGCGCC
>CADECO010000303.1:3190-7345 GCA_902825905.1 uncultured beta proteobacterium
TTGTCGGGCAGCGACATGCCCGCGGTCGGCTCATCGAGCAGCAGCAGCGTCGGTTCACAAGCCAGCGCGAGCGCGACCTCGAGCCGGCGACGATCGCCGTACGCCAGCGCCGAACCGAGCTTGCCCGCGCGATCGGCCAACCCGAGCAACTCGAGCAGCGCATGCGCTTCGCGCACCAACAACTTGTCGGCGGTCGCGCTCATGTTCCAGATGCGGCGCTGGTGAGCGAGCAGCGCGATCTGCACGTTCTGCAGCACCGTCGAGTTCTGGAAGATGCTGTTGATCTGAAACGTGCGGCCCAGTCCGAGCCGCGTGCGCGCATGCGGCGGCAAGGCAGTGACGTCTGCGCCGTTGAACACCACCCGGCCGGAGTTGCTGCGTATCAAGCCGGTGAGCAGATTGAACAACGTGCTTTTGCCCGCGCCGTTGGGGCCGATCACCGCGCGCAGTTGGCCACGCGGCACGCTGAACGTCACGTTGTTCACCGCACTCACGCCACCGAAATTGCGCGAGAGGTTCTCGACGATCAGGACCGGATCGCTGATCGACGCGCCGCTCATTGACCCGCCCCCGATCTCAGACCGACCTCTTCGTTGCGCACGCCGGCCCCTCTAGGCCGCAGGAAGCTGAGCAACCCGGCCGGGCGCAGCATCGCGATCACCAGGATCACGATGCCCAGAAAGAACATCCAGTACTCGGTCAGCCGTGGCAGCGCGAGCGACACGAGCTTGAGCAGCACCGCACCGACGATCGGGCCGGCGAAGTAGCTGGCGCCGCCCAGACAAACGGCGATGAACCCATCGGCCGACAGCAGCCAATGCGCCGAGCCCGGGAACATGCCGCGGTGATAGAACGCCTGCAGCACGCCGGCGACGCCCGCGAACGTCCCCGCAACCACGAACGCCGCCAGTTGCACCCGACGCACATGAATGCCCAGGAACGCCGCGCGCCGCGCGTTGTCCTTGATGGCCAGCAACGCATGACCGAACGGCGAGCGTCCGATGCGGTACAGCGCAGTGCCGGCAAGCAGCACGATCACCAGCACGAAGTAGTAGTACGCGTTCGGTGCCATGAGTACCGCATGCGGCGCGATGCCGGTCAGGCCGTCGTCACCCCCGGTGGCGCTCTGCCATTTCCAGATGACGGTGAACACGAGCTGACCGAACGCGAGCGACAACATGATGAAGTAGGCGTAGCTCAGTCGCACGCAGAAAAAGCCGATTGCCAGCGCCGCGAGCGCGGCAACGATCGGCCCGGCAATCATGGCCGGCAGCATTGCCACCCCCAGATGTTTCACCAGCAGGCCCGCGGTGTAGCCGCCGATGGCGAAGAACGCGGCATGACCGAGCGAGAGCATGCCGGCGTAGCCCACCAGCAGATTCAGGCTGAGCGCGAACAGCGTGAAGATCAGGATGTCGGTGCTCTGCACGATCACCACTTCGGGCGTGAGCACCGGCAGCAGCGCGAGAACGACGATCAGGGCGACGACCCCGATGCGGGTGGTGTTCGTCATCGGCTGATCGATTCCCTGCGGCCGAGCAGCCCGGTCGGCCGCACGATCAGCACCAGCGCCATGAGCGCGAACACGAACGCCATCGCGAACTGCGGCACGATCAGAATGCCGAACGAGCGCACCATGCCGATCAGCAGCGCTGCGAGCAGCGCACCCGGAATGCTGCCCAGCCCGCCCACCACGACCACCACGAACGCATCGATGATCGCGTCGAGATCGCTACCGAGTGCTGCACCGGAGAGCGGCGCGGAGAGCACGCCGGCCATGCCCGCCAACCAGGCAGCCAGCGCAAACACGCCGGTGTAGATCGCGCGCTCGTTGATCCCCAACGCAGCGCTCATGTCGCGGTCTTGCGCGATCGCGCGGACCAGCGTGCCCCAGCGGGTGCGATAGACCAGCCACCACAGCCCCAGTCCGATCAGCACGCCGGCGATGACGATGACGGCGTAGTAGCTCGGAAACGTGACGCCGAAGATCGACACGGCGCCCGGCAGTCCGCTCGGGAACGGCACGGTCTTGCTCTCCAGTCCCCAGATGAAGCGGATCACGTCGGCGACGATGAACGAGAGCGCGATCGTCGGCAGCAGTTGCACCAGGTGATCGGCGTGGTACAGCTTGCGAAACAGCGCGATCTCCATCAGCGCGCCCAGCCCGGCGAGCACCAGCGGCGCGATGATCAGCGTGAGCCAGAAGCTCGCCCCCGACTCCGCCAGCAGCAACGTGCCGGAGTACGCGAGATAGGCCGCAAGCATGAAGAACGCGCCGTGCGCCAGTTGCAGCACTCCGCACACGCCGAAGATCAGCGACAGGCCGGATGCGAGCAGGAACAGGATCGCGGCCGACACCAGGCCGCTCACGATCTGCAGGCCAAGCAGCATCGGTGCGGCCTACTTCTTGGTGCGCAGTTTTTCGATCTCGGCTTTGCTCGGCAGGAACGGCTCGGCCTTGAGCAACGTGGCGTTGCGCATCCCGGCGCGCTTGTGCGTTTCGTCCCAGGTGAGATAGCCCATCCACCAGCCGGTGTTGGCCTGGTGATCGAACTCACGCACGGTGATCTCGCCCATGATCGGGTGGTCGATGCTCAGGCCCTTGGCCGCGTCGATCATCGCTTCGCGATCGATCTTGCCGGCCTTCTCGAGCGCCTTCTTGATGAAGCGCAGCGTCGTGTGCGCATTGACCGACTGCTCGGCGGGCAGCTGGTTCCAACGTTTGCGGTAGGCCTCGTAGATCGCCTTGCTGGCAGGCGTGTCGAGCGGCGGGTAGAGATAGTCGGTGCCGGTGAAGATGCCCTCCGGAATGTCGGCCTTGTTGGTGAACCCGGCGCTGTTGATGACCATGCCGATGCTCGGGTGCACCCCGATCGCGCTCTTGAACAGACCGAACGCGGTGCCCTGCCTGACGAACGCGGGCGCGCCTGCGGCGACCAGTCCGCCGAACATGACCGCCTGCGGGCGCTTGGACAGGATCGCGGTCAGGTTCGGGGTGAAGTCGGTGGTGCCAAGCGGCACCCAGAACTCGCAGCCGGACATGACTTCGACCTCGGGTTTCAATTCCTTCAGGCGCGCCATGACGACCTTGGTGATGTCGCGGCCGTAGGCGTAGTCGTAGCCGATGGTGCAGTACTTCGTGTGCGGCTGCTTGGCCAGCGCTTCGGCAATGCCAGCCCCCAGCACACGATCGTTGGTGATCAAGCGAAAGAAGTAGCGATGCCCGGCCTCCTCCGACAGGAAGCGCGAGTAGCCGATCATCGTGAAGAACGGGATCTTCAGTTCGCGCGCCAATGCCGTCATGGCGGCGGAGGTACCACTGCCGGTCGAACCGATGATGATCTGCGCGCCCTGCGCGGCGAGTTCACGAAAGTGCTTGCTCGCCTCTTCGGGCTGCGACTTGTCGTCGCGGGTGATCAGTTCGATCTGCTGGCCGAGGATGCCGCCGGCCTTGTTGATTTCCTCGACCGCCATGACCGCGCCCTGCCTGCCGGGCACGCCGCCGAGCGCGAGCGGCCCGCTCATCGAGCTGATATCACCGATCAGGATCTTGTTCTGCGCCAACGCCGGGGTCGGGGCCAGCGCCGCCGCGCCCGCCAACACCAGGCCAACGCAAACACCCAGCAGCGCTCTCACGCTCGTTGTCATGCTCGTCTCCTCCTTCGGTAGCCATTCTTGCCGCGCGACCGGGCGGGTGTCCCGCCGTTGTCTGATGCTCCCGATCGGTACGCGCGAGGGATGCGGCTCGATGGTATGTCGCGGCCCCGCGCACCGACAAGCTCCCAATTGAAGGGACAGCGAACGAAGGGACAGCGGACGTGGCAAGGACAGCCGCGCCGATCAGCGCAATGCAGCATTCACCCTTGGCAACACCTGTTCGGCCATCAGCGCCATCGAGCGCCGCGCCAGACCGGCGTCGGCCCAATCGATGCCGGTGTAGTAGAGCGTGCCGAACGATCCGACCTGCTCGCGCAATGCGAGGAGTTGATCGACCACGCTGCTCACGGTGCCGGCGATCACCTGCGTTGCCAGCGACTGCTCGAGCGTGATCTGCGCTTCGGGCTGATCGGGATGCGCCGCGAACAGCGCGAGCCGGCCGCCGCGCGCGATCTTGCGCATCAGGTTCGAGAAGTAGAAGCCGTACGGCCCCTCGAC
>CADECO010000304.1:0-3298 GCA_902825905.1 uncultured beta proteobacterium
GCGTGGACCGACGCGTTAGCCGGCGAGGATCTGCTCGCGCAGCCGACGCACCCGAGTGAGCGGGATGAACGTGCCCATATCGCGCATGCCGATGACGCCGTAGGCGATGAACAGCGGCGCCATCCAGTCCGGATCGTGCTCATCCAGGAAGCTGTGCACGTGCATGTCCCACAGGCCCGGGATCAGGAACTTGCCGTCGGCGCGGATCTGACGAGTGCGCGCCGGCAGCGGCGTGCGGTCAGTGCGATCGGTCACGCGCGTGATGCGCTGGCCTTCGAGCAGCACGGTGGCGTTGCGTCGGATCTCGCCATTCGCAACATCGACGACGTTGACGCCGACGAAGGCGATCGGCGCGGCGGGCTCACGCGCGCAGACGATGCCGGTTGCGGCGCCGAGAAGAACCGCGCTGCATAGTGCCAAGCGCAGCACGGCGGCGCGCACCCCGGCTCGCGGTGCGATGCGCCAGCGAGCCGGCTGCATGCGAGTGGGGGCGTTACGCCGTGGCGGGCTGCGTGCCGCCGCCGAGCGGATTCAGCCGGTCGAACGAACGCGTTGCGCGGCGCTCGGCGCTTGCCGCCTGGCGTGATGCACGGAGCACCGGCTCGTGCATGGCCCGGTGCAAACCAACGGCGTCGACGATGTCGATGTGCTTCAGATTCACCTTGATCAGGCCGGCCGAGTCGAATGCGGAGAACGCGCGGCTCACCGTCTCGAGCTTCAAACCCAGATAGCTGCCGATCTCCTGGCGCGTCATGCGCAGCACGAAGGCGTTGCGCGCGTAGCCGAGCGCGCCGTAGCGTTCGGCGAGGTTGAGCAGGAATGCCGCAACGCGCCCCTCGGCGTTGAGCGCAGCCATTACATAGAGCAGACCCTGATCGGCGACCAGCTCGCGGCTGAGCAGGGAATACAGGCCATTCTCCAGCCCGGCGCAGGTGCGTGTAAGCGCGGCAAGTCGCGCGAACGGCACGATGATGACTTCGCTTGCCTCGAGTGCGATCACTTCGGACGGGTAGCGGCCGCTTGCCAGTCCATCGGCACCGAGCAGATCGTTCTTGATCGCGAAACGCAGCACTTTTTCGGTGCCGGTCTCGTCGAACAGCACCGACTTGAAGAAGCCGCTGCGCGTGACGTACAGGCAGTGGAACTCGTCGCCGGCGCGGAACACCGTTTCGCCCTCGGCCACGCGCCGGGTGGTAAACAGCTCGCGTTCCAGTTCCGGCGAGGCGGGGATGTTCAGGCGCAGGGCGCAGAACAATTCGTTCGCATTGACCTGCACCGAGGTCGATGCGGGGTAGGTTGATGGTCTGCTGATGACGGTCGGCTGGTGGGAGGCGGTCGCAGTCGGCATGGCGTTTCCTTCTTTGCAGGTTTCCGTCACCGGAATTTCCGCACAACACGTTTCCAGATGCGGGGTCCGATGCTTTTTGGGGTGCTACCAGGGGCATGGGCCCCCTGGTGCGTTCATCCACTAGCGTCGTCGTTGTTTGCTGCTCAACGTGATCCGCAGTATGAAAACCGGCGGGCGCGCGGCCTATCGGCGCGGGCTGATTCGGGCGTGGGAATGAGCGCAGCCTTGTAGGAGTAGTCCTACTCGCGGGCTGCGCAGGGCCAAGACTAGGGACTATCTGAACAAGGGGGTTCTCCAGGCACTTGATTTTGCGCAACAAAGCCCCGGTCGCCGATGTCTACCGTGGGCGGGGGCGCGGCTGGTGACCAGGCAGCGGCCACACGTTCAACGTGACTTCTTCGGAGAGAAAGCCAATGCAGCTACCGGTGCAGATCACCTTCCGACACATGGACCGCTCGGCGGCGCTGGAAGACGCCATTCGCGACCATGCCGACAAGCTCAACGCGGTGCATCCGCGCATCACCAGCTGCCGCGTCGTGGTCGAGGAGGTGGCCGCGCACAAGCATCAGGGCAAGCTGTTCGCGCTCCACGTCGACCTCAAGGTGCCCAACCATGAGATCGCGGTGACGCGCAACGAGCACGAAGACGTCTACGTGGCGCTGCGCGACGCGTTCGATGCGGCCCGACGCAAGCTGAGCGACGAGGCGCGGATCGAGCGGGGCGAGGTGAAGCGTCACCGTGAGCGTTCGGGTGACGTGGGGGACTTGGGTGAAGCGTGAAGGGAAGGGGCTTACCTGGCGGCGGTGAGGCTATCGCCTTCGCCGGCTGGCACGCGGCAGACCGCCGCGTTGTCGTTTGGACCTGCTGCGAACGCATCGTGCACTACGTGCATCAGGCCCGATAGGCCGAACAGGATCACCAACGTGCCGGCAGTGGCCCGCACCCAGCGGTGGCGGATGAAGGCGGCCAGCTTCACCGCCATGGCACTCGCGAGCAGCAGGGCCGGCAAGGTTCCGCCGCCGAAAGCGAGCATGGTGAATGCGCCTCCCATCGGTGAGCCGGTGCTCGCGGCGATCGCCAACGCGCCGTAGATCAGGCCGCACGGGATCCAACCCCACAGCGCGCCGAGTGCAATCGCCTGGGGCAGCGATCTGGCCGGAGCGATTCGCGCCGCGATCGGTGCGATGTGCCGCCACAGCCGCGCACCCACTCGCTCGAGCGGCGCGATGAGATGCGTGAAGCCGAGCAGATACAGACCGGTGGCCACGAGCAGCACTGCGGCGACGACCATGAGCACGCGCTGCGCCGGCAATGCATGGTCGGCCAGCCACAGGAACGAGCCCACCGTACCGGCAACTGCGCCCGCCGTGGCGTACGACGCGATCCGCCCGGTGTGATACCCCAGTACCAGCAGCACGTTCGTTCCGGGCGCGGGTGTGCCCGACTGCGTGGCGCGCGATCCCGCACAGAGCGTCGACACGATCCCGCCGCACATGGCCAGGCAATGGCCGCTGCCGAGCAGCCCGACGGTGAACGCGGCCAGAGCGAGTTCGAGGCTCATTGCCCGACTCGTCGCTGCACTGCCGGGCGCGCGCTTACTCGACGCGCGAAGTCTCGCGCAGCAGCAGCGTGCCTGCTGCCGCGAGCACGCCGATCGCCCAGAAGGCGAAGAATCCGATCGTGTAGATCGCGGTCCGCGAAAGCTCGAGCGTGGCGCCGAACAGATGCAGATCCTCGGGATCGAACAGCGTGAAGAAGATCCCTTCGGCGATGCCTGCCACCAGGAACGCCGGCCAGAGAATGCACATCCATCGCTGGCAGCGCTGCGTCGGCTCGCGCGGGGCTTGAACGGCTTCGGATTCGGAATCGAATTCGGACTCGGATCGGGCGTCCTGGATCGGTACGATGCGCATGAGTTCCTCCACATGCGGGTGCTGCGATAGTCGGGGC
>CADECO010000304.1:3398-7341 GCA_902825905.1 uncultured beta proteobacterium
CCACTCGCCGCTTACGCGCCACGCTTCCGATTCGACGATGAGCCGGCGTTTCGGGCCGGTCATCGACGCGAGATTGGCGACGTAGACGCCGTTACCCGTAGCCGCGAGCGCGACTTGCCGATCGCCCTGCGCGTGGGTCGGATGGATGATCCGCAGCGTCAGCGCCGGCGGCCAGCGCACCGCATCGCTTGCGCTCAGAGCGATGGTCAGCGTCTCGCGATCAGGGTCATGGCGGCCGTCAGCCCGCAGCGCGAGCGTGCTTGCAGCGCGATCGCGCGTCAGCTCCCGATTGATCGCCATGCCGCGCTTGTAGTAGTCGTCGGCGACCAGGCCGTCGGCGCCGGAGAAGGCGATGTAGATCGTGATAGTGCCGGCGACAATCGCGGCGATGGGCCATGAGGCCACGAACCACAACCAAGGCTGGCGATACCAGGGAATAACGGTGGCGTTGTTCAAGGTGTGAGCGCTCATCTGGGGACCATGAAGATCGCGCGCTCGTTCACCTTGATCGACTCGTCGTCGAGCGCACGGACGACGAATTCCATTCTGTTGGACCCGGGCTGCGCCTTGCCCGGCGCGACCCGCACCCTGACCACCGCGGCGCGCGTGGTGGCGCCTGCGAGTTCCAGTGTCGGCGGAGTGGCCAGCGCAATCGTGTCGATGCCGTGCACCGCGATCTCGAAGCGCCGCGTCTGCTCCGCGGTGTTCATGATCTGCAGCCGGTAGGTGTTCTCGATGTAGCCGTCCTCGACCTCGCGGGCGAGCGCGCCACGATCACGGATCACGTCGACCTTGAGCGGGATGCGCAGCGCGAGCATGGTCGCGGCAGTGATCGCCAGCGCGAGCAGGATCGCGGTGTAGATCAGCACGCGCGGACGCAGCACGCGCGCCCAGATCTGCTTGGGCGCCAGCTGCCGCTCGAGCCCGTTCTGCGTGGTGTAGCGGATCAGGCCGCGCGAATAGCCCATGCGATCCATGATCTGGTTGCAGCCGTCGACGCAGGCGGCGCAGCCGATGCATTCGTACTGCAGGCCCTTGCGGATGTCGATGCCGGTGGGGCATACCTGCACGCACACGCCGCAGTCGACGCAATCACCCAGCCCCTTCGCACGCGGATCGACCTTCTTCGAGCGTGATCCGCGCGGTTCGCCCCGTTGTGCGTCATAGGTGATGACCAGCGTGTCCTTGTCGAACATGGCGCTTTGGAAGCGCGCGTACGGACACATGTACTTGCAGACCTGCTCGCGCATCCAGCCGGCGTTGCCGTAGGTGGCGAAGCCGTAGAACAAGATCCAGAAGGTCTCCCACGGTCCGAGCGTGCTGGTGATCACCTCGGTGCCCAGATAACGGATCGGCGTGAAGTAGCCCACGAAGGTGAAGCCGGTCCACAACGCCACCGCGATCCAGGCCGCATGCTTGGTGCTTTTCAATGCGAACTTGCGCGCCGACAGGGGTGACGCATCGAGCTTCTGCTGTGCGTTGCGATCGCCTTCGATCTTGCGCTCGATCCACAGGAAAATTTCGGTATAGACCGTCTGCGGGCAGGCGTAGCCGCACCACAGTCGTCCCGCCACGGCCGTGAACAGGAACAACGACAACGCCGACAGCACGAGCAGGACGGTGAGATAGATGATGTCCTGCGGCCAGAACACCAGCCCGAAGATGTAGAACTTGCGCGCCGTCAGATCGAACAGCACCGCCTGACGGTCGTTCCAGGTGAGCCAGGGCGTGCCGTAGAAAACCAGCTGCGTGAACCAGACCAGCGCCCAGCGCCAGCCGGCGAACCAGCCGTGCACGGCGCGCGGGTAGATCTTGCGCCGTACCTCGTAGAGCGAATGCTCGACGTCCTCTGGCTGGTTCGCGCGCGCAGCAGGCGCTGCCGCGGGCTTGCTGACGCTGTCCTCCCTGGCGTTCATGGGTTGCGCGACAGGCTCCACACATAGGCGGCCAGCATGTGCACCTTGGCATCACCGAGAAAGTCCTTGTGCGCCGGCATGCGGTTGTTGCGACCCTGCTTGATCGCCGTGACGATCGCATCCGCGCCCGATCCGTACAGCCACACCTTGTCGGTGAGGTTGGGAGCGCCCAGCTGCGGGTTGCCCTTGCCGTCCGCACCATGGCAGGCGGCGCACAGCGCGAACTTCTCCTTGCCGCGGTCGGCACGCGCCGGTTCGTGGTTGCTCTGCGACAGGCTGAGCACGTAGTGCGCGACGTCGAGGATGTTGTCGTCGTTGCCGATGGCCGCGCCCAGCGGCGGCATCACGCCGGAGCGCCCGTCGGCGATGCTGGTCTTGATGGCTTCGGGGGTGTTGCCGTAGAGCGAATCGGCGTCGGCCAGATTCGGGAAGCCCTTCGCACCGCGTGCATCGGAGCCGTGACAGCTCGCGCAGTAGTTGAGGAACAACCGTTCACCGATCGCGCGTGCGGCGGGGTCGCCGGCCACCTGCTCGACCGGCATGGCGGCGTACTTCTGGAAGATCGGCCCCACGGTCGCGTCGGCCTGCTTCATCTCCTCGTCGTACTGCGCGGCCTGGCTCCAACCGAGGACGCCCTTGAAGGAACCCAGGCCCGGATAGAGTGCGAGATAGACGAACGAGAACGCGATCGTGATCCAGAACAGCCACAGCCACCAGCGCGGCAGCGGATTGTTGAACTCCGCAAGGTTCTCGTCCCAGGCATGACCGGTCGTTTCGACCGACGTGCCGCTGGTGCGCATGCTGCTCATCGCCCACAGCAGCACGCCGCAGGCGACGATCGAGACGATCGTGATGATCGCGATGTACAAGCTCACTACGTCGTTCACGAAATCGGCCACGGCTTACTCCGCATCGTTGTTGTTCAGGATCACCTTGCCGCGCTCCTCCCAGCGTGCGCGGCGCGACGGCGCGAAGGCCCACCAGACCACGCCGAGGAAGGCGGCAAGCGACAGCAGGGTGGTCAGACCGCGAATCAGGTTGATGTCCATGGCGTGTCCCCTATTGGCGTGCTTTGATCGTGGTGCCCAGCCCTTGCAGGTAGGCGATCAGGGCGTCGAGCTCGGTCTTGTCCTTCACCGATTCACCCGCCTTGGCGATGTCTTCGTCGGTGTAGGGAACGCCCAGGCGGCGCAGCGCGACCATCCGCGGCGCGACGTCATTCGTATCGATCGCGCTCTTCGCCAGCCAGCCGTAGGCGGGCATGTTCGATTCCGGCACGACATCGCGCGGGTTGATCAGGTGAATGCGGTGCCATTCGTCGGAGTAGCGTCCGCCCACCCGCGCCAGATCCGGACCGGTGCGCTTCGAGCCCCACAGGAACGGGTGGTCGTACACAAACTCACCGGCCACCGAGTAGTGGCCGTAGCGCTCGGTTTCGGCGCGGAACGGTCGAATCATCTGCGAGTGGCAGTTGTAGCAACCCTCGCGGATGTAGACATCGCGGCCCATCAGGCGCAGACCGTCGTAGGGTTTGAGCCCGGCGACCGGCTCGGTGGTCGAGCGCTGATAGAACAGCGGCACGATCTCGACCAGGCCGCCGACGGCCACCACCAGGATGATGAGAACGATGAGCAGCGTGTTCGATCGTTCGATACTGCCGTGAGAAAACGCCATGCTGATCTCCGGTTCGTTGTCGGTTGTCGGTGGAGTCAGTGAGCCGCCGCGGGTCGCAACACCGGGGCATCGACTGCCTTGCCCACTCCGATGGTGCGTGCGACGTTGTAGGCCATCACCAACATGCCGGTCAGGTAGAGCAGACCGCCCAACAGCCGGATCATGTAGAACGGATACGTCGCCTTGACGCTCTCGACGAACGAGTAGGTGAGCGTGCCGTCCTCATTGAACGCGCGCCACATGAGCCCCTGCATCACCCCGGCGATCCACATCGCGGCGATGTAGAGCACGATGCCGATGGTGGCGATCCAGAAGTGCACCTCGATCAGCCGCGTGCTGTACATCGCACCCTG
>CADECO010000305.1:0-7290 GCA_902825905.1 uncultured beta proteobacterium
GCATCGCCTCAGTTCGCTCCCACTACCGTACGCGAGTTGATCGATCACGCGAAAGCCAGTCCGGGCAAGGTGAATTGGGCCACGCAGGGCATCGCCGGCTCGTCGCATCTGGTAGGCGAGCTGTTCAAATCGCTTGCCGGCGTGGACATCTTCGCGGTCCATTACAAGGGCAGCACGCCCGCCAACACCGACATCATCGCCGGTCGTGCCGACGTACATTTCGATGGCACCGGAACAGCGCTCGCCAACACGAGCGGCAAGCGTGTGAAGGCGATCGCGCACACCGGCGAAGCACGCATCGCCGCCGCGCCGGACATCCCCACCTTCGTGGAATCCGGACTGCCCGGCATGGTCGCCTACTCGTGGTATGGCATCGTCACCCCGAGCGGAACGCCGCAAGCGGTCATCACGCGACTCAACACCGAAACCAACGCGCTCCTCAAGACGCCGGAAGTCCTCGAGCGCATGCGCCGCGACGGGTCCGAAGTCGGGGAGATCACGCCCGCCCAGTTCGGCAAGTTGATCGCCGACGAAACCGAGCTGTGGCGCAAGGTGCTGGCACCACTCAATCTGAAGCTCGATTGAGCATGCGTGTCGGCGTCGAAGTCGGCGGCACCTTCACCGATCTGATCGCAGTGGATGGCGATGCGGTCCGTGTCGCAAAGGTGCCCAGCGTCCCGCGCAGCCCTGAGGAGGGCGTGTTCGCGGCGCTCGCGGCGGCGAACATCCCGCTCGAGCAGGTCACCGATCTGGTCCATGGTTCCACGGTTGCCACCAACGCAGTGCTCGAGCGCAAAGGCGCGCTCACCGCGTTCGTCACCACCGCGGGTTTTCGCGATCTGCTGTTGATCCAACGCCAGGATCGGCCACGGGTCTATCAGCTCGCGTACCAGAAGCCGGCGCCGGTAGTCGAACGCCGCGACGTCATCGAGATCGACGAGCGCATGCTGGCAAGCGGCGAGGCCGCCAAGCCGCTCGACCGGTCCGTCGCGCAAAGCGTCCTGCGCACCGCGCTGGGCGCGCGGCCCTATCGCGCCGTGGCAATCTGCCTGCTCAATGCCTACGCCAATCCGGCACACGAGCAGGCGGTCGCAGCCATCGTGCGTGATCTGTTCCCGGACATGGTGGTGAGCTGTTCGTCGGATATCAGCCGCGAGTTCCGCGAGTACGAGCGTGCGTCCACCACCGCACTGGCTGCCTATGTACAGCCGATCATCGACGGCTATCTGGCTCGATTCGAATCGCGCCTGGCGCGCGAAGGCTTCCGCGGGCGCTTCAGCATCATGCAGTCGAACGGCGGACGGCTGCCGGCCGCGGCGATTCGGCGCAATGCGATCACCGCCCTGTTCTCCGGTCCGGCAGCCGGCGTCACCGGTGCCCTGCGCCAGGCCGGCGCCTCGGGCTACGACAACCTGGTCACCTTCGACATGGGCGGCACCAGCACCGATGTATGCCTGGTGACCGGCGGCAAGCCGGTCATCGCCCCCGAAACCGCGGTCGATGGGTTGCCGATCCGCACACCGGTGGTCGACATCGCTTCGGTCGGTGCCGGTGGCGGCAGCATCGTCTGGCGCGATCCGGGCGGGATGCTGCGCGTGGGTCCGCGCTCCGCGGGCGCCGATCCCGGTCCGGCCTGCTACGGTCGCGGCGGCACCCAACCCACGATCACCGATGCACACGTCATCCGCGGCACCATCGATCCGGACTCGTTTCTCGGCGGGCGCATGAAGCTCGACGTGGCCGCGGCACGTGCGGCGTTCGGCACGCTCGCGCAGCAGTTCGAGATGAGCCTGGAGGCCATCGCCGATAGCGCAATCCGACTTGCCGATGCCAATGTCGTACGCGCCATCCAGCTCATCTCGACCGAACTCGGGCGCGATCCGCGCGATTACGTGCTCGCCCCTTTCGGCGGCGCCGGTCCATTGCATGCCGGCCGGATTGCCGAAGAGCTGGGAATCGGCACGATCGTCGTGCCGCAGAACGCAGGCGTGCTGTCCGCGTACGGACTGCTCGCCGCGGACTACACCCAGTTCGAGACGGCGACGCGCAAGCTGCTGCTCGATACGCAGGCACCCGCCACGGTCAACGAGGTGTTTGCATCGCTCGAAGAGCGAATGCGTGATCGGTTCGCAGCCCTGGGCATGCACACAGGCCTGATATTTGCCCGCACGCTGCAGATGCGTTTCGTCGGCCAGGCGTTCGAGATCGACGTGCCGCTGCCGGAAGGCGCGCTCACCGAAGCGGGGATTCGCGACGCGTTCGACACCGCGCATCGACTGGTCTACTTTCATGGTGGCGGCGCGGGCCTGGCGGGCAAGCGCGTGGAGGTCGTCGGCTTTCGCATCGGCGCCTCGGTACCCGAACGCTGCGACTTGCCAAACAGCCCGCCGGCCGCCTCGCGCCCGCCGCGAGAGCGTGTCCTCTACGAGCAGCGCGAACGACGCACCTGCACGTTGCTCACCCGCGCGCACGTCGCGCAGCATGGGTCGATGAGCGGTCCACTGCTCATCGAAGACGAAACCGCGACGATCTACGTCCCCCCGCGCTGGCAGGCGCGCAGCGACCGCGCCGGCAACCTCATCCTCACTCGCGACGAGAACACCCGATGAGTCTCGATCCGGTCGACTACGCCGTCATCAGCCAGGCGCTGCTTGCCGCAGCGCGCGAAATGGGCACGAAGCTGGTGCGCTCGGCCTACTCCAACATCGTGCGCGAGGCGCGCGACGCCTCAGCCGCCATTCTCGATCGCGACGGCAACATCGTCGCGCAGGCCGAGATGGTGCCGATGCAGCTCGGCTCGATGAACACGACCTTGCGGGCGTGCCTCGAGGTGTATCCGGCCGACACGCTGTGCGAAGACGATTTCCTGGTGAACAACCATCCGTTCCGCGGCGGGCAGCATTTGCAGGACGTGTTCATCTTCACCCCGGTGTTCGTCGATGGCCGGCTCATCGCGTTCAGTGGCACCACCGCCCACCATCTCGATCTGGGCGGTGGCAGTCCCGGCCTCAATAACGCCGCCACCGACGTCTATCAGGAAGGCCTGCTGCTGCCGCCGCTCAAATTCAGCCAGTCGCGCGATTGGCACGGCGGCACGTTCGAGCGGTTGCTGGAGGCGAACATCCGCGTCCCCGATCAAACCCTGGGAGATTTCAACGCGCAGTTCGCCGCCAACGCGATCGGCGTGGAGCGCGTGCGACAGCTCTGCCGCAAGTACGGCACCGCGACGGTGGCGGCATCGATGCAGGCGCTGATCGATTATTCGGAGCGCCAGTTGCGCGCCGCGATTCGCGCGGTGCCCGACGGCGTCTACTTCGGCGAGGACGCGGTCGACGATGACGGCAAGACCGACGCGCCGTTGTGGGTGCGGGCGCGCGTGACGGTCCGCGACGATGCGATGGAGATCGATTTCGACGGCACCTGTCCGCAGGTCACGCTGAACATCAACTCGCCGCTCGCGTCGACCACTTCGGCGGTGATGAGCTGTATCAAAGGCGTGCTGATCGGCGCCGACGTGCCGTTCAACGAAGGCAGCTTCCGCCCGGTGTCGCTGAAGGTGCCCTATGGCAGCCTGCTCAACCCGAAACCGCCGGCGCCGGTGCGCGCCCGCATGGAGCCGTGCTACCGCGCCTACGATGCGGTGATGCGCGCACTTGCGCAGGTGATCCCCGATCGAGTGATCGCCTCGGGGTTCGACGCCACGTTGATCACCTGCCTCAGCCGACTCAACGACGGACGTTTCCGTGTCTGCCTGGAAACCTATGGCGGAGGCTTCGGCGCCTCGATCGGCGCCGATGGCGCCGATGGCATCGCCGCACCGCTCTCCAACACCACCAACTCGCCGATCGAATCGCTCGAGATGGAATTCGATTACTTCCGCATCGCCGGCTACGCGCTCAACCCCGACTCGTTCGGGCATGGCCGGTACCGCGGTGGACTGGGCATGCGGCGCGTCTACGAGATCACGCGCGACGAGGTCGACTTCTCCCTGTACGGCGACCGCTTTCGCATCGCGCCGCTCGGCCTCGCCGGCGGCACTTCGGGCATGCTCACCACCGCCCAAGTCATTCGCGATGGTCAGGTGCTGCCGATCGACCTGAAGAAGGGCGCGCGGCTGCGCAAAGGCGATCTCGTCGCCATCGCCACCTCGGGAGGGGCCGGATATGGCGATCCGAAGGACCGGTCCCGGCCGCTGATCGAGCGCGACATCGAACAGGGCATGCTCTCCGCGGCAAGCGCCGCTCGCATCTACGGGATCTGAGTCATGCAGCGCCCGCTGGAACCCTCCTGGATCGATCCACGCTACGCGCGCGATCTGCGCGAGCGGATCAAGCAGATCGAGGCCGAACCGCTGCCTGCGTCGACCGCTGCACTGCTCGATGAAGCCGCAACTGAAGTCCCCGATCGTGTCGCCTTGGATTTTTTCGAGACGGGACGGCGGATCTCGTATCGCGCCTTACAGGCGAGCGTCAACCGCCTGGCAAGCGGTCTGCATCGACTCGGCGTGTGCAAGGGCACGCGGGTGGCGGTGATGCTGGCCAACGTGCCGGAGTTTCCGATCACCTGGCTCGCCTTGAGCCGGCTCGGTGCAGTGATGGCGCCGGTCAATACCGGCTACACCGGGCGCGAATTGGACTACCTCGTCAATGACGCCGAGGTCCACTTTGTCATCATCGCTGAAGCGTATCTGCCGGTGATGGAAGCAATGCCTAAGCGCCCCGCCTCGCTGACCGACGATCGCGTCATCGTGGCCGGAGCGCCGCGCGCGGGACAGCATGCCTGGCACACGTTAGAAGCAGAAGGCGATCCGGCGTTTCGCGCGCCAGTGACGGTGGCACTGGATGACCTGCTCAACATCCAGTACACCTCGGGCACGACCGGCTTCCCCAAGGGCTGCCTGCATCTGCAGCGCTATTGGGTCACGACCGGCAAGATCAACGCCTCGCGCGACGGCCTGCGCTACGAGCGCATCCTCACCTCCACGCCGTTCTACTACATGGATCCGCAGTGGCTGCTGCTGATGGCGCTGTTTCATCGCGCCACGCTTTACGTTGCCGAGCGCCAGAGCGCGAGCCGCTTCAGCACCTGGTTGCATGACCTGGGCATTCAGTTCTGCCTGTTTCCCGCCGAAGCCGCGCTCAAGCAGCCGCCGCTGCCTCACGACGGCGACAACGCCGTACGCCGCGCCAACATGTACGGCCTGCGTGGCGAGGCTCACGCCGAAGTCGAGCGGCGCTACAACCTGAACGCGCGCGAGGCGTTCGGCATGACCGAGATCGGCTCGACACTGTTCGTACCAGTCGATGCCGCTCACATGATCGGCAGCGGCTCATGCGGCGTACCCGGACCGTTCCGCGAGTGCCGCATCGTGGATGTGGCGGGCCAACCGGTGCCCCGCGGGGTACGGGGCGAACTGCAAGTGCGCGGCAGCGGCATTCTGCAGGGCTACTACGGCAAGCCCGATGCGACGCGCGACGCGTTCCAGGAGGGGTGGTTCCGCACCGGCGATCTGTTCGTGCAGGACGCCGAAGGCTGGTACTACATCGTCGGGCGATTGAAGGACGTGATTCGCCGCAGCTCCGAGAACATTCCCGCGCGCGAAGTGGAATCCGTGCTGCGCGGGCTGCCCGAGATCGCCGATGTGGCGGTAGTCCCCGTGCCCGATCCGCTGCGCAAAGAGGAAGTCAAAGCGTACGTCATCCTTCAACCCGGGCTCGACCGCGTGGCGGTGCCCCCGGAGCGGATCGTCGCCCATGCGCGCCAGGGTCTTGCCGCGTTCAAGGTCCCGCGCTACATCGAGTACGTCGACGAGTTCCCGCGCACGCCCTCGGGCAAGGTCAGAAAGCAGGAACTCATCGGCGCCAAGCCCGATCTGCGCAGTGCAAGCTGGGATCGCGTCGACGGAGTCTGGCGGTGATGTCGCTCAGTTCGCCTTCGCACCGCTCGCCTTGATGACCGGCGCGAGCCAACATGCGCTCAACTTTGATGCCGGATATACGACTGCACGCGATCCCGACTCGCCATCCCTATCGAATACGTCTTGGCATCCAGGGGGGAGTCCATATACGACTGGTTAATCGGCTCCGCGCAGCTGCTTAGAACCGTCCCCAAGTCGCGCGTGCACCACCCGGGACGCGCATGATCCGGTAGCCCCTGCTCTCTGCCCATTTGCGCGCCGCCTCTTCCAACTTGTTTGACCCACAGTTAAGGTAGTCTTCCGCCATCGATTTGTCGCCGAAAAGAGTCAAGACGGTCGACAGTTGATCCTCTGATCCGGAAATGCCCAGCTTTATGGCGAGGATGAGGGTGTTCCGCCGAGTCGATGCCCCACGGACAACTTGAAGCACGACGGAGTTGACCAAGAACTTGTCTTGTCGTGCACGCAACTCGTTATAGAGCGTTCGGGCGCGAGCAGAGTCCGTCCAGGAGCCTGAGGACGTAAGCAGGGCTGCAGCTGCGACGATCTTGTCCTGCAGCGCGGGGAGTTCGCGCATGTCTCGAGGAATCAAGCCATAGCGATTTGCGAGAGCCTCATCAGCCCCGTGCTCGCGCAGAAGAGTCGAGGATGCTTCGTCTGAACGATAGACGCTGACATGCAGCGGCGTGTCGCCGAAGACGCCTGCTGCGCTGGGGTTCGCTCCTTTCGCGAGAAGAGATCTCGCCAGCTCGGTGTCGCCGTTTCGCACCGCCAGGTGAAGCGGCGTGTCGCGGCCGGGCCGGCCGACATTCGGGCTGGCCCCCTGCTCGAGAAGGAACTTAGCCGCATCTGCATGCTTCTGCCGCACGGCTACAAGCAATGGGGTTTCTCCAAGCCGCGACTCAGAGTCAATCTGGGCACCTCGCTCAAGAAGGTTCTTGAGCCGCGAAACATCGCCTGCGCGGGCAGCTTCAAGAAGTGCCGTGTTGAGCTGAGGCAGGGACATGCAGGCAGTTAAAGAAATCGCCACTGCAAAGGCCAGCAGTCGCTTCATTGAAGCCTCCACAGGGGTCGTGTATGAGCCGCCTAACGAGCGTGTCGAAAAAGGTAGAACTTCAGCATCACCTCGGACTCCAAGTGCATGACGCGATGTGGTCGATCGGACCCATTTGCAGAACAAGACACCCTGCACAAGGCCGCTCGCTCGCTGCCCCGCTACAAGTCCCCCGAGTACGGCCAGATCACGATGGTGGCGATCAACACCGAGCGCCAGCTCATCGAGGGTTCGTTCGAGCACGCGCTCAATGATCTAATCGATGCGCTGGATCTGTCGGCGTTCGATGCACTGTATCGCAACGATCTGACCGGGGCCA
>CADECO010000306.1:0-7229 GCA_902825905.1 uncultured beta proteobacterium
GCGCGGATCTCGGCCGTACTCATGCCGATCTCGGCGAGCACTGCCTCGGTGTGCTCACCCAGTTGCGGGGCGATGCCGGGATGGCGCGCGGCAGCGCCGTCGAAGAACCCCGGCGAGGCGAGCATGCGCGTGGTGCCGGCCTGCGGATGCTCGCGATCGGTGATCGTGCCGCTCACGGTCAGGTCCGGGTCATCGACCACTTCGCCCAGACTGCGCACGCCCTGCGCGGGGAACCCGAGTTCGGCACCGATCGCCTCCCATTCAGCGACACCACGCGAGCCCGCGACCTCGCCGATCAGATCGTACAGTTCACCCACATGCGCGTTGCGCTTGGCCGGATCGGTGATGCGCGCATCCGTGGCGAGATCGGGTCGGCCGCTCATGCGAAAGAACGCGACCCAATGGTCGGTGCTGTACGGCGTCATCGCGATGAAGCCATCGCGCGCGCGATAGATGCGGCGGCCGTTGCCGATCAGGCGGTGGTAGCCCACTGGCCCGGTCGGCGGCACGAAGGTCTGTCCCTGCAGATGCTCCAGCAGCAGAAACGACGCGAGCGTCTCGTACATCGGCAGATCGATCTCACCGCCGATACCGGTGGCCTTGCGCCGATACAGTCCGGCCAGCACTGCACACGCCAAGCCCAGGCCCGCGACTTTGTCGGCGACCAGGCTTTGCACCAGCCGCGGCACCTCCTGCGCGTCGGCATTGAGCGCAGCGAGCCCCGCTGCGGACTGGATGACGTCGTCGATCGCCGCGGCATCGGCACGTGCGCTGGCCGCAGCGAATCCGGTAGCAGCGCAGTACAAGATGTCCGATCGCATCGCGGCGACCGCCTGATAAGAGAACCCCAGCCGATCGATCGCCTTGCGCCGCACGTTGTGGATGAACACGTCCGCGCCCGCGATCAGTCGTGCGAGGATGCGCTTGCCCTCCTCGCTCTTCAGATCGATGGCGACCGAGCGCTTGCCACGATTGAGATTGAGGAAGATCGGCGCCAGCCCGGCGCGACCGCCACGCCCCTGATGGCGCATGATGTCCCCCTCTGGTGGCTCGATCTTGATGACGTCGGCACCGTAGTCGGCGAGTACCTGCGTGGCGAGCGGACCGAACACCACGCTGGTAAGGTCGATAACGCGCACGCCGGCGAGCATCGACGCTCCGGGTGCATGCGATGAACTTGGCGATGGGCGAGTACCGTCGGCGCGCGATTCGTTCGACACACTGATTCTTTCGTCTAGGCAATTCCGTGCGATTCTAGGCGCGAGCGGGCTTCGCTATGATGGCTGTCGATCTGCCGCCCGGCTAGCCCCAGTCCCCTCCGACATCGCACGCAGCTTCCTCCGACCATGCCCGATCTGCCCCAGACCATCATCACCGCCGAGCGCCCGACGGTCACATTCGAAGGCGGCGCGCTCTATCGCGCGATCGTCGGCGATGACACCGGCGAGGATATTCCAGTGCGCACCGGCTATCAGTACTCGCCGCCGGGGTACCAGACGCCATTCCACTCGCACCCGTACACCGAAATCATCACGGTCATCGCTGGCCGCGGCGAGGCGTGGTTCGACGGCGCGGCCGAACGGGTCGCTCTCGAGCCGGGTGCGACGATCGTGTTTCCCACCGATCGCGTGCACGCGTTCCGCGTAGTGGGCAACGAAACGCTGGTGACCTTTGGCATCCACGCGCACGGCGAGCGCATCGTGCATGTCAAACAGGCATCCGACCGATAACGCCGGGCGATAGAGCTCGGCTTCTCAACCGCAAATTTCCGCTACCGCACTGCGCTCGCCCGCTCGCAGGCCTGACGCACCAGTTCGATGCCGTAGTCGTTGCCGTTGGGCGTGCGCACCAGCGTGTGGACGTGGAACTTCTCCGGCTCGGCGTTACCGAGGAACACGCCGGCGTGGTGATCGAACTCGATGAGAATCACCGGACTCTGAATGCGGTAGTAGAACGGGCTGTCGTCGTCGACGCCGCCGATCCAGCAGAAATACGTGTCCCGCAGGTGTCGCTCGACGCGCGCCATTTGCGCCGCCAGCGGACCTTCCGGCAGGCACGAACAGTAAGTTGCAACCAGATCAAGCAACTGCCGCTGATCTGCGTGACTGAATGCGGCAGCGCTCACCCCTTCGTACGGCACGATGCGGTTGTCGCGATAAGCGCCGGTGAGGTGCAACTCGTCGGCGACCGCCACGCGCCCGGCCGGCATCGACGGATCGCGCTTGTGCCGATAGAGCTGCGCGCGATCACGCAGATCGACGGATAGCCCCCGCATCAGCGCGAGGCCGAGCCGCTCTTCTTCGGCCAGCTCAGTCAGCCCCGCGTACGGACCGGCGTCGATGCAGTTGGGCTCGGCGCCCATGAACAGCGGCGTCAAGACCATCTGCCCCGCCACGACCAGGCAGTTGAGACAAAGGTGGTGACCATAGAGGCTCCAACCCCAAGGCGCATCCGCCGCGGGCGCTCCGAACAGATTGAAGTTGTAGCTGTACTCGTTGAGCACGCGTGGCGCGTTCACCAGTTCGCCGAGGAATTGATTCACGCGCATCAGGTTGCGCGCCTTCTCGTAGCCGCGCGGGCTCAGGCTTGCGCGCAGCACCTCGAGAATCCGCTCGCGCAGATCGGGTGCGGTCTCATCGAGCCGCAAGCCGTGCCGCTGCAGATAGACCTCGGGATTCATCCAGGCACGCCGCTCGCGCGCATCGAGCGGGTGACACAGCCGCGCGCGCTCCTGATCGTTCACGGACTCGAGCAGGCGCCCGACCGCGCGCATGATCGATTCGACCGGTGCGCCGTCCGGGTACAGCTCGAACAATCCCGACATTCGCGTGCCGTCGTTGGTGATGCCGAAGAACTCTTCGTTGCGATAACGATCAAGCCACGCATTGAACAGGGCCGCCCCGCGCGGATTGGCAAGTGCCCGATCGGCCCAGCTGTATGCGTCCATCGATGCGATGCCGGCGATACGCGGATCATCGGGAGCACGCAGGTACGTACGAAACGGCGCAGTGCTCATGACGCCTGCGTACCGATCACACTCAAAGTTGGAACTCGGGTTGTACGGATCACCGATTCGCCTCATCGAACAGCCGTTGGGCTTCGCGCACCAATGCGCCGTCGGCACGAGCGAGTTGCTCCAGGATGGTGAAGTGATCCTCACCGGGCAGCACCAGCTCGCGGCCGTCGCGCGCCTTCGAGCACAGATACGCAGCGTACTCGGTCGAGTGGCGCACCAGCTCGGGCAGCTCGGCACCACCGACCGTGACGACGCAGGGCGGCGGTCCGGGCAGACGATGCATCGGCGAGTTGCGTCGCGCCTCCTCGCTCGACATGCGAATGGGCTCGTTGAGATAGCACAACCGGATCGGCTCGAGGTCGAACAAGCCGCTGATGGCTATTCCCGCGTGCACCCCGGGCACCTCCAGCGCGATCGCCGTGAGATGGCCACCGGCGGAATGCCCGCTGACGATCAGCTTGTCCGAAGCGCGGAACTCGCTGCCCAGACGCTGCAGCAGCCAGCGGGTGCAGGCGTGAATCTCGCCGACGATCTCGCTCATCGTCGCGCGTGGCGCAAGCGTGTACTCGACCAACGCCACGTTGATATCGCACGCCAGCAGCCCTTCCGCGATGAACGCGTGCGGCTCCTTGTCATTCCACTGCCAGTAGCCGCCGTGAATGAAGGCAAGCGTAGGGCGCTGCGGCTTGCCGCAATGGAAGAAGTCCAGGCGCTGACGATCGCCCGGACCGTAGCGCAGATCGCGGTCGCAGCGCGCACGCGCGTACAAGGCGCGGCTGCGCGCGTCGCGATCCTTGCGGTACTCGAGATGGCGCGGCACCGCGGCACGGTTGTCGTACGCCGCATCGAGCTGCGGACGGGTGAAGTTGCGATAGACGGGTTGGCTCATCGCGCGGTCCCTCGGTATTTGGCTGGATAGCCCGCGATCTTAGTCGGCCCGGGCTGTCGCGCGAAGGCTGTGGGCGAACGCGAAGGCTGTGGGCGAACGCGAAGGCTGTGGCGCCAAGATTCGCCGATGCGTTCTCGTCGGCGTGCTGCGCACTGCCCGACTACACTGGCACCCTCGTCACCTCCCGCTCTGCGACCAATGCGGCGCACGATCACGCGCATTCTCGCCCTTGCCCTTGCCCTGGTTGCGCTTTGCTTGCCGAGCGCGCACGCGCAGGGTTATCCGACAAAGCCGATCCGGCTGTTCGTGCCGTTTCCTCCGGGGGGTCCGGCCGATTCGATGAGCCGGATCGTCGCCCGCAGGATGGGCGAGGTGTTGGGCCAGACGCTCGTACTGGAGAATCGCGGCGGCGGCGGGGGCACGCTGGCGATGGAGCAGATCGCCAAGGCGCCGGCCGACGGCTACACGCTGGGCATCGGCAGCAACTCCACGTTCAGCATCGCGCCGAGCCTGTATCGCTCGCTGCCGTACGATCCGATCGGCTCGTTTGCGCACATCAGCCTGATCGCCACCGTGCCGACCGTGCTGATTGCCAGTGCGACGGTGCCGGTCGCGAGCCTGCGCGAGCTGATCGACTACGCCCGCGCCCGCCCGGGCCAGCTCAACTTCGGTTCGAACGGCAACGGAACGATTCCACATCTTGCCGGCGTGCTGTTCCAGTCGCTCACCGCGGTGAAGCTGGTGCACGTTCCGTACAAAGGCATGGGGCCGGCAATGAACGACCTGCTCGTCGGACAGATCCAGCTCGGCTTCTTCGCCGCGTCCGGGCGCGAATCGCAGTTGCGCGAAGGCAAATTGCGGGCGCTGGCGGTGGCCAGCCCAGGCCGCATCGCCAACATGCCCGACGTGCCTACCGCAGCCGAAGCGGGGCTGGCCGGATTTCAGGTCTACACCTGGTTCGGACTCGCCGCTCCGAATGGGTTGCCGGCGGCGTTGCTGCAGCAGCTCAACGCGGCACTTCACACGACCCTGCAGGCGAAAGACGTCAACGATGCTTTCGCGGCGCAGGGCCTGGTCGCCGCGCCCGGTTCGCCGGCGCAGTTCCGCGCCTTCGTCGCGGACGAAACGGCGAAGTGGGCGCCGCTGGTGAAGACGCTCGGCATGAAGCTCGACTGATCACCGGGTCGGCGAATCTCGTCGGCTGCATCCCGCCGACGGAAGCGCTTCTTCACTGCGCATTCGGATCTCACGCAAGCGTCTGGAGCATAGGCGGCTGGAGCACAACTGGGCGCCGATATGCCGTGATCGAGTTGGCAACGTCGATTCGATCGCGCTGCGCCGTGCAATCGGCCACGCCGATATCCATCGTACGAGGTCCGTCGGGAATTCTTTGCCCGGCCTTTGCCGAAGCAAGATGCGCCTGCTGTCCCTCGCAATCGCAACGGGTCCACCACTCGAATCATGCTCAGTTCGCCGCTTTCCACGCTGCAGGCGTGGACCACCCACATCACCGACGCGCAGCTGCCGGTGATGCGACGCACGCGCCGTGCCCTGGACCGGCTTGCGCTCGACGTCGATCGGGTGAGTGCGCGCGACCTCACCGTGATCGCGATGGAAGACCCGTTCCTCACCGTGCGCGCGTTCGCACACATGGCCGCGCATCGCTCGCGCCGCCAGCTCACCGATATCGCCTCGGTCGAAGGTTGCGTGTTGATGATCGGCGTACCGCCGTTCTTTCGCGCGTTTGCCGAGCTTCCCACGGTGGAAGACCAGCTTCGACACTGCATGCCGGCACTCAAAGGGCTATTGCGGGTGATTCGCCGCAGCCGGCGCGCTGCCGCGTTCGCCTGGGACTTCGCCAAGTGGCGCACCGACCTGGAGATCGAGCAGATCGCCAACGCCACGCTGCTGCACGGCCTGGCCGATATGCTGATGTACTACTTCGCACCGGAGTTGATGCTGCGCATCGAAGCGATCCAGCGGGATCAACCGACGCGTCGCAGCCGCATGATCCAGCGCGAAGTGCTCAACGTCGAGCTGCACGAACTGCAGCACGCGCTCGCGCAACGCTGGCATCTGCCCGAGCTGATGGTGACGCTGATGGACAGCGACCATAGTGACCATCCCCGCGTGCGCAACGTGCTCTATGCGGTGAATCTGGCACGTCACTCGACGCGCGGCTGGACCGATCCGGCGTTGCCTGACGACTATCGCGACATCGCCGGCCTGCTCAACGCCGATCCGGCATTCGTGCAGTCGCAACTGGAAAGCGGCCGCGGGCTCGCATCAGGCAGGTAGGGTCGCACGGCGCATGCGCGCTTGCGCAACCCGCACTGGCCGATTGCCGGCACGGCCGCGCCCGGCGCGTCACTGGCGGGCAGCTGAGGAATAGGCGCTGCAGGGCCCAAAGCCTTTGTCCGCGTACTGCCCGCAAAGCGACAGCTTCCACCCCGCGGCGAGCAGATAGATCCACACCACCAGCAGGAATGCCACCACTGGCAAGTGTCTGTCGACCACCACGCTCGGGGTCACTTTACGCACCAGACTGATCACCGGCTTGGTGAGCACCACGAACAGTTGATAGATGACGTTGCGATCGGGGGCCTGGCGCATGAACTTCACCAGCATTGCAATCAGTCCGCGACCGATCAGGAACAGCCCGACCAGCTCGGCCAGGGCCTTCAGCGCGGTGGCAACCAGCAGATCGGTGGGCATGGAGCGATTGCGGCGTGGGTTTGGACGGCCGAAATAGTAAGGCCCGCCTGGCGGCGGGCCTCGATCGTTACACAGGCAGGGTCAGGTTGCCTGGGTATCGATGTCACCACGCAGATGCGGATACCGCACGTGCTCGACCAGTTCCTGCGTCTGCTTGTCGGGTGCCGGCGTCAACAGGCTCACGATGATGATCACCGCAAACCCCAGCGGCACGCCGAAAACGCCTGCTGAGATCGGCTGGATGTCCCACCACAGGTTGTCCTGGATCGGCGAGGTCACGCCGAACATGCGGCGCATCCACGGCTGCGTAGTAGCCATGTAATAGAAGGTGACGCTGATCCCGGCGATCATGCCGAGGACACCGCCCCACTTCGTGGCGCGCTTCCAGAAGATGCCAAGTACCAGTGCCGGGAAGAACGCGGCGGCAGCGAACGAGAACGCCGCCGAGACCAGGAACAGGATGTCAGCCGGCCTCTGCGACGCCACGTACGCCGCACACAACGCCACGACCAGCAGCAGCACCTTCGACATCGTCACGCGACGCTGAGTCGAGGCGTTCGGGTCGATCATCTTGTAGTACAGGTCGTGCGACAGCGCGTTGGCGATCGT
>CADECO010000307.1:0-7193 GCA_902825905.1 uncultured beta proteobacterium
CACCAGGTCGGCACCTTCCCGCTGCCCGAGTCGCAGCTCGACCGGTTCCTGATGCGCATCGAACTGGGCTACCCCGATCACAACGCCGAGCGCGCGCTGCTGCAGGGTGTCGATCGACGCGACCTGCTCAACACGATCGCACCGGCGATGCAGCCCGCCGAACTGGTCACGCTGCAGGCGGAAGTGCGCGGCGTGCATGTCTCCAATGCGCTGGTGGACTACGTGCAGGCGCTGATCGATCATTCGCGCCGCTCCAACGCGTTCGTCGCCGGGCTCTCGCCGCGCGCGGCGCTGTCGTTGCTCAACGCGGCGCGCGCCTGGGCGTTGCTGTCCGGGCGCAACCAGGTCGTCCCCGAAGACGTGCAGACCGTCATGCCCGGCGTTGCGGGTCACCGTCTGGTTCCGCGCCTGAACGGGGTGCCGCGCACCAGTCTCGAGCTGGTGGCGAACATGCTCGACAGCGTCGCCATCCCCTGATCGCCTCCCTCCATCCGCATCCACCCGCAGGGCTGTCGCATCGACTGCCATGAACGGCCCGGCCGGCGCCACGCTCCCTGATCCGCCCGCTTCGGCAAAGCGCGCCGCGCGCGGCTCGTACCTGCCGTTCTTTTTTCGCCGGCGTGCGCCGATGCGCGAAGCCGAGCCGATCACGCTGCATCATCGGCGTGTCTACATTTTCGTGTCCGCGCATGGGTTGACGTTCGCCGCAGCGCTGCTCCTGATGCTGTCCGGATCGATCAACTACGCGCTCGGACTGGGATTCGCGCTCACGTTCGCGCTGGTCGGAATGTCGATCGCGGGGCTGTTCTACACGTTCCGCAACTTCGTCAATCTGAGCGTGAGCACGGCGCGAACCGCACCGGTCTTCGCCGGCGATCAGGCCACGATCGCGCTGCTCGTCAGCAACCCGACCTCGCGGGCACGCTGCACGATCCGGGCGATGCGCGACGGTGCGCAAGCCGAGGTCGACGTGCCCGCGCACAGCGTCGCCACGCTGAATCTGCCGGTGCCCACTGCGCGGCGGGGCTGGATGCATCCGGGACGGATCACGCTCGAATCGCGCTATCCGCTCGGGCTGTTCCGCGCGTGGAGCTACGTCCATCCCGACGTGCGCGTGCTCGTCTATCCGCGCCCCGAAACAACACCACTGCCGGCGGAAACGCCGGTCGCGGAACTGGGCAAGGGCACCGAGTTCGGCATCGGTGGCGACGATTTCGTCGGACTGCGTGCGTACCAACAAGGCGACTCGCCGCGGCGCATCGCCTGGCGCATCGCGGCGCGCACCGACACGCTGGTCACCAAGCAGTTCTCCGAACGGCGTGCGGCTGAACTTGTGCTCGACTGGTACGCGCTGCCCGCGGGGCTGGACACCGAGGCGCGGCTCTCACGGCTGGCCGGCTGGGTGCTGCAGGCCGAGAACGAACATCGGCTCTATCGGCTGCGGTTGCCGCGGCAGGAGATCGGCGCCGGTCGCGGCCTGGAGCATCGCGATCACTGCCTGAAGTCGCTCGCGCTGTTCGATCTGCCCGACGACGATGCGGCGGGCTGAACGATGTCGATGATCCAGTTGGTCGGACCGCTGCGCCTGCTGCTGATCAGCATCGTGCTGGTGGTCGCGCCGCACCTGGTGCGTCTGCCGTGGTGGCTGGCGGCGTTGGCGCTGGGGCTGATCGGCTGGCGCATCTGGGCGGCCGTGCGCAACGAGCGCCTGCCGCGCAAGCCACTCCTGTTCGCATGCGTAGGTGTGGGCATCTTCGCGATCTTCATGCACTACCAGTCGCTGTTCGGCCGCGACGCAGGCGTGGCGATGCTGGTGCTGTTTCTCGGCCTGAAACTGCTGGAAACGCGCCACGAGCGCGACGTGGTGGTGGTCGCATTCCTGTCCTACTTTCTGCTGCTGGCGAATTTTTTCTACACCCAGTCGGTGTGGGCCGCCGCGCACGCGGTGGTTGCCGCGGTGATGCTCACCGCCTCGCTGGTGGGGTTCAACGCGCCGAATCGCCCTTGGCGCTATCACTTCGGCGTGGCCGGCACGCTGCTTGGCACCGGTCTGCCGCTGGCGATGCTGCTGTTCGTGCTGTTCCCGCGCTTCGAGGGACCGTTGTGGCGGCTGCCGTCGCTCGGCGGCGAGGCGACTGTGGGTCTGTCGGACACGATGACGCCGGGCGATATCAGCCGTCTGTCGCAATCGGACGCCATCGCGTTTCGCGCACGCTTCGACAAGGGCACCCCGCCGCGCGAGGCGCTGTACTGGCGCGGACCGGTACTGTGGGATTTCGATGGCCGCACCTGGAGTCCGAGCGCGACGCTGGGTCTGACCGAAACCTTCCGGGTGCGCGGACAGGGCGATCCGATCGGCTACGAGGTGATCCTGGAGCCGCACGATCGCAACTGGCTGTTCGCGCTCGAGTTGCCGGCAATACCGCCCACCGAGGCGCGCGGCACTTCCGACTACCAGCTGTTCGCGCGCCGACCGGTCCGCACGCGGATGCGCTATCGCACGCAGTCGTATCTCCAGTACAACGCGATGAGCGGCGCGAGCCATCTGGAACTGCGCGCCGCAATGGCGCTGCCCGAGGGTTTCAACCCCAAGACGATCGCGCTGGCGCGCGACTGGCGGTTGGAGTTGCGCAGCGATCTGGCCATCATCGAGCGTGCGATCGCATTCTTCGGGGCGCAAGGCATCGCCTACACCACCACGCCGCCACCGCTTGGCCGAAACACGATCGACGAGTTCCTGTTCGACAGCAAACAAGGGTTCTGCGAACACTTCAGCGCGGCGTTCGTGGTGCTGATGCGCGCCGCGCACATCCCTGCCCGGGTGGTCACCGGCTATCAAGGCGGTAGCATCAATCCTTTCGATGACAACGTCGTGGTCAGGCAGGCCGACGCACACGCCTGGGCCGAAGTGTGGATCGACGGCCACGGCTGGAAGCGCGTGGACCCGACCGCCGCGGCCGCTCCAGCGCGCGTGCAGATGGGACTGGCGGCCGCGATCTCCGATCGGGAAGCTCTGCCCTTCATGCTGCGACCGAACATCCCTTGGCTCGCCGACCTGCGCCACAATCTCGAAGCGCTCGCCAACTACTGGAATCAATGGGTGATCGGCTACAACGCCACCCGCCAGCGACAGCTGCTCTCACAACTGGGCATGCCGCGCGCCACCACCAGTGAACTCACCCGCCTGCTGCTTGCGGTGGGCGGCGGCGTGCTGGCGCTGCTGGTGTTTCTGATGCTGCGCGAGCGTGGCCCGCAGGACCCGGCGCAGCGCGCGTGGCTGCGCTGCTGCGCCAAGCTCGCGCGCGCAGGCATCGAGCGCGCTCCGGCCGAAGGCCCACTGGCGTTCGCCGCACGGGTGGCACGCCTGCGCCCCGACCTGGCGCAACCGATGGGCGAGATCGCACGGCTCTACGTAAGCGCGCGCTACGGCGGCGGCACCGACGCGCGATTGCTGCCCGAACTGGAGCAGGCGGTGCGTGCGTTGCGTGCGGGCTCGCACGGCTGGATGCGCCGGTTGTGGCCCGCGGCCGTCGCAATGGCGTGCGTGATGGCACTCCAACCGGTCACCGAATTACGGGCGCAGGAAGCCGGTAGCGGCTACCACCGGCGCACCGAAGTGATCGAATTCGTGCATGGCATCGTCGAACGGCATGGCATTCCGCGCGAGCAGGTGATGCGTGTGATCGGTCAGGCACGCCATCAACCCGCGATCGTGCGCGCGATGCAGCCGGTGGTCGTGGGCCAGCGATCTTGGCAGGCGTACCGGTCACGCACCGTCCACCCGACGCGTATCGAAACCGGAATCGCCTTCTGGCAGCGGTACCGCGCCACACTCGCGCGCGCGCAGGCGACCTTCGGTATTCCGCAGGAGATCATCGTCGCCATCATCGGCATCGAGACCGAATACGGACGCAACATGGGCACCTGGCGCGTGCTCGATGCGCTGGCCACGCTCGCGTTCGACTATCCGCGTCGCGCCGATTTCTTCCGCGGCGAACTCGAGCACCTGTTCCTCTACACCCGCGAGACCGGCACCGACGTGTTCAGCCTGCGCGGCTCGTACGCCGGTGCGATCGGCATTCCGCAGTTCATGCCAAGCAGCTTCATGCGTTACGCCGTGGACTTCGACGGCGACGGCCGGCGCGACCTGGTGCGCAACCCGGTCGATGCGATCGGCAGCGTCGGCAATTTTCTCAAGCACCACGGCTGGCGCAGCGGCGAGCCGGTGGCGTTTCCGGTGAGCATCGACGGCGAGGCGCACACGCTGCTGCTCGATGCGGGGATCGAGCCGCGCTTTCGTATCGGCGAGTTGGAGCACTACGGTGTGACGGTGACGCAGCCGCTCGACGAAGACGCGCAATGCGCGCTGATGGAGTTCGACACGCCCGAGCAGCCCTCGGAATTCTGGATCGGGCTGCAGAATTTCTACGTGATCACGCGCTACAACCAGTCGAGCTTCTACGCGCTGTCGGTGTTCCAGACGGCGCAGGCGCTCAAAGCCGAGATGGACCGGCGCGAGCCGGCCCGGTAAGCGCACCGCGCCAGGGTGAACTGGCGTGAGCGCCAGGGCGAAGAACTACCGATCCGGCAACAGCGGCAGTGGATCGATCGGCTTGCCCTGCCGGCGGATCTCGAAGTGCAGCTTGGTGCGATCGGCATCGGAGGCGCCCATCTCGGCGATCTTCTGCCCCTTGGTGACCTGCTGGCCTTCCTTCACCAGGATGCGGCTGTTGTGCGCGTAGGCCGAGATGTACGTCTCGTTGTGCTTGATGATCACCAGTTGCCCGTAGCCACGCAGGCCGCTGCCGCTGTAGACCACGCGGCCATCGCCTGCGGCCAGCACGGGTTCGCCGGTACGGCCGGCAATGCCGACCCCTTTGCTGTTGCCCTCGAACTTCTCCACGATCCGGCCTGCTGCCGGCCACGCCCAATCGACGCGATCGGGCTCGGCGCGCGGCTTGGGTTGCGGATCGACGCGCGCGATCGGCCCCGGATCGGCGGCGGGAGGCTTGGACTCGGCGGTCGCAGGCGGCTTGGCCTCCGCGACAGCCGGCGGCTTCGTGTCTGTGGCGGCTGGCTTGGCGGCACGCCCAGGATCCTCGCCCCGTTGCACGGCCGCGGCGTTCTCCTCGCTGTAGGGCGCCTTGAATGCGCGCGGCTCCGATTTCACGTCGGTACGACCGGCCGCGGCGGGCGACGTCGGCGCGACTGGTTTGGCCACCTCCCCTGCACGCGGGGAAGGCCCGATCGGCCTGGCCTCGATCGGACGCGTCTCGACCGTCACCGGCGGGGCGATCGGCTTGACTTCGACCTCGACGTTCTCGGACGGTGCCGGGCCGGTTTCCGCCGGACGAGGCTGCTGCGGCTGCGGCGTGCCGATCGGCCCTGCCAGCGGCGGCGCGGGCTTGCGATCGGTGATCGGCGCAGCGGTGCGGCGCGCGCATGCGCCGATCGACGCGGCGAGCACCACGATCAACAACACGCGAATCGCTTTGGAACCCGCTTTGGAACGAACAAGCATCGCACTCACCATCGTCATTGCCTCCCCGTTCGCAGTGGAACGAAGCGAACCTCGTCGAGCTTGCGTTCGGACAGGCCTTTGGCTGTCCGCTCGACCATGATCAATCTCTGCGCCCCGGTGCCCACCGGCACCACCATGCGTGCACCCACGTCGAGCTGCTCGGTCAGCGCAGGCGGAACCGTAGCGCCGGCCGCAGCCACGATGATCGCATCGAACGGGGCCACCTCGGCCAGCCCTTCGGCGCCATCGCCATGCTTGAGGCGCAGGTTCGACAGTCGAAATGGCCGAAGATTCGCCCGCGCGCGCTCGAGCAGCAGATGGATCCGCTCGATCGAGTACACCTGTTTGGCCACGCACGCGAGCACCGCCGCCTGATAGCCACAGCCGGTGCCGACTTCGAGCACCTTGTTGAGAACCCGACCACCGCGCGCCGCCTCGATCATGCGCGCCACCACGAACGGCTGCGAGATGGTCTGCTCGAATCCGATCGGCAGCGACACGTCTTCATAGGCGCGCGACGCGAGCGCCTCGTCGACGAACATATGGCGTGGCACCCGCGCCATCGCGGCGAGCACGATCTCGTCCTTGATGCCGTTGGCGCGCAACCGCTCCACCATGCGATCACGCGTGCGCTGCGAAGTCATGCCGATACCCGGCGTGACGCTCGCGCGGGTGGACTTGGCAAGGCTGCGCGTGGTCATGACTTGATCCATCCGCGCATCATGTCGAGCTGGCTGCGATGGGTGAGATCGCACTGCAGCGGTGTAACCGACACGCGCCCCGCGGCGACCGCGTGGAAGTCGGTGCCGGGTCCGGCATCGGCAGCCGGCCCGACCGCACCCACCCAATACACCGTCTCGTTGCGGGGATTTACCGTGCGCACCACCGGCTCGGCCTTGTGGCGCTTGCCCAACCGCGTGACCTCGATCGGGCCGAGCGCCTCGTAGTGCGCCGCCGGAATGTTGATGTTGAGCAGCACCGGCTCGGCCGGCGGCGCGGATTTGAAGCGCACGATGATTTCGCGCACCAGACGCGCGGCATCGGGCAGATATTGCGTGGCACGCGTGGCGAGCGATATCGCGACCGAGGGAATGCCGAGCAGAAACCCTTCCATTGCGGCCGCCACCGTGCCCGAATAGAGCGTGTCATCGCCCATGTTCTGGCCGAGGTTGATCCCGGACACGACCATGTCGGGCAACTCGTCGAGAAATCCGGTGACCGCCAGATGCACGCAGTCGGTGGGCGTGCCGTTCACCGAGAAGAAGCCGTTGTCGCCCTGGCGCACCATGAGCGGCCGATCGAGCGTGAGCGAGTTGGAAGCGCCGCTGCGATCGCTGTCGGGGGCAACGACGACGACATCGGCGATTTCGGCGAGCGCCCTGGCCAGTACCACGATGCCAGGAGCGGCGAACCCGTCGTCATTGCTGAGCAGAATGCGCATTCACCTGGAGGTTCGAACGGCAACGCCGCGAATTATAAGCGAGGCATTGCCCGCTCCGACGCGCTTCACGCATCGAATGCCGCTATTTCTTCGAGCCCTTCGAGCGTTCGACGCCCGCCAGCTCTTCGAGCACCGCGCACAGCGATGCGGTGTCTTCGCCCAGATGACCACGGTTGGCGGCCATCAGGTAGTACTGCACCGACGCGTTGAACAACGGCGTGGGGCAATGCA
>CADECO010000308.1:0-5151 GCA_902825905.1 uncultured beta proteobacterium
GCTGGGCGCTACGCCACCGCTGGCCGGTGATCGGCGCGGCCATCGTCTCGCTCGTCGTGAGCCTTGCGGTGGCGACTCGTCTGGGCACCGAGTTCCTCCCCGAGCTGAACGAAGGCGCGGTGTGGATCAACGTGCAGTTGCCCACGAGTCTCTCGGTACCCGAAGCACAGGAGATGACCGGGCGCATCCGCGCTGCGATCCGCAAATCGCCCGAAGTGCAGACCGTCACGTCCAAGGCCGGCCGCCCGGAAGACGGCACCGACCCCAAGCTGATCAGCATGGCGGAGTTTCTGGTGGATCTGAAGCCCGAGGATCAGTGGGCGCGCAAGATCTCCAAGACCGAACTGCTGCAGGAGATCGAACGGGAGATCGCCAGGCTTCCGGGGGTGTCGCCGACGTTCTCCCAGCCGATTCGGGACAACGTGTTGGAGTCGATCTCGCAGATCGACGGCCAGATCGTGGTCAAGGTGTTCGGCAATGATCTGGACGTGCTGCGCGAGCAGGCGGTGGGCGTGCTCCATGCGATCGAGGGCGTGCAGGGCGTGGCACGCGCGTTCGTCGATCGGCTGGGCGAGCTGCCGCAGATCCAGGTGCATGTCGACCGCGCGCGCGCGGCACGCTACGGACTGAACGTGGCCGACATCCAGGACGTCATCGAGACCGCGCTCGGCGGCAAGGCGGTGACGCAGATGTGGGAAGGCGAGCAGCGCTTCGGCGTGGCGGTGCGGCTCGAGGAGTCGGAGCGTACGCTCACGCGCATGCAGGATCTGCTGGTGGCCACACCGGGCGGCGCCTACATACCGCTGCGCGAACTGGCGAGCTTTCGCACTGCGGACGGGATGATGAACATCGCCCGCGAGAACGGCCGGCGGGTGCTCGCGATCGGTGTGTTCATCCGCGATCGCGACATGGGCAGCGTGGTGGCCGACATGCAGGCGCGGGTGTCGAGCAACGTGCGCCTGCCGTCGGGCTACGAGATCACCTGGTCGGGCGAGTTCGAGAACCAGGAACGCGCGATGGCGCGGCTGGCTGTGATCGTGCCGATCTCGATCCTGATCATTTTCATCCTGCTGTTCGATGCCTTCAAATCCGTGAAGAGCGCTGCGCTGATCATCGCCAACATCCCGTTCGCGCTGATCGGAGGCATCCTCGCGCTGTGGATGACCGGCATCTACTTGTCGGTGTCGGCCGCGATCGGCTTCATCGCCCTGTTCGGCCAGGCGGTGCTGAATGGTGTGGTGATGCTCGCGTTGTTCAACGAGCTGCGCCGGCATGGACTGACGCCAGAGCAGGCGGTGATGCAAGGTGCACTCACGCGGTTGCGCACGGTGCTCATGACCGGGCTGCTCGCGAGCCTGGGCCTGCTGCCGATGGCGATCTCCAAAGGGATCGGCGCCGAGACGCAGAAGCCGCTCGCCATCGTGGTGATCGGCGGACTGGTGTCGGCCACGCTGCTCACGCTGTACGTACTGCCGGTTCTGTACGTGCAGTTCGCGCGCGTGCGTGCGGGCCGGGCTGCCGCGCAGGATTCAGCCGACAGCCGCTAGGGCCGCGAATCTCCCTGCGACAGAAACTCCTGCACCAGCCCGAGCGTGGTCTGCATCTGCTCGGCCTGTGGAATGTGGCCACAGTCGGGGATGATTTCGACGCGGCTGCCTTTGATCGCGTCGCCGAACTCGCGTGCATAGTCGGATGGGATCAGCGCATCATCCTTGCCCCATACGATCAAAGTGGGTGCGGTGATGCGATGCAGGCGCTTGCGCAGACCTTTGTCGGCCAGCGGCCAGACGAATTTGCCGGTGCAACCAAGCGCCCAGACCAATCCGGAGAGCAGCTTGACCGCCAGCTCCGGATCGGGCGGCGGCGTGAACATCGCCTTGGCCGCCGGATGCTCGGGGTTCTTGAAGAGCAGGGCGGGGAGCTTTTCGGGCGGCGTCGTCATCCAGTTCGTTATCGGCAGACCTTCGCGGCGCAATCCGATCGGATCGAACAGGATGACTTTGCTGAACAGCTGCGGAAAGTGCGCGGCGAGCTCCGCCGCTAGCATGCCGCCGAAGGACTGCCCGATCACCACGGGCGCGGTGGACAGCCCCAGGCCGCGGATGCCTTCTTCATAGAGCAGCACCAGATCCCACAGGTCGTCCACCAGATGGATCGCGTTGTTGTCGCCCGCGCTCGTGCCGGGCACTTCCGGCGCGTAGATGCTGCGCGTCTGGCTCAATGCACCCAGGAACGGATCGAAGAATAGGCCACCAGCCGGATGCAGGTACACGATCGGCTCACCGTTGCCGGCCGTCTTGAAGCGCAGCTTGAGGCGTCCTCCCCCGACGTCAATCGCGCGTTCCTTGGTCTCGACGATCGGCGCGGCCATCATGCAGCTCCTGCGCGAGCCGTCTGCTTCGCCGTCTCGTAGCGCGGCTTGCCGCCCAGGCGCTCCGGCCACCAATGGTGCTCGAAGCCATCGTCGCGCCATAAGTGCTTGAGCCGCGGCAGCACCTCCTTGCCGAACAGGGCGATGTTCTCCATTGCCAGCTCGCGCGGCATCGAACCGAACTGCATCATCAAATGAAGGTTGCCGATGCGATATTGCTTGATGAGCTCGGTGAGTCGCTCGGTGACGGTATCGACACTGCCGAGAATCACCGACCCCACGTCGACGAGCTTGCCGAAGCTGACCACGCGCAACTGGTCCGAGATGCCCATGTCGGACGGGTCGCGCATCAGCGCCTGCAGGCCGGCCACGCTCACGCCACCGGGGATCGCGAGCTTGTGACGGGCGATCGCGCCGGGGCCGCGGTTGAAGACATATTCGACGTGCGGGCGATACTTGCGCTCGGCCTCGGCGTCGGTGGCGGCAACGGCCGCCACTTGCAGAATGCCCATCTGATAGGGGTTGCGCGGCCGGCCCAGCTTGTCAGCCATCTCCCAGAAGCGGTTGAAGATGCGGGGGCCGGTGAGCTTGGTGCCGAACCAGCTCAGGTAGTTGAAGCCGAATTCGCGCTCGTGCGCGATCTGCATCGTCGCGGGATTGCCGGTGCCGGTGAGCCAGACCGGCGGGCGCGGCCGCTGCCAAGGCCGCGGCCAGATGTTGACGCACTCGAGCTGCGAATGGCGGCCGTTCCATTCGAACGGTTTGTCGTCGCGCCATGCGCGCAGCACGAGTTCGAGGTTCTCGTCGAAACGGCTGCGCAACTCGATCGGTGGCACGCCGTTGTTGATGCAGGCGTCGTACATGAGCCCGACCGGAAAGCCCGCGACCAGCCGCCCGCCGCTCACATGGTCGACCATCGCGTACTCCTCGGCGACGCGAACCGGCTCACGCGACTTGCCGAGCGACCGACCGGCCGGATAGATCGCCACCTCCAGATTCTCGGTCTCGGTGGCGTAGGCGAGCGCGGCGGCAACCAGACTCGGGTTGGCCATCATGTCGTAGCTCGCCTGACCGTGTTCGGTGACGACCAGCCCGTCGAAGCCCGAGCGCGCCGCGAGCATGAGCCCGTCGATGTAGTCGCGATAGCCGGCGCGCACCTCGGCCGGATCGACCAGCGACCATGGCGTATCGACCGAGGAATCGTGCTTCTTCTCGAACCCATCGCCGAACTTGCGATACGCGAATTGGGCGAACGCGGAGATTTTCATGAACGCCTCCCTTATTTCTGCGCCCGCATCGCCGTGCGATAGCGGGACCACGCCTCATCGAGTGCGGCGAGGCAATCGGGATCGAAATCCTGCTTCGGCCTGGGATCGGGCCGCCAGTGACCGAACCGGTCCTGGCCCCGCATCACCATCGCGGTCGCGCCCGGGTACTGCGCCTGTCGCACGTGCGGCGCTGCAAAATGGACCGCGAACCCGATGCGTGGCGTGTCCGATGTATTGGGTTGCGAACTGTGGATGGTCTTGTTGTGGTGGATCGAGAACTCGCCTGCGTCGACTTCAAGGTAGACAAGATTGCTCTCATCCACTTGCTCGATCGTCTGGCCGCGCGCGAGCAGGTTGTTGCTGTCGTACGTTTCCAGGTGCGGCAGGATCGATGCTCCCTGGTGTGAGCCCGGCACGATCCGCATGCAACCCGTTTCCTTACGGCTGTCCGGGCCTTCATGCGATAGCGGGTCTGTGCCTCGCCGCCGATCGCCGCTTGGAGCGCCTCGAATTTGTGCCGGTAGTGCGCCATTTCGGCGCGGCTCATCAGAAGCACGGGCGCGACGGCGCCTTCGCGTTGATAGCGATCGATCTGCTCCGGCGTCAGGACTTTCGGCATGTCAGGGGCCCTCCTTTGGCGTTCTGACGGTTCGCGCGCGAGCACCAGCGGAAATATAGTGGAAACCTGTCCGTGATTGCATCGGCTCGGTGGTGTCGCGTTCGCGGAACGGCCGGGCCCGCAGGCCGCTAGACTGCGCGGATCGATTTACCAGCGAGGACCGAACCGTGCAAATCATCGACGCACAGATTCATCTATGGGGGCAGGGCCTGCCTTCCAACATGGCCCATCGCCAAGTCACGTCGTTCACCACCGACGAAGTCGTGCCGATGATGGATGAGGGCGGCGTCGATGCGGCGATCATCCATCCGGTGCCGTGGGATCCGCACTCCACCGACATGGCGTTCAAGGCGGTGCGCGAGTTTCCGGGCCGCTTCGCGATCATGGGCTCGCTGGCGCTGGATGATCCACACACGCCTGAGCGCATCGCGGGGTGGCGCGATCAATCCGGCATGCTGGGCCTGCGCTACATGATGCTGGGTGACGTGGCGAAGAAGTGGTTTGCACCCGGCGTGCTCGACTGGTTCTGGAAGGCGTGCGAGCGGGCGAACGTGCCGGTGGCGCTGCTGTGCACGGATTCGCTTGCCGAGGTCGGCGCGATCGCTGAACGCCACCCCGGGCTGCGCATCACCGTCGATCACCTCGGCGGCCGCGGCGGCAATACCACCCTGAAGGACCATGCCGCAATGACGCACATGCCGCAACTGCTCACGCTCGCCCGGCTTCCTAACGTGGCGGTGAAGGTGACGGGTGCGCCCGGCTACTCCGCCCAGGCCTATCCGTTTCCGATCATGGGCGACTACTGCCGGCAGATCTACGAGGCGTTCGGACCGAAACGCACGTTCTGGGGCACCGACATCTCGAAGATGCCGGTGTCGTGGAAGCAATGCATC
>CADECO010000308.1:5251-7193 GCA_902825905.1 uncultured beta proteobacterium
GTGCTCGACCGCTTCCGGCAGATCGAGCCGAAGGTGCTATTCGCAGTGGATGGCTATCGCTACGGCGGCAAGGACTTCGATCGGCGCAGCGTTGTGGCCGAGCTGCAACGTGGATTGCCGACGCTGCGCAATCTCGTGCTGGTGCCGTATCTCGATCGCAACGCCCAGGCGAGCGCATTCGACAACGGCGTGCCCTGGCAATCGCTTCTCGGCCGCGCCACCGAGATCCTCTACGAGGAGGTTGAGGGCGATCATCCGCTGTGGATCGTCTACTCCTCGGGGACTTCTGGTCCGCCCAAAGCGATCGTGCATGGGCACGCCGGCATTCTCATCACCACGCTGCGCAGCCTCGCCTTCGAATTCGATACCGGCGAAGGCGACCGCTTCTTCTGGTACACGAGCACCAGCTGGATCATGTGGAACAAGCTGGTGTTCGCCGGCCTGGTCGGTGCGACGGTCGTGCTCTACGACGGCAATCCCGGCTATCCCGACCCGAGCACGATGTGGCGATTCTGCGGCGCGGCCAGGGTCTCGGTGTTGGGCACGAGTCCGGCGTTCATCGCCGCGTGCATGAAGGCCGGCACTGAGCCCGACAAGATTGCCGATCTTTCGGCGGTGCACACGCTGGGCGCCTCGGGCTCGCCGTTATCGGACGACGCCTATCGCTGGATCTACCGTCACATCGGCAAAGACGTGCTGCTTGCTTCGGGCAGCGGCGGTACCGACATCGCCGGCGGGTTCGTCGGCCCATGCGTGCTGCTGCCGCTCCACGCGGGCGAGATGCAGTGCCGTCAGCTCGGCGTGGCGGTGCACGCGTTCGACGAGCAGGGTAACGCGGTGATCGATCAGGTCGGCGAGATGGTGATCACCGAACCCATGCCCTCGATGCCGCTCTATTTCTGGGGTGACGCCGACGGTGCGCGCTATCGCGAGAGCTACTTCGACATGTATCCGGGCAAGTGGCGCCAGGGCGACTGGATGATGATCACCCGGCGCGGCACCGCGCTCGTCTACGGGCGCTCGGATGCCACCATCAATCGCCACGGATTACGGTTGGGCTCTGCTGATCTCTATCGCGCGGTCGAACGTGTCGACGAAGTGCTCGACAGCCTGATCGTCGATCTGGAGTATCTCGGCCGGCCTTCCTGGATGGGCCTGTTCGTGCAGTTGCGGCCTGGCGTGGCGTTCGACGATGCGTTGCGCGCGAAGATCAACGACGCCATCCGCACCTCCGTCTCGGCGCGCTTCATTCCCGATGACATCCAGTTGGTGGACGCCATCCCGCGCACGCTCACCGGCAAGAAGATGGAGCTGCCGGTGAAGAAGATGCTGCTCGGTACGCCGCCGGAGAAAGCTGCAAGCCGCGATGCGATGGCTAACCCTCAGGCGCTGGATTGGTTCGTCGCGTTCGCGCAGAGGTTTCGAGCCGCGTAGTGATCGTGTTCGCCCTTGCCTGACGGCATCGCAAGGCGAGCGTCGCCCGTAGGGCATTTCACTACGCAAAGCGTAGTAGTGCTTGCCCCGCGCGCGGCGAGCGAAGTGCGCCTAACATCGCGGAACCCGCGACACCCGACCCAAGGAGGCGTGCGATGAATTCGGTTCGACTCTTCGGCAACTACAGATTCCTCCTGATCGTCCCGCTGCTCGTGCTCGCCGTGGCACGCAATGGTTCGGCGCAAACTTCGACCGACGCGATCTGGCAAGCATTCGTCGAGTGGCTGCCGAGCTCCAAGCCGGCGGGCAACCCCGGGCCGATCCTCGAAGAGTACGGATCGTTGTTGATGTCCAAGGGCGCCTCGGCGGAGGAAACCAAGAAGATTCGCGACGTGATCTCGCGGACGATGCGCGAGCGCACCGACGCGTGGCGGATCATGTTCAATCGGATCTACGCCGGTGACAAGCCCGGTTTCACGGTGCAGCCCAACGCGCTGCTGGTGTCCAC
>CADECO010000309.1:0-3912 GCA_902825905.1 uncultured beta proteobacterium
AGCGTGTCGATGAACGCGAGCGATTCGGTGTCGCTCACGACGTCGGCGTACTTCGCATGCATGTCGCACAGGTTGATCGCGTGCGAGACCTGCAGGCGATCGAAACATCCTTCCGCGACCACCGCTACGCGCAGGTTGTTGGAGAACGCATCGATCACCGTGGCCCGCACGCAGCCGCTGGTCGAAACGCCGCACACGAGCAATGAATCGACCTTCAGGTCGTAGAGAAACGACAGCAGCGGCGTGCCGAAGAACGCGCTGGGCTTGGTCTTGAGGATGACGACGTCCTGCGGCGCCGGGGCGATCTCGCGCACGATCTCGTTGCCCTTGATCTCGAGCGCGGTGTCCTCCAGTTCGCGAGAATTCTTCCAGCGCCAGCTGCCGGCATCGAATCCGTCGGGCCGGCGCGTGTTGGTACTGTAGAAGACCGGCAGTCCCTTTGCGTGGCAGGAATCGATGAGGCGGCGAATCACCTTGATCGCCTCCCACCCCTCCTCGCCGCATGAATTGCGCCAGCGCCGGATCGACTCGAGGATCGGCGCCGGTGCCTCCCCCACGAAGTTGTAGTTCACATCGACGATCATCAGCGCCGGGCGAGAGCCGAAGCCCATCTTCGCGCCATAGCCCGATGTTTCCAGTACTTCGCGATCGCGCGGCGTTAGGTGCTGCGCCCAAAGGGGTGCGCTCGTGCGGGGTGCGTTCATCGTGTCCTCCCGGTCGGATGGCTGCGAGCACACCATGGATGGCGATTTGATGCAACCGCACGAAATCAGTGCAAGGGATCACCGAAGGGGTGTGCTGGACGCGCTGCGTGGCCGATCCGATAATCCGCGCGCGTCAGTGTGGCGGACAGACAGAGGAGAATCGGCATGCCCAAGTCGGCGTTCGGCGATTTCGAGCTGTACTACGAGATTCATGGCGACGGGGAACCGGTCCTGTTGGTGCCGGGGCTGGGTGGACTGGGTGCTTATTTCGCGCCAAACGTTCCGGCGTTCGCAAAACGTTATCGCACGATCATTCATGACCACCGCGGGACCGGGCAGAGCACGCACGTCAAGATGAAGTACTCGGTCGATCAGATGACCGACGATCTGGTGCGGCTGATGGATCACCTGAAGATCGAGCGTGCGCATCTGGTTGGCCACTCCACCGGAGGTGCCATCGGCCAGACGCTCGCCGTGAAGCATCCGGAGCGGCTCGCGAGCATGGTCATCTACGCGAGCTGGACGCATTGCGATCCGTTCTTCGCGCGCACCTTCGAGGCGCGGCGGGCGCTGCTCATCGACTCAGGCGCGCGCGCGTACGTACGCAGCACCCCGGTATTCCTGTACCCGGATTGGTGGATCAACGAGAACCTCGCGCTGCTGGAAGAGCGCGAGAAGCTGAGCATCCCGGCTTTTCCGGCGCCGGAGATCGGTGCCGCGCGGATCGATGCGATCCTCGCGTTCGATCGGCGCGCCGATCTGCCCAAAGTGCGCACGCCCAGTCTGGTGTTGTGCGCGAAGGACGATATCCTCACCCCACCGTACTTCTCACGCGAGCTCGTGCGACTGATTCCGAACGCCGAGCTGCTACTGCTGGAGCGCGGCGGGCATTGCGCATCAGAGACCGCGAGCAGGGAATTCAACGCTGCCGCGCTCGGGTTCATCGCTCGGCATCCGATCGGCAAGTAAGCGCCCGCGCGATGCGATGCGTCGGCGTCGCAGGTCGGCGGACGATCGGCTGTCAATCCGCCTTCGAAGCAGGTTGGTCGCGGGTATCATGATCGGAACGCGCACTGCACTCGCGCGATCACCGGCGACGTTCAATCATGGGGCTCAAAGATCTTGTTGCGCGCATCCGCACGCTTCCGCGCGCACGCGTGCACCGGCTGGCGGGTTGGTCCGGCGGCGTTCTCCTCGCTCTTGTCGCGCTGGGGTACTTTGCTGGTCCGCCGCTGATCCGTTCGCAGCTCGAAAGCCGGCTCACTACGCTGCTCGGCCGCCCCGTCACCGTCGGTGCCGCGAGTTTCAACCCGTTCACGCTCGAAGCGCGCATCCGTGGCTTTGCGCTCGCCGATCCCGGGCATGACAAGCCGCTGCTGAGTTTCGACGAGCTGTACGTCGACGCGTCGATCGCGTCATTGAAGGCCTTTGCGCCGGTGGTCGCTGCAGTGCGTCTGACCAAGCCTGCGCTGAGCGTGATCCGCCTCGACGGAACACGCTACAACTTCTCCGACCTGCTCGATCGGTTCGCCACTAGCGAACAGACGAGCGAACCACCGAAAGAATCGCCAAAGGGGTCGGGTCCGCGATTCGCCGTGGGCAACATCGAACTCATCGACGGGCGCATCGATTTCGATGATCGGCCGATCCAGGTGCGCCACGAGGTGACCGGCCTGCAGCTCGGCGTGCCGTTCGTCTCCAATTTTCCGGCCCACATCGAGACGAAAGTGCTGCCGAGCTTCGCAGCGAACATCAACGGCGATCCGTTCGTGGTGACCGGCGAGTCGACGCCCTTCAAAGACTCGCACGACACCGCGGTCAAGCTCTCGCTCAAGGACGTCGATCTTCCCCGCTATCTCGAATACGTTCCGCTCGGGCTCGACTTCAAGCTTCCGTCGGCGAAGCTCGAAACGGATCTGCGCGTGAACTTTTCCCAGCGCAACGACGGCTCCGCGGATGTGCTGGTCGACGGTTCGGCCTCGCTCGTCGGTGTTGAGCTCGTCGACAAGAGCGGTGCCCCGCTCGTCGCTTTCGACACACTCACCGTCGCGGTCAAGCAGTTCGACCTGCTCGCGAACAAACTTGCAATCGAGCGCGTCGAGCTCGCGGCGCCGAAGGTCCGCTTGCATCGCACCGCCGACGGTCGGGTCAATCTCGAGCGGCTGGCGCCGCGATCGCCGCGGGCGGCGCCCGACGCACCGTCGCAGTCCGGCTCAGTTTTGCAGTTCGAACTCGGCACGCTCAAGCTCTCCGGTGGCGCGGTCGAGTTCATCGACGACGGCAACACGCGACCCTATCGCGCACAGTTGAGCGAGCTCGAAGCCGAACTGAATGGCCTGAGCTTCGGCACCAATCCTGGCGGTGACACGCCGCCGGCGCGCTATGTGGTGAGCTTCAAGGGCGAGAAGTCCCTGACCGCACGATCGGAAGGTACGTTTTCGCTCGCCCCGCTCGCGGCGAGCGGCAGCGTGAACCTCGACAAGATCGCCATCAGCGAGTTCGCGCCGTACTACGAAGCCGCGCTTGCCGCTGACATCGCTGATGGTACGGCCGACGTGGCCGCCAACTATCGATTCAGCGCATGGGGTGGTGCGCTCGAGTTCGGAGTTTCAAAGGGGGCGGTAGCGCTGCAATCCCTGCGGCTGATGCACAAGGGTGGCGAGGTGGGGCGCGCCGGCAAGCTTGCTGTCGAGGGGTTGGAGCTCGATTTCTCCAAGCAGTCGATCGACATCGCAACGGTGACGGCGAGCGAGTTGCGCGCGAACATCAAGCGCGCCGCCGATGGCACCGTCAATCTCACCGATCTCGTGCGCACGGACTCACCCAAAGCGGCCGCCTCGAAACCTTCGCCGGCTGCGCCATCGTGGCGCTATGCGATCGGGCGGGTCGCACTTGATCGGGCGGGCGTGCGGCTCACCGACGAATCGGTAAAGCCGACCGCCGTCACGGTGGTCGAGCCGATTCAGCTCACGCTGGGCAACATTTCCAGCGCCAAAAACACCAAAACGAACGTGACGCTGCGCACCGGAGTGAACAAGGGCGGCAAGGTGGCGCTCAACGGATCGCTCGTGCTCGATCCATTCGCGGCGGATTTGGCCGTCGACATTGGCGCGTTCGACGTGGTGCCGTTCGAACCCTACTTCGCCCCGCACGTGAATGTCTCCGTGACATCGGGGGCAATCAATACGAAAGGACGTGTGACGGTTGC
>CADECO010000309.1:4012-7171 GCA_902825905.1 uncultured beta proteobacterium
GGCAAGATCACGCTGAACAACGGCAACGTCAATTTCAGCGACTTTTTCATCAAGCCCAACTACAGCGCCAATCTGACCAATCTCGCCGGTGGCGTCACCGAGATCACGCCGGATTCAGCCGGCGACGTAGATGTCCGCGGCAGAGTCAACAACACCGGCGCGCTCGAGATCCTGGGCAAGCTCAATCCGCTGGCCACCAACCTCTATCTCGATCTGAAAGCAGCGGCGCGCGACATCGATCTTCCCGCGCTCACGCCCTACTCGACGAAGTACGTCGGCTATGGCATCCAGAAGGGCAAACTCTCGGTCAAGATCGCCTACAAGATCGCGGATGACAAGCTCACTGGCGAGAACTCGATCTACCTTGATCAACTCACCTTCGGCGAAAAGGTCGAGAGCCCTGACGCGCTCAACATTCCGGTGATGCTCGCGGTGGCACTGCTCAAGGATCGCCATGGCGTTATCGACATCAATCTGCCGATCAGCGGTACCTTGAGCGATCCGGAGTTCAGCATCGGCGGGATCGTCGTGCGCGTCATCGTCAATCTGCTGGTCAAGGCCGTGACCTCCCCGTTTTCGCTGCTTGCCTCCGCGTTCGGTGGCAGTGGCGGCGAAGAATTGAGCTATGCCGAGTTCGCCGCAGGCCGGGCCGAATTGAATGAGCAGACCGAGGCGCGGTTCAAGACGCTGGCCAAGGCGCTCGAGGATCGGCCCGGATTGACGCTCGAAGTCGCCGGCCGGATCGCGCCGGACGAAGACCGCGAAGGCCTGCGTCGCGTGAAGCTCGAGCAGCAGTTGAAGGCGCAGAAGTTCAAGGAACTGACGCGCAACGGCACACCGGTCGCATCGATCGACAAGGCTGTCTATGCACCCGCCGAATACCAGCGGCTGCTCGCCGAAGCGTATCGAGCCGCATCGTTTGCCAAGCCGCGCACGGCGGCGGGTCTGGTGCGCGACGACCTGCCGGCGGCCGAAATGGAGAAGTTGATCCTGCAGCACGCGCAGGTCAGTGACGACGATCTGCGTGCGCTCGCCTCACAGCGGGCGCAGTTCGCCAAGGATCATCTGGTCGAGCGCGGTGGCATCGCAGCCGAGCGCATCTTCATTGTCGCCCCCAAGCTCGATGCCGGCGACGTCAAGGATCAAGGCAAGCCGACGCGCGTGGAGTTCTCGTTGCGATAGTCACCGAGTGAATCTGAATCGCGCTCGCGCAGCACGATTCGAAGTGTCGGTGCCTTGCACCCTCAGGCCTTGTACGCGTTGGCTTCGATCTCGATCAGCATGTCCGGGTGCATCAGCTCGGCCTGATAGGCGTGCGCGACGAATCCGCGTTTGGGCATGAACTCCTTCACGATCGCGTCCACCGCGCCGAAGAACTCACGCCTGGTGATGAAGAACCGGATCTCGTAGATGTCGTCCATCGAGTAACCGGCGTCGTCGCACACGCGCCTGATGTTGGTGAGCGTCTCGCGCGTCTGGGCTTCGATCGTCGGCGAGAGTGCGCGGTCTTCGATCCGCCCGGTCTTGTGGGTGAGCGCCGAGGTGCCCGAGATGAACAGCCATGGGCCGATCTGGACCGCACGATCGAAGTGCCCGACCGGTGCGGCGAGCGTTGCGGGGTTGAACGAAAGTTTTATCATCGTGGCTTGCCCTCATTGCGTGTCGATCACCGCGAACGCCTCGATCTCGACCATGAAGTCCGGATGCGACAGCCGGCTCACGCCGATGGTGGAGCTGGTGGGCAGCGCGTCGCCCAGGTATTTCGCGCGTACGTCGACATGCTTGAAGAACTCGTCGATGTCGGTGACGAACGTGCAGGTGCGGACCAGATCCTTGAGCGTCGCACCGGCCGCTTCGAGCGAGAGTCGCAGATTCTCGCCGACCTGCTTGATCTGCGCGGCCATATCGCCTTTGCCGATGACATTGCCCTCCTTGTCGCGCGCGACCAGGCCGGAGACGAAGATCGTCGTGCCGCCCGTGCCGACCACGACCGGCGCGTAGAGCAGATGCCCGGACACGACGCGTCGGTAGAGCGTATCGGGATAGAGGTTGTTGCGTTGCATGCCTGCCATGTCGCTCTCCTTGTGGTTGAGACCGCAGCTTCGCTCAGCTGGTGATCGTGCCGAGCCAAGTCGCGATCCCGGGAAAGATCAGCAACAGTCCGATGACGATGAGATCGATGACGATGAAGGGCATGACGGAACGATAGATGGCTTGCATCGGCACGTCTTTCGCCTGTCCGCGCATCACGAACAGCAGCAGTCCGAACGGCGGTGTCATCAGGCCGATTTCAAGGTTGATGAGGCAGATTGCGGCGAACCAGATCGGGTCGATGCCCGCGGCCTTGATGATCGGCATGAAGATCGGGAGCGTGATCAGCATGATCGCGATCTGCTCCATGAAGCAGCCGAGTACGAGCAGTACGAGCTGGATGAAGATGAGCAGCACGATCGGCGAGAACGCGTACGACATCACGAATTCGAGCAGTCCGCGGCTGGCGCCCGAGTAGGCGAGCAACTGGCTGAAGCCGATCGCGCACGCCATGATCGTGAGCATCATCACGGAAATCTGCAGCGTGCCGCGGATGGAGTCGACGAACCGCTTCCAGGTGAGATCGCGGTAGGCAGCCGCCAGGCCCATCGAGCCGATGCAGCCGAACGCAGCGGCCTCGGTGGGCGTGGCCACGCCGAGGATGATGAGACCGACTACGCAGAACACGATCACCGAAAGCGGCGCGACGTAGAGGATCAGACCCATGACCCGCTCGCGCGTCGATGTCTGCGCGACGTCATAGGCAGGCGCCGCCTGTGGGTCGCGGATCGCACGTGCCACGATGTACAGCGCGTAGAGCGCAGCGAGCAGCAATCCCGGGACGATTAGTGCGATCAGCACCTTGCCGATGGAGATCTTCGCGACCGCGGCAAACACCACCGCGAGCGCGCTAGGCGGAATGAGCATCGCCAGCGCGCCGCTCGCCATGATCGCGCCCATCGACAGATCGGCTGCGTAGCCGCGGCGCTTCAGGTCGGGGAGCAGCATGCTCGAGAGCATGGCGGTGTTGGCGATGGTCGATCCGCTGAGCGCGGAGAAGATGGTGCCGCTTGCCACCGTGAGCAGGCTCAATCGACCTGGAACGCGTCCGAGCAGCTTGTCGAGCGC
>CADECO010000310.1:0-7126 GCA_902825905.1 uncultured beta proteobacterium
ATGGCATTCACGATCACGCGCTCATCGACCAGCCGGCCGATCGGCGTGAAGCGCTGCCCCTTCGCGATCGCCAGCACGTTGCGCACCGCCTCACGCGTGAGCGCCTCGCGCAGTGAAGCATGCGGATGCACGAACGCCGCACCCGGCACATGCAGCCCCATCGCCTCGAGCAGCATCTGATTGCTGTTGGCGGTGCCGTAGAACGTGCAGGTGCCGGCACCGTGATACGCAGCCGATTCCGCCTCCAGCAACTGCGCGCGCGCAACCTTGCCCTGCTCGAACTCCTCGCGCACTTTGGCCTTGGCATTGTTAGAGAGGCCGCTCGCCATCGGCCCCGCGGGCACGAATACGCATGGCAGGTGACCGAAGTGCAGCGCACCGATCAGCAGGCCGGGCACGATCTTGTCGCACACACCGAGCAGCAACGCGGCATCGAACACGTCGTGGGTGAGCGCAATGGCCGTCGACATCGCGATCGTGTCGCGCGAGAACAGGCTGAGCTCCATGCCCGGCAAGCCCTGCGTGACGCCATCGCACATGGCGGGCACACCACCAGCCACCTGTACCGTCGCGCCGAGTTTGCGCGCCTCGTCGCGGATGATCGCGGGAAAGCCCTCGTAGGGCTGATGCGCCGAGAGCATGTCGTTGTAGGCCGATACCACCGCGATGTTCGGTGCGCGCTGCGCGACCACGCGCAGCTTGTCGTTGGCGGGCAGCGCCGCAAACGCGTGTGCGACGTTGGCGCAGCCGAAGCGATCGGCCCCACGTGTGCGGGCGACGGCGGCATCGATATCGCGCAAGTACGCCGCACGGGTGGCGGCGCTACGCGCACGGATGCGATCGGTGACGGCGACGACTGCTGGCTTCATGGCGGGCATTCCTGCTCACTCGGACTACCGGTATGCCCGATTGTTCCGCCGCCGCCAAGCGTAGATCTACGGAAGAAGGCGGTTTTGATGCCCCAATTCGTCGTGCGGGGCGCTCATCGCGTGCGCCCGTGCACAGTCTGGTGAGCCGTACCCCGCGCTGCGCTATCGTGCTGCTGCCCCTCCCCTACCCCTTGAGCATGTCGCGCAAGCTCCGCCGCAACACCTTGCCCATGCTGTTGCGCGGCAAGGCATCGACGAAGCGGATCTCCTTCGGCACCTTGTACGCCGACAACCGATCGCGGCAGGCCTTCGTCAATTCGTCGGCCGATACGTTCATGCCGGGCCGCAGTGCCACGAAAGCAGTCACCGCTTCGCCCCAGTACTGATGCGGTGCGCCCGCCACACCGCATTCGGCCACCGCCGGATGGGCCAGCAGAATCTCCTCGACCTCGCGCGGATAGACGTTCTCGCCGCCGCTGATGATCATGTCGTTCTTGCGATCGACCAGGTAGAGGTAGCCCTCCTCGTCGATGCGCGCCATGTCGCCGGTGACGAACCAGTCGCCGCGCGTGGCCTTGGCGGTGGCCTCGGGCAGATTCAGATAGCCCGAGAACAGGTACGGTGAGCCCACGGCCAGTTCGCCGATCTCGCCACGCGGCACTTCGTTGCCAGCGTCGTCCAACACCCGCACATGCGTGCCTGGTAACGGCTGACCGACGCACGCGATCTTGCGCAGCTGATCGACCGGTCGCAGCGCGGTGGCGATGTTGGTCTCGGTCGTGCCATAGCGCTCATACAACTTGCCCTCACCGAAATGCTCGATGATGCGGGCCTTCATCGCCTGGGCCAGCGGCGCGGTGCCCGAGATCACCGCCTTGAGCGAGCGCACGTCGTACTTCTTCGCCGCTTCGCCCAGCGCGAACATCGCGGCGAAATGCGTCGGCACCATGTACGCGCTGGTGGCGGCGTTGTCGCTGATGGTCTTGAGCAGCCGTTCGATATCGAAGCGCGGCAGGATCTCCACCGAGCCACCGAAGAAGATCGGCACCAGCGCCATCAGGAATCCCGCGCCATGGAACATCGGCGTCGTGGCCACCGCACGATCATCCGGACCGTAGCAGGCGTGCTCTGCGGCCATCACGAAACAAGCCAGCACGCGGCCACGATGCGCGAGCATCACGCCCTTTGGACGACCGGTTGCACCTGAGGTGTACGGCACCGAGAAGATGTCGGACTCGGTAACCGCCACCGGACACGGCGTACTCGACGCTTTGCCAAGCAGCGCTTCGTATTCGTCGCCGAGGACCACGATCCGCTCCACCGTGGTAGGCGCCGCGGCGCGCGCGGCTTCTTCGAGCTCACGGGTGGTGAAGAGCACGCGAGCACGCGAATCCTCACAGATGAAGGCGATCTCCGGGCCGGCCGCCGCCGGTCCGATCTGCGCGCACGCCACACCGGCTGAAGACAGCCCGCACACGAGCTCCATGTATTCCAGCCGGTTGGGCAGATGAATCGCAGCGTAGTCGCCGTGGCGCAACCCGAAACCCGCATGCGCGAGGTTGGACACGCGATCAATACGCTCAACCAGTGCGCGAAAGCTCAGGCTGCGGCCACTCTCCTTGATGGCGATCTTGTCAGGTGTGCGGGCACCGGCAGCGCGAATGCCATCGGAAATCAAAATCGAGCGCGAACCGCCGGGGCGGATGGAGTCAGGCATTTGAGTCCTCGGAACAAGCGGTCGAAGTAAAGGTCATGCGCGGATTCACGAGACGGCAGAAAATACGCGAGTATCGCATCCACTAGCATGCTGACTCTGCCCCAATGGAGTCGACGATGGACCTCAAGCAATTCGAAACCGAACTGGCGCGCGACGGCTACACCGAACGCGTCGAGCGCGAGATGAAACCCAACACCGTGCTGAAAGCGCATACCCACGAGTTCGACGTGCGCGCGCTCATGCTCGCTGGCGAGCTCAAGCTCACCTGGAACGGCGCCACCCAGGTCTACCGCGCGGGCGACGTTTTCACCATGGCAGCCGGATGCGAGCACGCAGAGGATTGGGGCGCCGACGGCGCGCGCTATTTTGTCGGGCGGCGGCACTCAGCCAAGACCTGAAGCCCGTAGCGCACGTAAAGCGCGTAGTGCGTGAGCAGCACGCAGGGCAGACCAGCAGAGCAATTCAGCCCGAACGCCCCGGGCGACGATGCGCCGTCTCAGTCAGCGCCGTCGATGGCGTCGAGCGCAACCTGGAACAGCGCCGCTGGATCGATGCCATGCATCACGTGATAGAGCGCGAACCGGAACGCCGGGCCGCAGTCGATCTCCGGCGGCGTGAACGGGAATGCGACGTTGCCGGCCGTGGCGATACGTCCGGGGAAGCCGTGATGCAGCAACTGCTGCTTGAATGCACTAGCCACGCTGCGGGCAAGATCGGCGCTCGGCGCGATGCACTCGATCAGCAGCATGACTTCACGTGGTGCGGGCGCGGCTTGATCCGGCCACGCCACCACGCCGTCACGACCATAGACGCGAGAATGAACGGTCCATGACCCCGCGACCAGTTCGCGCACCGCGATCTCGACCGCCGGAAGAATCGTATCGATCGCCGCGATGAATGCCGGATCGGCGCTCGCCGCCAGCAGCACTGCGCGCGCACCGACTCGCTGCGCACCTTCCACCTTCACGCTCGGGGCGGTCGCTGCCTCCCAGCGCGCACCGGACACGCGCGTGCGCTGGACATCCAGGGACTCGTAGCGCGCGGTGTCCAGATGCACGACGCCCATCGGCTCGGCGAACCGGCTCGGATCATCCTGCTCGTACAACGCATGCGCCGCCACCGATTGCGGCGTCGCGCGACGTGCCGGATTCATGCTCTCAAGCACGAATCCGGTGTCATCCAGCGTTGCGAGCATCGCGTCACGCCCACCAGGCTCGCAGCACAGCGACGTGCACTCGATGATCTTCGCCATGTGCAACGCGAGTCCTGCGTCGTAGCCCAGCAACTCCGGAATCGCCGCGAAGATCGCGGTGTCGCAGGCACGTCCGGCGATGATCACGTCGGGATCGAGCGCCAGCGCGCGCCGCAATGTCTCGACGCCGCATTGACCGACGATATGCGTGCAGGCGTGAATGCCGCGTTCATCGATCTGAGGCATCGCGCCGATCGGCTGCAAGCGCCCTTCGCGTAGCGCATGCGCGACGACTTCCGCCGGGATGTCGGAACGGATCGTCGCCAGCCTGAACCGTAAGCGGTGTTCGCGGGCGATGTCGCGAACAATGGCGAGCGTCGCTTCGAGATGCGGCGCGGCGCCGGCGGTGCCGGCACTGCCGATGATGAGCGGCACATCCAGCTCGCGCGCTGCAACCAGCACCAGTTGCAGGTCGCGGCGAGTCAGCGCAGGGGTCGTCGCCATCGCTCCCGAGCCGAGATATGCGGGACCGGGGTCGATCGAGCCCATGTCGGCGCCGATGAAGTGCGGCCGACGCTCCAGCCCCGCACGAAACGCAGCCTCCGGTATGCCGTAGCCCAGTTGCCCTGACGCGGCGAGCACGCGCAGCGGTTCGCGTGACCGGGCATGCGCCTGCACCAGCCGGGCGAGCGCACTCATACGTGCAGGGCGAGCAGTGGCGCGTGTTGCTGCGCGCCGTAGACATCGCGATCGCCAGGCGTGCCGGCGATCACCGATCGCGGGAGGCTGATCTTGGTGACCGCCAGGGCCGGCATCGGCATCACGCGCACGTCGGACTCTGCACAGCCGTAAACCGCCGCGAGCCGCTCGCGATCGAACCCGCCCGCGTCGAGCCAGCGCTGCATGCGCGCGGCGTCGATGAAGAACACATCGAGCGTCAGCACGCTCGGTCCGGCGTTCTTGCTGCGGATGATGCGGGCGATATCCGTGAGCTTCATCGGCAGCAGTGTAGCGTGAGGGCTATTGCCTCCGTACGCCCAGCCTCTACGCGTTCCATGCGCGACCCACCTTCGAGTACGATCCGTCCATGCCAGCCGCGCGCTTCGATTACTCGCCGATCATCCAGCGACCGCCGCTGCGCTGGCCCGGCGATGCGCGCGTAGCGTTGTGGATCGTGCCGAACGTCGAGCACTACGAGTTCGTGCCCGAGCTCATTCGGGTGCGTGATCCGTGGCCGCGCACGCCACACCCCGACATTCTCAACTACGGCATACGCGAGTACGGCAACCGGGTCGGGTTCTGGCGCCTGCTGGAAGTGCTCGACCGTCACAAGGTGCGCTGCACCGTGTCGCTCAACTACGCGGTGCTCGAAATGTTTCCCGAAGTCCATCGGGCGATGAACGAGCGCGGCTGGGAATACATGTCGCACGGCATGTACAACACGCGCTACCACTGGAACCTCGACGAGGACGCCGAGCGCGCCGCCATCGCCGAGTGCGTGGCGCTGCACCACAAGCACACCGGCAAGCCGCTTGCGGGCTGGTTCTCGCCGGCGGCGTCGTGGACGCTGCGCACGCCCGATCTGGTCGCCGAGGCCGGCATCAAGTACTACTGCGATTTCTACCATGACGATCAGCCCACGCCGTTACACGTTCGCCGTGGTCGGCTGATCTCGATCCCCTACACCATGGAGATCAACGATTCGATCGCCTGGCGCCGCCCGGATGAAGGCGAAGACTTCGCCCGCGCCATTCGCGACGAGTTCGACACGCTGTGGCGCGAAGGGGCCGACCACGGACGCGTGATGTGCATCGCCGTCCACCCGTTCATCTCCGGGCAGCCGCACCGCATCAGCCACCTCGACGAGGCGTTGGCGTACATCTTCTCGCATGACCAGGTGTGGTGCGCGACCGGCGAGGAGATCGCCGACTGGTACCTTACGCACTACCTCGATCGACAGCCGCAGACCACACAGCCCACCGCAGATTGAAGGAGCCGGACCCCATGGCAGAGAACGACTATATCCGCGCCTATATGGACGCGCGTCCGATCGATCCCAAGCGCGCCGCGCTGCTGGTGATCGACATGCAGTACGCCACCGGGTCACGCACCGGCGCGCTCGGCAAGCAACTCGCTGCACGCGGTTCGAACGTCGCCGCCTATCGGTTCGATCGCATCGAGCGGCTGGTGGTCCCGAATACCAAGCGGCTGCTGGAAACGTTTCGCGGCGCGCACCGGCCGGTGGTCTACGTCACCATCGGCGCACGCCTGCCCGATGCCTCCGATGCGCCGCCGCACATGCGCAAGCTGTTCCGCGAACTGGAGAACTACGCGGGCAGCCGTCAGCACGAGATCATCGACGAATTGAAGCCGCGGCCCGGCGAAATCGTGGTCAACAAGACCTCGATCGGAGCATTCGCCTCCAGCGGACTCGACAGCCTGCTGCGAGCGTTCGGTTGCGAGCAGCTCTACTGCGTCGGCGTGTCGACCAACATGTGCGTCGAGACGACCGCGCGTGAAGCGGCCGATCGAGGCTATCTGGTCACCCTGGTGGAAGATGCTTGCGGCACCACCCACGCCGATCTGCACGAATCGACTATGAAGAACTTCAGCCGTCTGTTCGGCCGGGTGTGTGCGACCGACGATGTGGTGCGCGAGGTTGGCGGGTAGCAAGCGGAAACGATTGCCGCATCATGCCGTCAAGCGCACGAGGTGTTCCGCGGGGAACGTGAGGTGCACCTCGTCGCCGAGCGCGGGCAGACCCTGGCCGGCCGCATCCGTACCGACTACCGACACCGTAATCAGCTGGGTGCCGACGGCCACGTAGAGATCAACGGATACGCCCTTGTAGACGATCTCGCGTACCCGTCCGGCAACCCCGGTAGATGCGTCTTGTAACAAGCGAACGTGCTCGGGCCGGATCCCCAGCACAACGTTCGCTCCCGCGCTCAGATCGCCCGCAGCCAAGCCGAGCGAGACGCCATCGGCGCACTCGACACTCGCGCGATTCGCGGCGACACCCGATACGCGCCCCTGGAACACGTTAGCCGCACCGAGAAAAGTCATCACCTCGCGCGAGCGTGGACGCAGGTAGATCGCGGAAGGCTCGCCCAACTCGGCGATCGTGCCATCGAACATCACCGCGACCCGATCAGCGAGCGACAAGGCCTCCTCTTGATCATGGGTGACGATGATCGTCGTGATCCCTGTTTCCCGCTGGATGCGTTTCAACTCGACCTGCATGCCCTCGCGCAGCTTGCGATCGAGTGCGGCCAGCGGCTCGTCGAGCAGCAGGATGTCGGGCTGAACGATCAGTGCGCGCGCCAGCGCCACGCGCTGACGTTGGCC
>CADECO010000311.1:0-7100 GCA_902825905.1 uncultured beta proteobacterium
GCGTCGTTCTGCGGCATCTACGCGATCAAGCCCACGCACGGCACGCTCAACCGCGAAGGCGCCAAGATCTACTCCAACACGCTCGACACCATCGGCTGGTTCGGACGCAGCGTCGCCGACCTCGGCCTGCTCTCCGACGTGTTCAACATCGATCGCAAACGCTGGACCGCGCGCCGCGGCGTGCAGCGCATGAAGATCGGGCTGTGCCGCACGCCGTACTGGAGCGAAGCCAAGCCCGAATCGAAGCGCGCGGTGGAGCGCGCCGCCGCACTGCTCGCCGAAGCCGGCGCGCGCGTGAGCATCGTGCGGCTGCCCGCGGCGTTCAACAAGATGAACGCGATGCAGGCGCTGATCATGCGCGGTGAAGGGCGTGCGGCGTTTCTGCCGGAATATCGCGCGCACTTCGAGCTGCTGCACCAGGAATTTCGCGACAGGGTCGAAGACCGCGACCGCATCACGCCGCAGAAACTCGCCGATGCGCTCGACTACGCCGCGCGGCTGCGTCCGGAGATCGATGCGATCGCGCGCAAGTACGACGCGCTGCTCAGCCCGAGCGCGATCGGCGAGGCACCGAAGAGCCTCACCACCACCGGCGATCCGATGTTCCAGCGCATGTGGACCGCGCTGCACGTGCCGACCATCAACATCCCGAACGCGAAAGGCCCGGCCGGCTTGCCGATCGGCGTGAGCCTGATCGGGCCGCGTTACTCCGATGCAGCGCTGCTGGGTGTGGCCGATGCGGTCGCGAAGGTGATCTGCGCGGAGGCGTAAGCCACGCAGCTACGAGACGATCGGCGTCGCAACGTCGAAGCACTTGCGTCAGATCAAGCGCGAGGAGCGCGCCAGATTAGCCCGCTTGCTTAACCCGCCTGCCGCACCCACACCACGCGGATGGTGTGAGGCTCGTCGTCGATGAGCATCGGGCCTGAGAGCACCAGCTGCGCTCCGGCACCCTCCCCTTCGAGGGTCGCGTGGCGCAGATTGCGAGCGCCGACGAAGCCCGGAATGGACGACATCTCGATGACGTGCGTGACCGTGCCGCGCGCCTCGTCCACCTCGTAGTCGCCGTAGTAGGCAAGGAAGCTGTCGGCCGCGCGCGTCATCATTTGCACCGACACCTTGCGGTCGCGCGAATACTCGAGCACGCCGATCGCGCCTGGCCCCATCGGCAGTTGCGTCACGCCCTGCGCATTGCTGGCCTCATAGGCGGCGAGGCGCCAGCGTCCGGGGAGGCGGTCAGCGAGCATGGAGTCCGCTCATGGTGGGCGTGCGCATCCCTACTTCCAGTATTCCGGCTTGGAGAAGCCCTTCGCCTTCGCATCGGTCTCGACGAACTTCCTGTACTCGGCCGACTTGTACGCCGCGACCAGATCGTTGAGCCACGCTTTGCCGTCGCTGGTTTTCTTGGCGACGACGATGATGCGGAACTGTGGCGCCGGGTCTTCCAGCGCGAGCGCATCGGTGAGCAGCATGCCGGCGGCAAGCACGTGATTGCCAAGTGCGAGGCCCGCGTCGACATCGGCCAGAGACCGCGGAATCTGCGGCGCATCGAGCGGCGTGAGCTTCAACTTCTTCGGATTCTGCACGACGCTCTTCTCGGTGGCTTTGCCGGCCGGTGTGTTCGGATCGAGCTTGATCAGATTGAGCGACTGCAGAAAGACCAGCGATCGCGCCAAGCTCGTGGGCTCGTTCGAGAGCGAAATCGACGAGCCGTCCTTGATCTCGGCGAGGGTCTTGAACTTCTTCGAGTACAGCCCGAGCGGCGCGCTAGGAATCTGCAGCACCTCGAACAGATCGCCCTTGGTCTGCTGATTGAACGATTCGAGGAACGCGCGGTTCTGGAACACATTGGCTTCGAGCGAGCCGTCCATCACTGCGGTGTTGGGCTGCATGATGTTGGAGAACTCGGTCGCCTGGATCTTGTACCCCTGTTTCTCCAGCACCGGCTGCACGCCGCGCTTGAACTGGTCGGCGTACGGCCCGGGAAAAAAACCGATGCGGATGCGCTTGTCGTCCTGCGCGCTGGCCGACGTGTTCAGTGCCACCGCAGCGAATACCGCAGCGATGATCGTGCTGATGCCCTTCATGAACTGCCTCCTTTGATCCATTGCGATCGCTGCCCTCATCCTAGCCTTCCCGGCGTCCTATCGCTTGTCCACCGCCCGCGCGGCCCAGCTGCCCGCCCACTGCACGAGCTGCACCAGAACGACCATGATGATCACGCACCACACCATCACGCCGGTCTCGAATCGATAGTAGCCGTAGCGGATCGCCAGATCGCCGATGCCGCCCGCCCCGACCGCGCCCGCCACTGCCGACAACGCGAGAAAGCTCACCGCAGTCACCGTGAGGCTCGAGATCAGTGCCGGCATCGCCTCCGACAGCAGCACCTTCATCACGATCTGCCGCGTGCTCGCTCCGGCCGCGAGCGCCGCATCGATCACGCCTCGCGGCACATCGATCAGGCTCTGCTCCACCAGTCGCGCGAAGAACGGAATCGCCGCCACCGATAACGCCACCGTGGCCGCGCGCGGGCCGATCGAAGTGCCGACGATCAGCCGCGTCACCGGAATCAGCACCACCAGCAAGATGATGAACGGGAACGAACGCACCACGTTCACCACATAGCCCACCACCGCGTTGAGCACGCGATGCTCGCGCAGCCCGCCGGGCGCGGTGAGATGCAGCACGATGCCCAGCGGCATGCCGACCACGACCGCCATGATCATGGTGATGCCGACCATGAAAATCGTGTCGAACACCGCCTGCTGCAGTTGCGGACCGTACTCGCTGAGCGTGGCGAACATCAGCCGGCCTCCGCGGGCAGCTCGGTGGCGTCGGTCCAGCCCTTGGCGGTCTCGAAGAAGAAGCGCGCGAGCGCCCCTTGCGGCGCGGGGTTGGCCATGTCGAGCCATTCGACGATGCGACCGTGCTCCATCACCGCGCAACGTCGGCACAGGAACTGCGCAACGTTGATGTCGTGCGTGACGATAACGATCGTCATGCCGCGCTCGCGATTGAGCTTCTTCAGGAACTTCAGGATCGACAGCGACGTGTGCGGATCGAGCGCCGATGTGGCCTCGTCGCACAGCAGCAGCTTGGGGTCGTTGACCAGCGCGCGGGCGATTGCGACGCGCTGTTTCTGTCCGCCCGAGAGCTGCGCGGGATAGCTCGCCGCCTTGGCTTCCAGGCCAACCACGCGCAAGGCTTCGAGCGCGCGTTTCTCGTGCTCGGCACGTGGCACGCCGGCCACTTCGAGCGCGAACGCAACGTTGTCGAGCGCGGTGCGATGGCTGAGCAGATTGAACTGCTGGAAGATCATGCCGATGCTGCGTCGCGCGGCACGCAGCTCGGGCGCCGACAACGACGACAACCCGCGCCCGTCGACCATCACGCTGCCCGCGCTCGGCCGCTCGAGCAGATTGATCAGTCGCAGCAGCGTCGACTTGCCCGCGCCGGAGAAGCCGAGCAGCCCGACGATCTCGCCCGCTTCGATGCGCAGATCGGTCGGCAGCACCGCATCGACGCGTCCGTCGCGCGAAACGAACGACTTCGCGACGCCGCGCAGCTCGATCAAGCCGGGTCCTGCAATGTGATGCCGAAGCGCTTCGCCAGCGCGCTCTTGAGCTCGTCGTAGCGATGACCGATGCGCACCGTGGAGAAATCGCGGAAGTCGATGATGGTGGACGACAGGCCGAGCGGCGTGGCGTAGCGCGACAGACCGTAGTCGAACGCGATGTCGACCGCGCTCAGTACTTCGGGCTCCACCTCGTCGAGCCGGTACTTGCTCCCCTGCAGCGAGCGGTTGGACGACGAGCCGAACACCGGCAGGTTGCGCGCGACCGATTGCCTGGCCAGTTCGACCAGCCAATGCCCGCCGTTGATCACCATGTCCATCGTGCCGTTCTTCGACGAGCTCTGGATCACGAACGGGTCGACGCCCGCCAAAAACGGATGGTCGCGGCGAAACGGCGCCACGATCGAGAACGGCAGGCCCTCCTCGTCGGCGAGCACCCGCGCCACCTCATGCGCACGCGCGTCGACGTCGTGCAGCAGCTGCGAGATCCGCCAGCTCCCGAACAGGCCGCACGGCTTGTCGTACGAGCGATTCTTGGCGGTGAAGATGCGACGGATCGCGTCGGGCTTGTTGGCGACGATCGCGTAGGTGAGATCGAGCGGGATGATGGCGATGCCGCCGGCGGCGATCACATCGAGCGCGCGCGATACGTCGCGTTCGAGCTGCGGCGGCGGAACGAGGTCGGCGGTGTTGGCGACCCCGCCTTGGACGATGGTGGGCACGCGCGAGGACCAGCAGGGAGGATCAAGCGCGCGAGTGTAGCTTTCTTCTTCTGCCTGCTCGATGGCCTGGTTTCAGGTAGCAACCGTAAAAGCGCTGGTCCTTCGATGGACTCAGGACGAACGGAAAACGGTTCGTGGTGAGCCTGTCGAGATCCGTTCGTGGTGAGCCTGTCGACGTCCGTTCGTGGTGAGCTTGTCGAACCATGTTTTCCAATGATTGGGCGCCCTTCGACAAGCTCAGGGCGAACGGATTGGGTCGAAACCGTTCGTGGTGAGCTTGTCGAGATCCGTTCGTGGTGAGCTTGTCGAACCACGCACAAAAAGAAAACCCCGACGAACAAGTCCGCCGGGGTTTGTAATGCTGTGGTAGTACTACGCCTTGCGTTTGTTCTTTGCTTTGGACGTGCGCGTACGGAACGCGAAGTAGAGCGCCACACCCACCGAGATCAGCAGAAGCAGCGAACTCGGCTCAGGAATGGTACGGAAAAACAGGTTGCCCAGGATCTGATGCGCCGCCGTGGTCGGATGTACGCTGTCGAAGAACAGATAGCCCGAGCAGTTGCTTTGCAGCGCCGCGAGCGATTGCACACACTGACCGGTAGTGTTGGTGAAGCCGTAGTACGAAGCGTTCTGCAGCACGTCGTTCAGGAACGAGTAGGTATCGAACAGCACCACGTCGGTACCCGTTTGCTGCTCCACCTGCGTCATCGCGGCAGCCAGCCCGGCGTTGAAACCGGCCGACAGCGCGGTGAGCGCGGCAGCGTTGCCCGCACCCGCCGGCGTGGCGCCGAGGTTGGGCATGTTGGCCACCAGCACCTGGCGTGCGCCGGCTACCACTGCCAGCGCTGCGACTTCAGCGGCGAGATTGGTGATCGCTGTGCCCGCAGTGGCTTGCGGATCAGCGCCCGTAGCCTGCGACAGAAAGAAGTCGTTCGGCCCACCCCACACCACATAGAGCGTGGAGTTGGGATCGCTGATGTTGCCCGAGGCGAGATACCCGCCCACCTGCGCCTGCATGCCGGTGAACTGCAGCGAGCCGATCTGGTTCACGCCGGCCGGACTATTCACCTGGAAATTGAAGTTGGTGAGCCCGGTGGTGGCTCCGCCTACCGCGTAGTTAGTGCCCCCGAGCGCCGAAGGCGCGAAGTTCGAGATGCCGAGGTTGTTGGCCAGATACTGGACCGCCGTGGGGCCGTTGGAGAACTGCCCCGCGTATGGCGGCGTGGGCGGAAAGTTGCCGCCGGATAGCGCACTGGCGTTACCGCCATCGGAGAGGCTGTCGCCGAAGACGACGAGATTGGAATAACCACTGAAAGCCGGCCGCGCGAGCAGCGCAAGCACGAACAACAACACCATCCGACGCATCGATTCCCCCTGAGGAAAGACTGGCCTGGGCCAGGCCGGGCATGACTGGCAAATCCGGGCAAAGCGGGAAACTGGACAACCGGGAAGTACCCGTAGCCGCGCAAGCAGTCGTTGTTATGTGCGCACGATCGTAGCGGAATTTCCGGGTCGTGCGGCCGGATTTTTCAGGGCGTCGATGGATCGACGGATGCCGGAATATTGCTGCGCCGCTCGTTCCGCTCGCCGCGACCTTTCAGGTCTCGGTTGGGCGCGGATCAGGGTTTTTCCGGCGCGATGGACTCGACGGGCCGTAACGCTCGATTCTGGTCGGCTTCCAGCACCAACTCGACGGCCTCGGCGAGATTCTCTCGAATCTCTTCGAGCGTAGCGCCCTGCGTGTTGGCGCCAGGGAGATCTTCGACGAAACCGATGTATCCCTCGTCGACCTTCTGGATAACAGCTGTGAACTTCACTGGAGCACCATCCTCACAGTCAGGCCGAGGCATCTCGAAACGCGCGCAGCACCGAGTTGATGCGCGTTTGATAACCCGGCCCTTGCGCCTTGAACCACGCAAGCACGTCCTCGTCGACTCGCAAAGATACGAGCGCCTTAGATGGGTTCGGGCGCAACCCACGCCTCACAATTCCACGCACGATGTGCCGGACTTCGGCCTCGGGATGCTCCTTGGTCGGCTTCGCCTTCGCAGACGAACGGAGCAACCGCGCCCAGTCAGTCTTGGATCTCACGGAAATAGAGCTGCGCTTCACGCTTGGTTGCCTTGCGGAACGAGATGACACGGATTTCATCGTCGGTCTCCGTATGAACGACAGATACGCGGATGCCCGCCAATGTAGCTACAGCGCGTAGATGCTTCAAGCGGTCCCAGGCCGCGCGCTCCCCCACCCCCGCCACACCACCAACCCCAACGCCGCGAACGGCCACAGCGCCCCGGCCACGTCGGCCACGCGCGCCAGATCGCCGTACGGCAGCGGCTTGATCACGGCACCGGCCGTCGCGGTCGTCACCACGTTCGCGCACGCCATCGCCGTCAGCAGCACCAGCACGCCTAACCCCACGAACACCTGGCCACGCAGCCGCGCCAGGCACATCGCGATCGCCACGCCGAGCGCGAGCCCGACCACAGTGCCCGATGTGATCCACCCGAGCGCATGGGCAGCGCCGACGTGCAGCGCAATCGCCATGCTGCGTACCGCCAGCGCCACACCGAGCGTGAACAGCGTGAGCCACAGCACGAGCGGCTTGTCGAGCGTGAACACGCGGATGACCACCGCCGCACTCGCCAGCCCCAGCGCGCTGCTCGCAATCTGATAGCCGAAGCGGTCACCCAATGCAGAGGGCACGAGCTGCACCCCGCCGCTCAGCACCTTGATCACGCCGAGATTGCTCGCGACGTCGGGCATACCGAGCATCGCGAACCACCACACCATGATCAGCA
>CADECO010000312.1:0-7098 GCA_902825905.1 uncultured beta proteobacterium
TCATGCCTCGGTCGAGAAGAATTGCTCGACCAAAATCGTGCAGGCGCTTGAACGGGTATTGGAGCTTCTCCCATGCGTATCGATCACTGCGGGGGATAACGTGCTCGCACGCGATCATTGGCTGGCTCCTGATTTGTTGTGTTGCGCGACAGGCGTTCCGAGATCGATGTGCTGGTCGCAATTTTCTGCGCCCGCGCATCGGCAGAAGTAACCCGGACAGGAGCGCGTGTAGGAATCGATGAAGCGTGCGCGAGCCGCGTCGTTGATGTCAGCGATAGGGACCAGCACGGCGGTTTCGTCCACTCCCCCGAAGTGCGGATTGCGTGCGGTACCGAATGACTTCATCGTGCGCGTGAGGCTGAGATAGGAGATCACTAACGGTGGAATCAGCTCGCCAGCCTGCTGGAGCTTGGCTCGCAGCGCGGCGTAGTCGGCATCGTAGTCACCGCATTGGAATACCGATGCGACGGTGGGGCCGTCCGGTACGACTTCGAGTGCGCGCCGTGGACGCACCAGCATGTCGGGGTCGGGATGGCGCAGGCGAAGGAAGTGCAGCAGAGTGTCCCTTGCCGCAATGCTGTAGCTTGGAAACGTCGTGAACTTACCGAAGAAATAGCGGATATCGCGGTGCTCGCGAACCAATGCACCGAGGCCTGCCCATGCCGCGAAAAGGCCGTGGAATCTCCGCTTGGCGTTTCGATTGACCACCGAGCGCCCCAGTTCGATGGTGTAGGGCAAGTAGTGGTCGCAGAAGCGTGCCGAAAATTCGAACAGGATTTCCGTGGCGAGCGCTGGACGAGATGCAGCGCGCAAGGTTTCCCGGCACAAAGCGTAACGATACGCAGCAACAATCTCCTGCTGTTGTGCGTCCCATACCACGAGCTGACGGTAGGGAGCATCGCCGAGATCGAAGCGATCGAGGTCGGTGGGCTGGCCCGTTCCGCCGCCCTCCCTGCGAAACTCCGTTTCGCGGATGCGTCCGATTGCTTGCATGATTCGTGGGGCGTCGTTTGCCGTCACGGAATACACGTCGAGGCCATGCACGCTGCGCACTCGCTTGTCCGCGGAAAGTTCCCGCCCCAGCGCATCCACGGCACTACAGGCGTTCACTTGGCTGCTGAGTCCGCGAGCCGTCCTCGGCAGCGTGATCGGTGCGTTTGCAATCATGAGTGTCCCCGGGGATTCGGCGTTTGCGGATGAGAGTGCCGGTTGCAATCGACTACAGACATCCATCGCTTCGGTGTTGCCTCCTCGGATGCATTGCGTTGGAGCATCCAGATCAGGCAACTGGTGAACAGGCACATGGCGGTGTTGCCGATGTTGAGTAACACCATGCTGTTCACCACACGGTCGCTCTGCTCCCATAGATAAAGCGCGAAGAAACCGTTGGAGAGAGCCCAGCTTCCCCAGGTTGCCAGGCTGTACTCCCTGGCACTTGCACCGGGTGCCCACAGCTTCCGGATGGTCGGCAGATAAGTGAAGATGCGCACGCTGTTCCAGAACACGAACATGGTCCACAGGAATCCCGCGTAGATCGACTCCAGATTCATGGTCAGTCTCCCGATTGAAATGGTTGCGATCACGATGCTCCGCGGCGTCCATTGCAACCGGTGTGCCAGTCACAGAGCCAGGGACAATCCCTTTTGTAGTCAAGGCGCTGCGTGCACCGAGGAGCCGGGGAGCAGGAGCAGCGGGGTGCGACGAAGCTCGACAGCCCCCGCAGCAGATGTCGCATCGGACAAGCTGGGATGACGGCGCAGGGTGCTTCGTGCATCCACCCTGCGCCGTCACCTCCAAGCGATCGGCTGATCGTTAGGCGAGCGGTCCCTCTGCCGTAGTGCCAGCCGCCAGCGCTGCGGTGCTCAGCGCGAGACCCTGAATCTCGATGTCATCGCCGTCGCCGCCGTCGAGAAGGTCGAGGCCACCGTCGCCCAGCAGTACGTCGTCACCGGCGCCACCCAGCAGCGTGTCGTTGCCGCCACCACCGATCAGCACGTCATCGCCGGCGCCGCCGTCTGCGGCGATGCCCACCGTCGAGCGGCCGCTCGCCTCGACCACGTCGTCACCGCCCAACCCGTTGATGAGGATGCGATCGATCCCGACTTCGAAGCCGATGATGCGCACCGTGGCCGCCAGACCGAGCACGACCACGTCATTGCCGTCCTGAACCACTTGGATGACATCGTCGCCGTTGGTGCCCTGGATCGTCACCGTATCGACCTGCGCGTCGCCGAGGCCAGTGCCTGCAGCGAGGTTGAGATTCACCTCCTTGACATCGGTCCCCGACAGATCGTTGACGACGATGCTGTCCGCGCCGCCGAGGGCGTTGAAGTCGATCGACTCCATGTCGTTCAGGTCCATCGTCACGTTGGCGACGTCACGGAAGAAGATCGCGCGACCACCGTTGGCGGAGATATTGATCGCCTCGGCAACGTTGGCGCCGTTGAAGAGCATCGTGTCGAGACCGGCCTGGCCTTCGAGCGTGTCGTTGTCATCCCCGGGATTCCAGACGAACGTGTCGTCGCCCGCGCCCATCAGCGCCACATCGTCGCCGTCGCCGCCGAAGATGAAATCGTTGCCCGCGCTGCCCAGAAAGACGTCTGCCCCCAGCCCGCCGATCATCGTCAATTGGATCTGGCCGGTGGCGAGGCTGGTCGCGTCGATCACATCGTTGCCGCCCAGGCCGTCGATCCTGAGCGCATCGTTCGCTCCCTCGACGTTGGTGATATTGACCTGTGCGGCCAGCCCAACTACTGAGACTGATGTACCCGCTCCCCGTACTTCGATCACGTCGCCGCCGTTCGTCCCGTTCGTGATCACGGTGTCGGCTTGCCCGTCGCCGGTGGTGCCGCCCAGTTCGCCTGACAGGTCGACAGCGATCGTGCTGACGTCGGTACCGGCGAGGTTGTTGACGACGATCGTGTCGGCGCCGCCGAGCGCATTCAAGTCGACCGTCTCGACGTCGTTGGTGTCCATCACGATATTGCCGACGTCGCGAGCGAAGCGTAGCCGCCCACCGTTGGCGGTAGCTTCGAAGATCTCGTCTGCACCGCTGCCGTTGAAAAGCATCGTGTCGGCGCCGGCCTGGCCTTCGATCACGTCGCTGCCGTCGCCCGGATCCCACTGGAACACGTCGTCGCCGGCACCCAGAAGCGCCACGTCGTTGCCCTGGTTGCCGTCGATGAAGTCGTTACCGTCCCCGCCCAGCAGCTGGTCGTTGCCATTGCCGCCGTTGATCATGTCGTTGCCGGCTCCACCATCGACGGTGACGCTGATCAGCGCAGCGAGGTTGCCCGTGGCGCCGAAGGTGTCATCGCCACCGTTCATGTTGACAACGAGGTTCTCGGTAGTGCCGATGTCGAGCGCGAACGGCGCGGGGTCGACCCGATCGAAGCGCACGCGCGTGTCGTTGGCGATGGCGGTGAACATCTCGGCGCCGTTGCCACCGTTGACCTCGGCGACATCGATGCCGGCGCCACCCTCCATCAAGTCGTTGTCATCGCCCGGATTCCAGATCATGCGATCGTTGCCGGACTCGCCGAACATCCGATCATCGCCGTCGCCGCCGGTGAGCACATCGTTTCCGCTGCCACCGAACAGGGAGTCGTTGCCGCGGCTTCCGTTCAGGCTGTCATTCCCAGTCTGGCCGAACAGCATGTCGTTGCCCGAGCCGCCGGTGAGCGAATCGTTGCCGGCGCCCCCGAACAGATTGGCCCGCGGCAATGCGCCGTTGGCTTCGTTCAAGGCGATGTTGTCATCGCCGCCAAGGCCGAACGCCTGAATCAGATTGGTGTTTGCGACAGTTGGCGTCCCGCCGAAGATGGGTATGGCGCCGTCGTTGACGAAGATGTTGCCGGCGGCGTCGCGGTCCAGCTCGATCGAGTTGCTCAGGTTGTCGCCGAAGGTGGTCAGCGTCCCGAAGGGGGGAACGAACGCGGCGGCGACTTTGTTGAGGGGGGCATCGCTCATGAGGCCTTCCTTTCCGGATCATGCAGGGTGGGGTACGACGATGGGACCAGCGCAGTGACAGGCGGGCCGATGCGGGCTTGCTCAGGGCTCACGCAACGCGCGTCGCATGAAAAGTCCAAGGGGCTTGGTCAGGTACTCGAGCAACGTGCGTTCGGCTGTGGTGACGTACACCTCCGCCGGCATGCCAGGCTGGAGCCGCACGTTGGGTTGCTGTTGCAGGGCTGCCGCATCCACTTCGACCGTGACATCGAACCAGGCGCGGCCGGTGTCCTTGTCGGCGAGGCGATCACCGGAGACGAACACGATCCGTGCCGGAAAAGGCGCGAGCAGCCGGGCGTCGCCTCCCATCAGGCGCACCTCGGCGTGGCCGCCCGCGCGCCGCACCTGCTCGATGTCCTGCGGGGCGATCTGCGCTTCGATGACCAGCTTTTCGCGCGCGGGCACGACGTCCAGCAGCGGCGCGCGCGGCGCAACCACTGCACCGGGCGCATGCACGCGCAGGGCCATCACTTCGCCGTCGACCGGGGCGCGCACGGTTTGGCGCTGGACGTTGTCGTGCGAGGGACGCATGCGTTCCTGCAACTCGCGTACCTGGGCGGAAGCCTCGCGCAACTCGTCGGTGGCTTGAGTCTGATACTGCAAGCGCAGTTGCGCGGCGCGTGCGTTGATTTCGCTGATGCGTTGGCGCACCGAAGCCTGGGCGCTGCGGTGCTCGGCCAGTCGCGATTGATAGTCGGCCACGACCCGCTGCAGCCCCAGCATGCGCGAGCGATGCACGAAGCCTTCGCGCGCCAGCCGATCGTTGATAGCCAGCTCTTCGTCGGAGAGCTTGATCGACTGCTTCGTGGCTTGAATCTGCGCTTCGAGTGCGCCGGCCTGCGCGAGCGCCTCGCGTACCTGGGCATGCAGCATCGTCGTCTGCTCCTCGAGCGCCTGGCGCCGCGTGGTGAAGACGGCGCGTTCACGCGCGGCATGCTCGGTCGCGTGCACGTCGGCGGCTAGCTCGGCGGGCAACTCCCAGCGCGTTGCCAGTCGTGATTCGGCCGCAGCACGGTGCGAGCGCAGCCGCGCAGCGCGCAACTGATCTTGCAGCACCGCAAGCTCCGCTTCGCCGCGAATGTCGCCGACGATGAGCAACGGATCGCCTGCCTGCACCGTTTGCCCATCGCGTACGAGGATCTCGCGCACGATGCCGCCTTCCCGGTGCTGCACGGTCTTGCGGTTGAGCTCGACCTTCACCGTGGCCGGTGCGATGACCGCACCAGCGAGCGGCGCGTAGCTGGTCCAAACCGCCAATAGCGCGCTGAATGCGGCGAGTGGAAGCACCATGAGGAGCGCAATCGAGCGCAGCTCGCGACGCTGCTGGACGTCCGAGGCAGCGCATAGCAGTGCTTGCGCGAAGAGGGCGCGATCGTGCGGCAGTGCTGCCGCGGCGTTTGTTTGTCTCATGATGATGGGTCTCCAGATGCGATCGGCTCGATCTGCCGTGCTGCGCTGGCGCTCACGTCTGGGTGTGGAGCGATCGCCGTCGCTGGATCTGCGTCGTCAAGGCGCAGAGATCGCGCCCGCGCGCGTGATTGGTTCAGCGCTCGATGTGCCCGCTTGCGCAGCGCTGGTCATGCGCGCCCCGCTGCCTGGTTGAGCCCCGTTTTCTCCTCGCGCCACCGGCTGCAGCCGGGATCGGAACGTGGCGGCGTCACCGAAGTGGACGAGCGTGCCGTCCTTGAGCACTGCGAGCTTGTCCAAATGCGCCATCGCCGATGGCCGATGGCTCACGATGATCACCGTCACACCGCGCGCCTTGAGTTCGCGCAGCGCAGCGATCAGTGCCGCATCGCCTTCCGCATCGAGGTTGGCGTTGGGTTCGTCCAGCACCACGACTCGCGGCTGGCCATAGAGCGCTCGTGCCAGAGCGATGCGCTGGCGTTGCCCGCCCGAGAGCACTGCGCCCGACTCGCCGACCGGAGTGTCGTAGCCCTGGGGCAAGGCGAGGATCATCTCGTGGGCATGCGCCGTCCGCGCGGCGGCAACCACTTCCTCGGGGCTCACTTCGCCCAATCGCGCAATGTTCTCAGCGACCGTGCCGGCAAAGAGCTCGACGTCCTGGGGCAGGTAGCCGATACACGCGCCCAGCGCATCACGGTCCCACTGTGCGACGTCGGCACCATCGAGCCGCACGGTTCCGGATTGTGGACGCCAAACGCCCAGGATCAAACGGAGCAGTGTCGTCTTCCCTGCAGCACTTGGCCCGACGATGCCCAGGCTCTCGCCGGCTTCGAGCACGAAGCCGATGCCTTTGATGAGCGGGGGACGCTGCGCCGCGTTGCCGAACACCACACCTTCGAGCGTGACGCGCCCACGCGGCGCGGGCAGCACCAGATGGGCCGTCTGCGCTGACGCCGGTTCGCGCGTGTTCAAACGCTCCCAAGCGCTACGGGCCTCGAGCAAGCCCTTCCATCCGGCGATCAGCAGCTCCACCGGCTGCAGCGCGCGGCCGAGCAGGATGGTGGCTGCAACCATGATGCCGGGCGATGCGTGGACGTTGATGACCAGCCATGCGCCGAGCCCAAGCAGTCCGGCTTGCAGCAGCTGGCGGGACATGCGCGCGGCGGCGGCCAGTCGGGCGGAGATGCCGGTGAGACGTTGCTGGGTAGCCAGTACCTCGGCGTGGTCACGACTCCACGATGCCACTGCGGCGCCGCTCATCCCCATCCCGGCAATGACTTCGGCATTGCGCATCAACGACTGCGCATGGCGATGCGTCGCGCGTGAAGCGAGCCGCGCAGCTTCGGTGGCAGTGCGCGTCGCCCGTTCGGTGATCACGCCAAGCACTGCCAGTGTGCAAGCGGCGATCGTGGCCGCGATACCGAGCGCCGGATGCATCAAACCGATGACCAGCAGATAGATCGGCAACCATGGGGCGTCGAAGAGCGCGAGCACGCCCGGGCCACCTAGAAAGCCGCGCAACCGCGCGACATCGCGTAGCGCGTCGGCGTCGATGGCGCGATGCGGACCTGCGGCCGCGGCCAGCGCGCGCCGCAAGCTCGCCGGTGAGAGGCGCGCATCGAGCAGGCGTCCGGCGAATGCCAGGGCCCGGGCACGCACCACATCCATGCAGTAGCCCAACGC
>CADECO010000313.1:0-2382 GCA_902825905.1 uncultured beta proteobacterium
GCCACGCTCACCGAGGCGCCGATCGCCACGCTGACCAACCTGCGCGCGACGCTGCGCGCTTTCGGCGAGCGCATGAACCGCGACGAAGACGTGCTCTTCCTGTTTCTCACCACGCATGGCGACGAACAGCATCGACTCGAAGTCGAGCTCTGGCCGCTTGCGCTCGCGCCAATTACGCCGCAGACGCTGGCCGATGCCGTGCGGCAGAGCGGCATCAAGTGGAAGGTGCTGGTGATTTCGGCGTGCTACTCGGGTGGATTCGTCGAAGCGCTCAAGGACGCCAACACGCTGGTGATCACGGCGGCCGATGCGCGATCGACCTCGTTCGGCTGCGCGCACGAAAACGATTGGACCCATTTCGGCGAGGCCTACTTCAACGCCGGGCTGCGCAAGACGCGATCGTTCATCGAGGCGTTCGAGCTTGCCCGGGCGAGCGTCGCAGCGCGGGAACGTACCGAGCGACTCACCGCCTCCAATCCGCAGATGCATATGGGAGAAGCGATGCGAGAGCGGCTCGGGCTGCTCGAAGCGCGGCTGGGGGCGCGTCACTAACCAGGAATCGCGTCAGACCGGCCATTTGATCAGAGCACTCGCGCCGCGCGATCAAAGCAGCCGCGAAATCAAAGCGAGCAGCAGCGAGAGCACGATCGTGGTGGTGACCGGGATGTAGAACGTCCGCCCGCGCACGTTCAACGTGATGTCGCCTGGCAGCTTGCCCAGCCCGAAGCGCGCGAGCAGCGGCATCAGACCGCTCAACAGCACGAGCGCGATGATGGTGGTCAGCAGCCACTTGAGCATGATCGCGCTCGTTCCTTGTCGCTCATGCCCCGGACTGCCAGCCGTACTCGCCGCTTGCGTGCCTCATCGCTCATGCCTCCTGCGGATCGGCTCACGCCTTGGCAATCGCGGGCAGACGCGTGTGCCAGTCGGTCGCTTGCTGGTAGGCGTGACCGAGCCGCAACAGCAGCGAGTCGTCGAACGGCCGGCCGATCAATTGCATGCCGCACGGCAGCCCGTGCGACTGAAACCCGCACGGCAGCACCAGCCCCGGCAAGCCGAGATAGTTGACCGGCCGCGTCAGCCGAGTGGCGCGCGCCATCAGATCGTTCATGCGCGCGCCGCCACCGACGTCGGTCTCGGCGATGGTGGGCGTGGCGAACGCGACCGCGGGCGCGTGCACGACATCGACCTTCGCCATCACCTCTTGCTGCCATGCGCGCAGTGCTTCGCTACGCAGACGCAGGCCGTTGATGTAGAGCGGCGCGGGAACGGCGAGGCCGAGCTCGAGGCGCGCGCGCACTTGATCGGAGTAGTCGCCCGGACGTTCGCGCAACCAGCGCGCGTGCAGCGCGGCGGCTTCGGCGGCGATGATCGCGGTCGCAGCCTGGTTCCAGCTTTCCATGTCGGGCAGATCGACGTCGATCACTTCGCACCCGAGCGAGCGGAATACATCCAGACTGCCGCGCACCAGCCTGGCCACATCGTCGTCGATGTTGTCGTAGAAGTAGCTGGTCGGCACGCCGATGCGCAGACCCTTCACCGGGCGCGCCAGGCCCGCGATGTAGTCAGGCACCGGTTGCATGCTGGAGGTGGCATCGGCATCGTCGCGCCCGGAGATCGCTTGCATCACCGTGGCAACGTCTTCGACCGATCGCGCCAGCGGGCCGACCGTATCGAGCGAGAACGACAGCGGCATGGCGCCGGCGCGCGACACGCGACCGTACGTGGGCTTCAGTCCGGTGACGCCGCAGAAGTGCGCCGGCAGGCGGATCGAGCCGCCGGTGTCCGAACCGAGCGCGACGAAGTTGGTGCGCGCACCGAGCGATGAGCCCGAGCCCGACGACGAACCACCGGTCACGCAATCGGAATTCCACGGATTGCGGCAATGCCCGAGGTGATAGTTGTGGCCGAGCGGTCCGTAGGCGAACTCGGTCATGTTGAGTACGCCGAACTGCACTGCACCCGCTGCATCGAGTCGCGTCAGCGCTGCCGCGGTGGCCGGCGCGGGACGATCGCGCGTGATCTTCGAGCCGCACGAAGAGGCCACGCCCTTGCGGTAGTACATGTCCTTGTGCGCCATGGGCACGCCGGCCAGAGGGCCCGGATCATTGCCGCGCGCGATGTCGGCGTCGATCGCCCTGGCGCGTGCCAGCGCGCGGTCGGCGTCAACGCGCACGAAGCAGTTCAGTCGCGTTTGTACCGTTTGCGCACGCTCTATCGTGGCCAGCACCACTTCGCCTGCCGAGAGCTGCTTCGCGCGAATTGCGCCGGCGAGCTTCGTCGCCGACCAGTGCAGGAACTCGTTCATTTCGCGCTCGCTTCCAGCAGCTGGAAGAACGCAGCAGGCTCCACTTCGAACTCGATCTTCGCGGTCGCGGCGCG
>CADECO010000313.1:2482-5188 GCA_902825905.1 uncultured beta proteobacterium
ATCCATCGAGCGGCGATTTCGATGCCGCGTGTAGACTGCTTCGAGCTTTCGCTGCCGCCGCGCTGCACTTGAACCCGATCGAAGGCGCGTGGCCGGCTCACTCAACCGCTTGCGCAAAGGAGCAGTCCGATGATCGATCTCTATACGTGGGGAACGCCGAATGGCCGCAAGGTCTCGGTGATGCTGGAGGAGTGCAGCCTGGGTTATCGCGTGCACAAGGTGGATATCGGCAAGGCCAACGATCAGAACAAGCCCGATTTCGTGAAGATGAATCCGAACAGCAAGATCCCCGTGCTGGTCGATTCCGAGGGGCCCGACGGCAAGCCGATCACCATCTTCGAGTCGGGTGCGATCCTGATCTATCTCGCCGGCAAGACCGGCAAGTTCCTGCCCGCTTCCGATCGCGGCAAGTACGAAACGCTGCAGTGGCTGATGTTCCAGATGGCTTCGGTGGGCCCGATGTTCGGGCAGTGCCACCACTTCTTCCGCGCCGCGCCCGAGCCGGTGCCGTATGCGATCGAGCGCTACACCAAAGAGAAGGATCGGCTGTACGGGGTGATGAACAAGCGACTTGGCGAAGCGAAATACCTGGCCGCCAACGAGTACACCATTGCCGACATCGCGACCTATCCGTGGGTGTCGCGGTTCGACTATCACAAGACCAACCTGGCCGATTTTCCGAACGTCAAACGCTGGTTCGACGAGCTGGGCGCGCGACCAGGTGTCCAGCGCGGGATGGCGATCCCGGCGTAAAGACCGTCACTGCCTGCGCGCGTGTCGCGCGAGGAAAGCGTTGATCTCCTCGCTGCGCAGCTGCGGCTCACGCGGATCGACCTGCGTGCCCACGACGCGGTTCATCCATTCCATGTTCTGCTCCATGCGCGCAACCACCGCGGGCCACTGCTTCGCGGTATAGCGCGCCGGGTCGGGCAGCACGTGGCATTGCTGGCATGCCAGCCGAAACGACTGTCCGCCTGCCAGCCTGAGTTCGGGGTATTTTTCAGCGGCGATCGGCCGTTGCGCATGTTTCTGCAGATAGCGCACCAGCACGCTCGTTTCCTCTGCGCTCGGCGCCTGCACGCCGGCCATCATGTCTTTCATCAGCGGGCCCATGTTTCCGTTGCCCGCGATGCGCGCCACCATCCGCGTCACGACCTTGGGCCACTTCTCGGCCTCGTGCATCGCCGGATTGGACAGGTGATGACACTGCACGCAGTAGCGCACCAGCAGTTGCGCACCGCGTGAAGTGGGTTCAGGCAACTGCGTGACCGCGAAGGTCGGCGGCAGGATGCGCTCGAGCATCGGTCCGTGCGGACTGCCGGCCCAGCGCTGTTTGGCAGCGTCGACGGCGCGCTCGGCTGTGGTTTGCGCGTGCGTTGTCGTCGCGGCGGATACGAGCCAGAGCGCAACGAAGGTCAATACCGTGGCGCGATGGCTGCCGCGTTCACGTTGTGCTGGCATGCTTGCGAGCGTTGAGTCTCCGGCCATCGGGCTTTGATCGCGAAACTTCCGCAAGCCGGTCGGACTACAACGTCGCACGTCGATCTCCGGAAGTGAACCCCAGCAGCGGCACGTCGATGCCTTTGCTCAGCGCGATCGCCTTGAACAGCTCGCCCATCTCGGCCGGCGAGAGCAGCCGTTGCACGGCATTGGCTTGTGGCAGATAGCGCGCCGCGTCGCCCGGCGGCGTTCGCAGCAGCAGTTCGGTGATGCCGCAGTTGATGAGGAAGTGCGCCTGTGTGGTGAAGCCGGCCAGTTCGAGGCCCGCGCTGGTAGCGTGCTCGGCAATCGCACTGAAATCGACGTGTGCGGTGATATCGCACAGCCCGGGCAGGAAGAACGGGTCGTCGTGCGCGCGATGCCGGTAGTGGCAGCGCAGCGTGCCCATCGCGCGATGCGGATGGTAGTACTCGCGCGTGGCAAAGCCGTAGTCGATAAACAACGCAGCACCGTTGGTGAGCACGCGCGCAACGGTCGCGACGAACGCTTGCGCGATCACGCCCACTTCCGCACGATACGGCGTTGACCATTGATGCGCGCGTGCCAGGCGCTCGACCGTTTTCGCAAGCTCCGCCTGCGCCGGCCGGGCCGACCACTCGAATCCGCCGCTCCCGGCGATGGCGACGCCCAACTCCTCGATCGCCCCGTCGCGCCACTCGAACACTTGAACCGGCATCGCGTCGAGCACTTCGTTGCCCAGGATCAGTCCGCTGAACGAATCCGGGAGCTGTTCGAGCCACTGCACGCGCTCGGCCAGATGTGGCACTCGCTCGTGAATCAGCGCTTGCTGGCGATCGCGCAAGTCGGCCGACACTTCGAGAATGCTGTATCGCGACGGCACAGAGCCGCGCTCAGCCAGTTCCGCCAGCAGGGTCGCGGCCAGCACGCCGCTGCCCGCGCCGATTTCGAGGATCTCGGGGCTGCTCGCGCGCAGGATCTGTGCGGCCTGTCGCGCGAGGGCGGCGCCGAACAACGGGCTGATCTCCGGTGCGGTGATGAAATCGCCGCTCGCGCCGAGTTTGCGGCTGCCGGCGCTGTAGTAGCCCAGCCCTGCCGCGTAGAGCGCCGCGTCCATGTAGTCCGCGAACGAGATCCAGCCGCCGCCTGCAACGATGCGCTCGGTGATCAGCGCGCCTACTCGCCCGCTATGGGCACGGTCTTCGGCCGGGGGGGCGGGCAGGCTCGGCGAAGGATTCATCGCGGGGG
>CADECO010000313.1:5288-7089 GCA_902825905.1 uncultured beta proteobacterium
GCACGGTCTTCGGCCGGGGGGGCGGGCAGGCTCGGCGAAGGATTCATCGCGGGGGAGCGTGGTGCATTCGTGGGTAAGCGAGGTGCGTTTGCAGGGAAGCGTGGCGCATTCCGGTAAAATCGACAACCTCTCGAGCTCGACGTTGGTCGGTCCGACCGCGTTGCCGATCTTTGTCCATGGCCGCCGAATCTCTCGCTGGAAAAGCTGTGCTGATCACCGGCGGTGCCCGGCGCGTCGGCGCAGCCACCGCACGCAGACTGCATGCGGCCGGCGCGAACCTGGTGGTCCACTACCGCACGGCCCAGCGCGATGCGCATGCCTTGCAGGACGAGTTGAACGCCGTGCGCGCCAACTCCGTCAGCCTGGTACAGGCCGATCTGCTCGATATCGCCGGATTGACCGAGATGGTCAAGACGACGGTCAGTCAATTCGGCCGGCTCGATGCGCTCATCAACAACGCGTCGAGTTTCCACGCCAGCCCGGTGGGCGAGATCACCGAGAGCCTGTGGGACGATCTGATCGGCACCAACCTCAAGGCGCCGTTGTTCCTCTCGCAGGCGGCGGCGATTCCGTTGCGCAAGACGGGCGGGGCGATCATCAACATCGTCGACATTCACGCCGAGCGGCCACTGAAGAATTACGTCGTCTACAGCGTTGCCAAGGCGGGTCTGGTCGGCCTCACCCGCTCGCTCGCGCGCGAACTCGGCCCCGAGGTGCGCGTCAACGGCATTGCGCCCGGCCCGATCCTGTGGCCCGACGACGGCTCGTTCGACGACGTCGCGCGCCAGCGCATCATTTCGCACACGCTGCTCAAGCGCATCGGTGAGCCCGATGACATCGCGCGCGCGGTGCATTTCCTGCTGGCCGATGCGCCATACGTGACCGGGCAAATCATCGCGATCGACGGTGGTCGCAGCGTCAATCTCTGAGCGAGCGATGAACGCCCCAGTCGAGCGACTCATGGACGTTTCCACCGAGCGGCCCACGGACGCTTCCACAGAGCGGCCTGCGGGCGTGTTCGATTACCAGCGCCTGGAGAAAGCGGCGCGCGAAACCAACAAGCTCGACCGGCGCTTGTGCCGGCTGGTCGGTCAGGCCATCGGCGACTACCGCATGATCGAGCCGGGCGATCGGGTCATGGTGTGCCTGTCCGGCGGCAAGGACAGCTACGCGCTGCTGGATATGCTGAGGAAGCTGCGCGAGCGCGCGCCGATCGAGTTCGAACTCATCGCGGTCAATCTCGACCAGGGCCATCCGGGCTTTCCCGAGCGCACCCTGCCCGATTATCTGGAGCGCATCGGGGTCCCCTATCGCATCGAGAAGCAGGACACCTACTCGATCGTCAAGCGCGTGATCCCCGAGGGCAAGACGATGTGTTCGCTGTGCTCACGTCTGCGCCGCGGCGTGCTCTACCGCGTGGCGGGCGAGCTGGGTGCCACCAAGATCGCGCTCGGTCATCATCGCGACGACATCCTCGAGACCTTCTTCCTGAATCTGTTTTTCGGCGCCAAGCTCAAGGCGATGCCGCCCAAGCTGGTGTCCGATGACGGCAGACATGTGGTGATCCGGCCGCTCGCGTACGTGAAGGAAGTGGACCTCGAACGGTACGCCGAGGTGCGGCAGTTCCCGATCATCCCGTGCGATCTGTGCGGTTCGCAGGAGCTGCTGCAACGCAAGCAGGTAAAGGCGATGCTGCGCGATTGGGAGAAGCGATTTCCGGGGCGAGTCGAGACCATCTTTCGCAGTCTGGCCAACGTGCGCAAGACGCATCTGCTCGATCGGGCGCTGTTCGATTTCGCGG
>CADECO010000314.1:0-498 GCA_902825905.1 uncultured beta proteobacterium
GCGTTCACGTCGAACGAGAAGTTGCCCATCAGCAGCAGGTCGCGCTGCTTGACCAGCGGCATGATCGGCGCGGTCGGATTGGTGCCGTACGGCGCGATCAGCAGATCGACTTTGTCCACGTCGAGCAGCTTGGTATAGATGCCCGGCGTGGTGGCGGGATTGGACTGATCGTCATAAGCGATGATCTGCACTTTGCGCCCGAGCAGACCGCCTTTGGCGTTGACTTCATCGCCCCACATCTGCAGGGCGATCAGTGCCGCCTTGCCGCCACCGCCGAGCGGGCCGGTCTGCGCGATGCCGATGCCGACCTTGATCGGCTGCTGCGCGTGGGCTAGGCCAAGGCTTCCAGCCAGGCCGATCGCGGCAAGGGCTGCAAGCGTGCGAGTGATCCAGGTGCGCTTCGAAACGTCCATCGTGGGATCTCCTGTCGAAAATCTTGCGGCGCGCGGATCCGTCGATCCGGCCGCGGCGACGCGCTTTGGCTTGCGCGCGCGGGGC
>CADECO010000314.1:508-4609 GCA_902825905.1 uncultured beta proteobacterium
GGAGCGCACAGACTACAATGTGCAACCGTGCGACCTGGCACTGTCCGGAGCCATGTCGACACCGGTTCGGCGAAGCCAACAAAAGGAGTGGAGATGCTCGATCAAATCAGCTCGAGGCTGGTCGCATGGTTGGTCTGTGGCAGCGCGATTCTTGCAGCCGGCTGCGGCAGCGTCGGTCCGGAGGCGGCGGCGCCCGACTACCGGGCGCTCGTGGCGGCCCCCGATCGCCTCGAGACCGATCTCAAGACCGATCAGCGGCGCAATCCCGTGCTGCTGCTGACTTTCGCTGACGCGCGTCCGGGTATGCGGGTGTTCGACCTGGGGGCTGGCGCCGGCTACAGCACCGAATTGCTTGCCCGCGCGGTTGGCCCGGGTGGACGCGTGTACGGCCACAACTCGCAGATGTTTCTCGACCAGTTCGTGCGCGGGCGTTTCGACGAGCGCATGCGGCGCCAGGCAATGGGCAACGTGGTCAAGGTCGTGCGCGAATTCGACGATCCGATCCCGGCCGACGTTCGCGACCTCGGCCGGGTGATCGCGTTCTTCATCTATCACGATACGCCATGGATCCGCACCGATCGCGCGCGCATGAATCGCGCGCTGTTCAACGCACTCAAGCCCGGCGGCATGCTGATCGTGGCAGATCATGCGGCGCAGACCGGCGCGGGCGTGGGCGTGTCGAAGTCCCTGCACCGCATCGAGGAGTCGGTGGTGCGCCGCGAGCTCGAGGCTGCGGGATTCCGATTCGTGGCTGCCGCGGACTTCCTGCGCAATGCCGAAGACAGGCGCGACACGCTGGTGTTCAAGTCGCCGGTGCGTGTCGACGAGTTCGTGCTGAAATTCGTGAAGCCCTGAGGGTGTCGCCACCCGCCGGGCAGGTGATTGCCCGGCGAATGGGTGCGTTCCCGACGCGCTACGCCTTGAGCGCTGCCAGCACGCGCTGCGGGGTAAATGGCATGTGGTAGAGGCGTTTGCCCGTCAGCGCGAAGAAAGCATTGGCCACCGCCGGGGCCGTGCACGGCACACCGAGTTCACCCACCATCGTCGGCAACGGGCTGCCCGACACCACTTCGACGTTGATCTCCGGCACCTCGCTCATCCGCAGCACTTCGTACTCGTGGAAGTTCGACTGCTGCACCACGCCCTTGACCATCGTGACGCGCTCCTTGAGCGTGCAGGAGAGCCCCCACACCACCGCGCTCTCGACCTGCGCCTTCACGACCTCAGGATTGAGCGCCAGCCCCGGATCGGCAGCGACCCAGTAGCGATGCACGCGGATTTGACCGGTGCGCTCGTTCAACGAGATCTCCGCCACCGCAGCCACTAGCGAGCCGACTTTCGGTGCGAACGCGCCGTACTCGGCGAACGCGATGCCGAGCGCGCGCCCCGCGGTCTTGCGGCCCCAGCCGGCCATCTCCGCCGCCTTTTCCAGCACGCGGCGCGCGCGCGGATCATCGGTGAGTGAGAGCCGGTACTGCAGCGGATCGACCTTGTTCGTGTGCGCCAGCTCGTCGATCATCGATTCGACCGCGAACTTGGTGTAGCCCGAGCCGATGCCACGCCAGGCTGCCACGCGCGCACGCTCGGGCTCGGGCACGTGCTCGGCGCGCCAGTGGTCGACCTTGTTGTAGTAGGGCAACTCGGCGCCCATCATGAAGATGACGTCGCGATCCTTCTGCGCCTTCAGATAGCCCGGGTGGTAGACGAAATCGCCCACCGGTTCGCCGACCACGCGATGGCGCCATCCGATCAGCTTGCCGCCCGCATCGAGGCCGGCTTCGATGCGTTGCGTCGTCATCGGCCGGAACGTGCCGGCCAACAGGTCGTCTTCGCGGCTCAGCACCAATTTCACCGGACGGTTCACCGCCTTGGAAATCAGCGCGGCGTCGACCGAGGCTTCCACCGTTGCGCGCCGGCCGAAGCCGCCGCCGAGAAACTGCTGATGCACGGTGACGCGCTCGGGCGCGATGCCCAATGCCTTGCCGACATCGAGCTGCGTGCGCGTCGGGGCCTGGGTGCCGGCCCAGATCTCGGCGCGATCGGCGCTCACGTCGGCGGTGGCGTTCATCGGCTCCATCTGCGCGTGATAGACGTGATCGCTCAGGTACTCGCGGCTGAACGTCTTGGCCGCGCCCTGCAGCGCTTTGCCCGCGTCGCCCTTCGACTTCCACTCGATCGCCGCGCGTTTGAGATCGCGACCGTCGCCCAGGTACGACTGCAGGTCGCGCTCGGTGTCGATGGCCTCGCCGGGTTGGCCGCCGCGCCAGTCGACCTTGAGTTGCTTACGCGCTTTCTGCACCGCGTGGTACGAATCGCCCACGATCGCCACGCCATGCGGCAGCGACACGACGTTGATGATCTCGGGCAGCTTGCGCAACGCGTCGGCGTTGGTCGAAGCGGGGCCGCTCCCGCGCACCGGCGAGCGCACGATCGTCGCGTACGCCATGCCGGGCACGCGCGCGTCGATGCCGTAGCGTGCGGTGCCGGTGGACTTTGCCGGCACGTCGACGCGCGGGGCGCCTTTGCCCAGCAGCCGATACTGGTTCGCCGGTTTCAGATCCTTGGCCGGATCGATCGAGGGCAAGGTCGCGGGCACGGTCGCGAACGCGGCGACTTCGCCATAGCTGATCTTGCGGCCCGACGCGGCGTGCACGACCATGCTCGGCTCGGTCCGCAATTCGCTCACCGGCACATTCCAGCGGGTGGCCACGGCGTCGAGCAGTACCCGGCGTGCTTGAGCGCCCGCGACGCGCAGCGGCGTCCAGTACCCCAGCGTCGAGATGCTCGCCACCACGTACTGCGCCTTGAAGATCGGATGGTGATAGGCAGGCGCGACTGGCGATTGTTCGACCACCACGCGGCTCCAGTCGGCATCGAGTTCCTCGGCGACGATCAACGGCAGGCCGGTCATGATGCCCTGGCCCATTTCAGCGGCCGGCGCCTGGATGGTGATGGTGCCGTCGGGCGACACCGCGACGTAGGCGTTCAGCGCATTGCGCGGGGTCTGCGCCTGCGCCTCGCGCACGCTGCCAAGCCCCGCCACGCCCAGACTGAAGCCGAATGACAGGCCCGCCGCACCACCGAGAAAGGCCCGCCGGCTGACGTTGAAGTCGAGCAGTTCGAGTTCGACGCGTTCGATGCCGTGCATGGCTAGGCCTCCTTCGCGGCGCGTTCGATCGCACGCACGATACGGTTGTAGGTGCCGCAACGGCAGATGTTGCCGTTCATATGCTGCACGATCTGCTCGCGCGAGGGCTTCTTGTTGCGGGCCAGCAGCGCGGCGGCCTGCATGATCTGCCCCGACTGGCAGTAGCCGCACTGCGGTACCTGCTCGGCCACCCAGGCTTTCTGCAGCGGATGGTCGGCATTGGGCGCCAGCCCCTCGATCGTGGTGACGGCTTTCCCGCGCACCGCGGCAACCGGCGTGATGCACGAGCGCGTCGGCTGTCCGTTGACGTGCACCGTGCAGGCGCCGCATTGCGCCAGGCCGCAGCCGAACTTCGTCCCGGTGAGCCCGAGGTAATCGCGCACTGCCCACAGCAGCGGCGTATCCGATGGAATGTCGACCAGGACTTCCCGGCCGTTGACGGTGAACGACATCGTGCTCTCCTCTCTGGTGCAAGTTCTGGGAACGGACGACCGGCTCGAACGGCCGGTGCGCGGGCCGATTGTGCCGACGCGCTGTCACATCAACAAGGGTTCGCGTCAGTCCGACCTATCACAACACTTAACGGTGCCGTGTCCACCACAACGATGGCGGATCGCGTATGTATCGAAGGCGAGCGACCAATAGCGCAGGGCTGCGTCCGATGCTTACCGGCAGCCCTTCGCGCCATCCGGCCGCCGCGCGAGCGAGCTCAGCGAGCCGCTCGCGAGGGAGGACATTCCGGAGGTCATATGGACAACGAAACCCTCAGGCAATTGGCGCAGTTCCGCATCATGCTCAAGCGCGACAAAGGCATCGCGGTCGACTTCGAGCAGTTCGTGAGCGACACCGGCTACGCGCGCCAGATCCTGGCGCTGGCGGAAGATTCGGAGAACGAAGCGCTCGTCGTGCTGGCCCTCACGCTGCACGACAAGTTCGGTCTGCTGAAGGCGGCC
>CADECO010000314.1:4709-7084 GCA_902825905.1 uncultured beta proteobacterium
CCCACATCCTTGCCGGTGCGTTCCAGCATGCGTCCGATGAACGCGGTGTAGTCGATCACCAGCCCGCGCCCCTCGATCGCCGCTTTCAGATCGTCGCGCACGTCTTCGAACCGGGCCGCCTTGGTGTAGGTGACGATCGATGCCGGCTCGGCGGCGAGTGCGGGAGCCGCTGCTGTGATCAGGCTCAAGGCGGCCATGGCCATCGCCGCACGTATCACGATCGCACGTATACCCATCACATTCGCTCCCCGGTTTCCTGTCACTGAATCAGTGTCGGCCCGCGCTGCTGCGGGAGCCTTGACCAGACGCAAGTCGGATGGCCTCCGGTGACTACCGATACGCGTCGATCGGCGGGCAGGCGCACACGATGTGGCGATCACCGTAGACCTGATCGATCCGCGCCACCGGCGGCCAGTACTTCTGGGCGCGCACCCACGGAAGCGGAAACGCAGCGCGCTCGCGTGGATAGACGTGCGGCCACGGCTCCGCCAGCAGCGCTGCGCCGGTGTGCGGCGCGTGCTTGAGCGGGTTGTCCTCGCGGTCAATGGCGCCCGATTCGATCTGCCGGATCTCGTCGCGAATCGCGATCATCGCCTCGCAAAAGCGGTCGAGCGTCTGTTTGGACTCCGATTCGGTCGGCTCGATCATCAGCGTGCCCATCACCGGAAACGACATCGTCGGGGCGTGGATGCCGAAATCGACCAGCCGCTTGGCGACATCGTCGACGCTCACGCCGGCACTCGCCTTGAACGGGCGCAGATCGATGATGCACTCGTGCGCGACACGCCCGTTCGGGCCGGTGTAGAGCACCGGATAGTGCGAGGCGAGCCGCGCGGCGATGTAATTTGCATTCAGCAACGCGATCTTCGTTGCTTCCATCAGGCCCGCGGCGCCCATTAGCGCGATGTAGCTCCAGGTGATCGGCAGGATGCCGGCACTGCCGTACGGTGCGCCATTGACGCGGCCCACCGGCGCATCGAGGCGCGGCGGCACGCTCCGATCGGGCAGAAACGGCGCCAGATGCGCGCGCACCGCGAGCGGCCCCACGCCCGGACCGCCGCCGCCATGCGGGATGCAGAACGTCTTGTGCAGGTTGAGATGCGAGGCGTCAGCGCCGCACTCGGGCAGCGACACGAGTCCAATCAAGGCGTTGAGATTCGCGCCGTCGCAGTACACCTGTCCGCCGTGGTGATGGACCATGGCGCAGATCTCGCGCACCGAGGCCTCGAACACGCCGTGCGTCGACGGGTAGGTGATCATGATCGCCGCAAGCGCGTCCTGATGCTCGACGCACTTGCGCAGCAGATCATCGAGATCGACGTTGCCGTGCGCGTCGCAATCGACCACCACCACCTGCAGGCCGGCCATGTGCGCCGACGCGGGATTGGTGCCGTGCGCCGAGCTGGGGATCAGGCACACGTCGCGATCGCCCTGATCGCGCGCTGCGTGCCAGGCACGGATCGCGAGCAGACCGGCGAGTTCGCCCTGCGCGCCTGAATTCGGTTGCAGCGACACCGCGTCGTATCCGGTGATCGCGCACAACCAGCGCTCCAGATCACCGATCAGTTGGTGGTAGCCCTGCGCCTGATCGGCCGGTGCGAACGGATGCAGCGCAGCGAACTGGGGCCAGGTGATCGGCAGCATCTCGGTCGCTGCATTGAGCTTCATCGTGCACGACCCGAGCGGAATCATGGTGCGATCGAGCGCCAGATCGCGATCGGCCAGCGTGCGCAGATAGCGCAGCATCTGCGTCTCGGAGTGATGCGTGTTGAACACCGGATGCGTGAGGAAAGCACTGGTGCGTAGCAGCGCCGCCGGCAGCCGGTCGGCGGTTTCATGGTCGAGTGCGTCGACCTCCAGCGGGATGCGCACATCGCCGCCGAAGCAGCGCCACAGCGTGATCAGGTCGTCGCGCGACGTGGTCTCGTCGAAGGCGATGGCGAGCGCGTGATCGTCGATGCGCCGCAGATTGATGCCCGCTGCGAGCGCACTCGCCAGCAACGTGTCGGTGCGTGCTCCGGTATCGATGCTGACGGTATCGAAGAAGGCATCGGTCTTCAGCCGATAGCCCAGACGCGACAGTCCGGCAGCGAAGATCGCGGCGAACCGATGCACGCGCTGCGCGATCCGCGCGAGTCCGTGCGGCCCGTGATAGACCGCGTACATCGCCGCCATCACCGCGAGCAACACCTCCGAAGTACAGATGTTGCTCGTGGCCTTCTCGCGCCGGATGTGCTGCTCGCGCGTTTGCAGCGCCAGGCGCAGCGCCGGTTGACCGGCCGCATCGACTGATACGCCGACCAGTCGCCCGGGCATGGCGCGCTTGTGCGCATCGACCGTGGCGAGAAAGCCGGCATGCGGACCGCCGAACCCCC
>CADECO010000315.1:0-7047 GCA_902825905.1 uncultured beta proteobacterium
TGCGGAAGATCGCGGCTGCGCGCTCGAAGCGTTGAGTCTGGACGAGCTGCGCGGGTTCTCGAAATTGATCGAGGCAGACGTGTTCGGCGTGCTCGATCCGCGCGGCTCGGCCGCCAGCCGTCGCCACATCGGCGGCACCGCGCCCGAACAGGTGCGTGCGCAGATCGCCCGGGCTCGCGCGGCGATGGGGCAGGCATGAACGACACGAGCGGCGGGGTCAGCGGCGAGGCAAGCGGTATCGTCGACGAGGCCGTCACATCGCGGCGCTCGGTGCGCGCGTTCCTGAACACACCGATCGCGCGCCAGACGATCGAGGACATCTTGAGCGTTGCGCGTTTTGCGCCCTCAGGCTCCAACATCCAGCCTTGGCGCGTCTACGTGCTGACGGGTGCATCGAAGGCGTCGCTGACGCAAAAGCTGCTCGCCGCGCACGATGCGGTACGCGACGGCGCTGATGCGCAGTACCAGCAGGAGTACCAGTACTACCCGCGTCAGTGGTTCGAGCCCTACATCAGCCGGCGTCGCGAGCTGGGCTGGGCGCTCTACAGCCTGCTTGGCATCGGCAAGGGTGATTTCGAAAAATCACACGCCCAGCACGGTCGCAATTTCTCTTTCTTCGGCGCGCCGGTGGGATTGATGTTTACGCTCGACCGGCGACTGGAGCTGGGCAGCTGGATCGACTACGGCATGTTTCTGCAGAACATCATGGTCGCCGCGCGCGGCCGCGGGCTGGACACCTGCCCGCAGCAGGCGTTCTGTCGCTACCACACGATAGTCATGCCGCACATCGGCGCGACCGAACACGAACGGCTGATCTGCGGCATGTCGATGGGCCATGCCGATCCGTCCGCCACTGCCAACAGGCTGCAGCCCGGACGCGCGCCTGTTGCAGCGTTCACGACGTTCATCGACGGCTGAGTCGCGCGCCTGTGCGCAGCCATCGGGCCTTCGCCACGCGCGACCGCGCCGGGCTACGCTGCTACGCCGGTTCGAGCAGCTTCTGCAGTTCGCCCGACTGGTACATCTCGCGCATGATGTCGGAACCGCCGACGAACTCGCCATTCACGTAGAGCTGCGGAACGGTGGGCCAGTTGGAAAATTCCTTGATGCCCTGGCGAATCTCGGGATCTTCGAGAACGTTGACCGTGAAAGGCTCATCGACGCCGCACGCCTCCAGGATCTTGATCGCGGTGGCGCTGAAGCCGCACTGCGGGAAATGCGGCGTGCCCTTCATGTAGAGCACGACCGCATTCGACGAAACCTGCTGCTGGATTTTTTGCTGGACACTCATGAGATCACCTTCGAGAGGAAAACGCGTGCCGAGGCGACTTCACCGCGCATCGACCCGCCTGACCGCGGAATGTGCCGGCGCGCGCGTGACAAAACAAGTCTGCCCCTACCGCACACCGGGTATTTCCTACAAAAATTGTCGGGCATTCTATCAGGGCGCGACAGGCCGCCGCTGTTAGCTGCCGCATACACTGCGACCTTGCCACGCAAGCTGCGGTTACTCGATACCTCCCGGGAGACGACGCATTGCGCTCGACCCTCGCCCATGGCCGGCAGTGTCACGCCCGCGCGCTCGTGAGTTTACGCAGTTCGTCGCGCAGCGTCGCAACGCCGCCCCCCTCATCTGCGATTCAGGCTACAGAGCGCAAATGAAAGCCACAGCCAAGGCCCCTCCCAAGCGGGCACGCGCCACGCTGACCAGCATCCATCTGCGTATTCACCTCGGCCCGGAGATCGCGCTCGGACCGGGCAAGGCGAATCTGCTCGAGGGCGTGGCGCGCACCGGCTCCATCGCGGCGGCCGGTCGTGAGCTGGGAATGAGCTACAAGCGCGCCTGGGAGTTGATCGACACCATGAACGCGTGTTTTCGCACGCCGCTGGTCACGGCCGCCAAAGGTGGCCGCACCGGCGGTGGCGCAGTGCTCACGCCGCTGGGCGCGCGCGTGCTTGCCGCTTATCGACGCATCCAGGCTCGCGCCACGCGCTCGGTAAGTGCCGACATCGCGCAGCTGCGGCGCAACCTGCTGCGCACGCCGCGCAATGCGGCTTGATGCCCTCGATCACCGACGCGCCCCGCTGACTCGCTCGATTGCCGCCAGGTCGCGCCAGCTCTGAGCGTCGCGCAGTCCTGCCGCGGCGAGGATCTCTCGCACACGCATCGCTTGATCGTAGCCATGCTCGAGCAGCAACGTCCCGTGTTCGTTCAGATGACGCGGGGCGCCGGCGGCAATCGCACGGATCGCGTCGAGCCCATCGATGCCCGAGACCAGAGCGCTGCGCGGCTCGAAGCGCACGTCACCCTCGCGCAAATGCGGATCGTCTCGTGCAATGTACGGCGGATTGCCGAGGATCAGATCGAACCGCTCGTGCGCAGCGAAGGCATTGAACCAGTCGCTCTGACGCAAACGAATCGCAACGCCATGACAGGCAGCATTGCGCTGCTCGAGTTGCAATGCGGCGGATGAAACATCGCTGGCTTCGACCGATGCCTCGGGCGCATGCCTGGCAATCGCAATGGCGATCGCTCCCGACCCGGTGCCCAGATCGAGCACGCGTCGCGCACCGGCACGGATGATCGTCAGGGCCAGTTCGACCAGCAACTCGGTTTCCGGTCGGGGAATCAAGACGTCAGGCGTAACGGCAAGCATCAGTCCGTAGAACTCTCGCGCACCGACGATGTAGGCGATCGGCTCACCGGCGCGGCGACGCGCACACAGATCGAGGTAGCGCTGCGCTTGTTCCGTCGGGAGTTCCCGCTCGGGATACGCGACGATGGCAGCGGCCGACAGCCCGGCGGTGTGCTCCAGCAACAGCCGCGCTTCGAGTCGCGGCAAGCCGCCAGCATCGATCAGCGCGGCGATCGAGCGCTCAATCACGCATTCTCGGCGTCGGCCAGCGCGGCGAGCTGCTCGGCTTGATGCTCGGCACTGAGCGAAGACACCAGTTCGTTCAGATCGCCGTCCATGATGTCGGCGATCTTGTAGAGCGTGAGATTGATGCGATGGTCGGTCACCCTGCCCTGCGGAAAATTGTAGGTGCGGATGCGTTCCGATCGGTCGCCCGAACCGATCAGGCTCTTGCGCGTGCTGGCGGTGGCCTGCTGCTGCTCGCGCACCTGCTTGTCCTTCAGCCGCGCGGCGAGCACCGCCATCGCCTTGTCCTTGTTCTTGTGCTGCGAGCGACCGTCCTGGCATTCGACCACCAGTCCGGTGGGCAGATGGGTGATCCGCACCGCCGACTCGGTCTTGTTGACGTGCTGGCCGCCGGCACCAGAGGCGCGGTACACGTCGATACGCAACTCGGCCGGATTGATCACCACGTCGGCTATTTCGTCGACTTCGGGCAGCACCGCCACCGTGCAGGCCGATGTGTGGATGCGCCCCTGGGATTCCGTCGCGGGCACGCGCTGCACGCGATGGCCGCCCGACTCGAACTTGAGCTTCGAATACGCGCCCTGACCGACCACGCGCACCACGATCTCCTTGTAGCCGCCGAGTTCGGCCGAGCTCTCGGAGATCAGCTCGATGTCCCAGCGGTTGCGCTCGGCGTAGCGCATGTACATGCGGATCAGATCGCCGGCGAACAGCGCGGATTCGTCACCACCGGTCCCGGCACGGACCTCGAGAAACAGGTTGCGTTCATCGTTGGGATCCCGGGGCAAAAGCAGGCGCTGCAGCTCCACCTCGAATTCGTCCAATCGGACCTTGGCCTGTTTGACCTCGTCCTCGGCGAACGCCTTCATCTGCGGATCGGCAAGCATTTCATTCGCCGCCGCGAGGTCCTGCTCGCTTCGCTTGAACTGCTTGTACAGATCGACCACCGGTGAGAGCTCGGCATGCTCGCGCGAGAGCTTGCGGAACTGATCGAGATCGCGCGTGGCCGACTCGGACGAGAGAAACGCGTTCACCTCTTCGAGTCTGACGGTGAGCTGATCGAGTTTGCTGGCGATGCTGGATTTCACGGGTGTGGCGAGTACGGGCGAGGAGTGGAAACGAGATGCAAACGCGCGAACGGATACGGCATGGATGAGCGAAGCGCCGCGTAGCCCGCCTAATGGCGGTCGCGCAGCGTGTAGATGCGGCCGATGAGATCCTGCACCGCACGCGCGTCGTCGGCACCGGCACTGTTCAGCGCCTGCGTCGGCGCATGCATCAGCTTGTTGGTCAGGCTTTGCGACAGTGCCTGCAGCACGGCCTGCGGATCATCGCCACGCGCGAGCATCTTCAATGCACGCTCCAGCTCGGCCTGCCGGGTCTGCTCGGCACCGGCGCGCAGCTCGCGGATCAGGGGCACCGCGCCGCGCGCGTCCATCCAGTGCATGAACTGCGAGACCTGCACCTCGATGATCGCTTCGGCCTGCGACACGGCCGAACGTCGCTCCTCGAGTCCGGCATTGACCAGCGAGGCGAGATCATCGACGGTGTAGAGGAATACGTCGTCGAGTTCACCCACCTCGGGCTCCACGTCGCGCGGCACTGCCAGATCGATCATCACCACCGGCTGATGGCGCCGCTGTTTGACCACCCGCTCCATGATCCCCTTGCCGACGATCGGCAGCGAGCTGGCGGTGCACGACACCACCACGTCGAACTTGTGAAGCTGCTCGGGCAAGGCACGCAGCTCGATTGCTTCGCCGGTGTAACGCCGCGCCAGCGCCTGCGCACGTGCGAGCGTGCGATTGGCCACCGTCATCGACTTGGGGTGCTGGCCGGCCAGATGCGTGGCGACCAGTTCCATCATTTCGCCCGCGCCGATCAGCAGCACGCGCCGGTCGCTGAGCGTCGGGAAAATTCGTAACGCCAACCGGATCACCGCCGCGGCCATCGACACCACGTTGGCGCCGACCTTGGTGTTGGTGCGCACTTCCTTGGCCACGGCGAACGAACGCTGGAACAGCTTGTGCAGCGTCGTGCCGAGCGACCCGACCGCCTCGGCCGAGCGCACCGCGTCTTTCATCTGACCGAGGATCTGCGTCTCGCCCAGCACCATCGAATCGAGCCCGGAGGCCACCCGGAACGCATGCCGGACCGCGTCGTCACGCGGCAACGTGTACAGGTGCGGCTGCAGTTCGTGCGACTGGACGGTATGAAACCCCGCCAGCCAGTCGAGCGCGCGACCCGGGTCGCCACCGGCGCAGTACAGCTCGGTGCGATTGCAGGTGGAGATGATCGCGATCTCGTCGGCCGGTCGCACCTGCGACACCTCGCTCAACGCCACGCGCAGCGACTCGGGCGTGAACGCGATGCGTTCGCGCAACGGCAGCGGCGCGGTGGTGTGGTTGAGGCCGAGGGCGAACAATTGCATGCGTCTGATTATAAAGGGCATACCCCAAAGCAACCGAGCCGTGTGGCGCACCCGCGATCACCTTCCGTAAGACAGGTGTGGGATTCATCGCGCAGCTATCATTGCGGCCCCGCTGATCGACGCGAACGCCGCTGCCGGAAGGAATCCAGCTTGCGTTTCGATCGCGGTCTGCCCTGGACGCATCGCCCGCAACCCCGCAAGGATTTCGACTCTCATGGCATCCGCACTGTTCACCCCGCTCCGCCTCGGCCCGATCGAATTGCCCAACCGCATCGCCATCGCACCGATGTGCCAATACTCCGCGGCTGATGGCGCGCCGACCGACTGGCACACGATGCACTGGATGACGATGGCGATGTCCGGCGCGGGCCTGTTCGTGATCGAAGCCACCGGCGTGGAGCGCCACGGCCGGATCACGCATGGCTGCCTGGGGCTGTACTCCGACGAAGCCGAAGCGGGCGTCGCACGCACACTGGCCGCCGCGCGCCGCGTCGCCATGCCTGGGGCCAAGTTCGGCATTCAACTGGGCCACGCTGGTCGCAAGGCTTCGTCGCAGATCCCCTGGCGCGGCGGCAAAGCACTCGGCGCGAACGAGGATCCATGGCAGACCGTGTCAGCGTCCGCGTTGCCGTTCGGTGATGGCTGGCACGTGCCCGTGGCACTTGATCGCGCAGGCATGGACCGCGTTCGCGACGCGTTCGTTCAGGCGGCGCAACGCGCAGTACGCGTCGGCATGGACTCGATCGAATTGCATGGTGCGCACGGCTACCTGCTGCATCAGTTCTTTTCGCCGATCAGCAATCGACGCAACGACGAGTACGGCGGCTCACTCGAGAACCGCATGCGCTTTCCGCTCGAAGTCACGCGCGCGGTACGTGCCGTCGTCCCCGCCGGCGTGGCGTTGGGCATGCGCATCACCGGTCAGGACTGGTACGAGGGCGGCAGCACCGTGGAGGACGCGATTACCTACACCAAGGCGCTCAAGCAGACCGGGCTGGATTTCGTCTGCGTGTCGAGCGGTGGCATCCGACCGGATGTGAAGGTGGTCGTCGGCCCGAACTATCAGGTGCCGTTCGCCGAACAGGTCAAGCGCGCCACCGGAATCGTCACGCGCGCGGTCGGCATGATCGCCGATCCGAAGCAGGCCGAAGACATCGTCGCCAAAGGTCAGGCCGACATGGTGGCGATGGCGCGTGCGATCCTCGACGACCCGCGCTGGGGTTGGCACGCCGCCGAGAAACTCGGTGCAGAGATGAAGTACCCGCCGCAGTACGAGCGCGGAGCGGCGAAGCTGTGGCCAGGGGCGAAATTGGTGAGGGGGTGAAGTCGCTCTCCCGCCCCCCGCCCTCCCTCTCTCGCACGACTGTCGTCGTTACAAAGGGAGGGAGCCAAATTTGCGGCGCAGCGTGTGCGCCGGTGTGGTGGGAGGCGTTACGCCGGGTATCCCTTCGCCCCGCCAGCCAGTCCATCGAACAAGCCCAGCATTCGCCCCCGCCACGCATGCACCGCATCGTCCTCGGCCAACAGTCTGGTCGCTGAGACGCAGCGTGCCCACTGGAATGCGCCGAAGACCGTGTAGTCAGCAAAGGTCGCTCTGGCTCCGCCGATGAACGCCTGCTCGGCAAGCACTGCGCGCAGCGGCGCGATCGTGTTGCGAAGCTTCGCAACGTGCTCGTCCCTGTTGGCGCAGTACGCTTCCAGCGTCATGCCGAAGCGCTTCTCGCGCGAGGCGCG
>CADECO010000316.1:0-6984 GCA_902825905.1 uncultured beta proteobacterium
GCCGTGGCGACTGCGTTCTCCTACGCATTTGCCGTCTTTTCCGGATCCCATGTTCGCATCGAGATGCTGCGTGGCCGCGTATCCGCGCGGGCCTGCTGGGTCCTGGACGTGATCGCGTACTTCGCGCTCGCGAGCGTGGCGATCGTGCTGGCGCAAAGCGCGTGGGCCACTTTCGCCGAAAGCCTCAAGCTGGGTGCGCGCTCGGCCAGCACGCTCGGTTTCCCGTTGACGATCCCGCAAGGCCTATGGGCGGCCGGAATGAGCTGGTTCGCATTCGTCGCGGCGACGGTGCTTGCGACGCTGCTCGTTAACGGCGTGCGGCGGCGCTTCGTGACCGCCGACCACATCCTCGCGCGGGTCTGAGCGGTGATCGCCGTTGCACTTACGCTGCTCTTCGTGCTCCTGGGCCTGGGCCTGCATGTCGCTTCGGCGCTGGGCTGGCTCGCGTTCACGCTGTCGGAGCTCTACGCTTTCTTGCCTGTGATGGGTGCGCTCGGCGAATTGGCTTGGGGTTCGAGCTCCGAGGGCTTGCTGGTGGCAGTGCCGATGTTCATCCTCATGGGGGAGCTACTGCTGCGCAGCGATATCGCTGAGGACATGTTCCGCGAACTGTCGCGTTACCTCGCGTGGTTGCCCGGTGGCGTGATGCACACCAACGTCGGTGCCGCCGCGCTGTTTGCCGCCACGTCCGGGTCGAGTGTCGCCACCGCCGCGACGATCGGGACGGTAGCAATGCCGAACATGCTCCGCGAGGGCTATAACCCGCGCCTGTTCCTCGCATCGATTGCCGCGAGCGGGACGTTGGGCATCCTCATTCCGCCGAGCATCAACATGATCGTCTACGGCCTGCTGGCCGAGGTGTCGGTGAGCAAACTCTATCTCGCGGCGGTGGTACCCGGCGTCGTGCTAGCGCTGCTGTTTTCCCTCGCGATACTGCTGGCCTGCATCGTCCGGCCGGCGTGGGGAGGGAATCGCAAGGCGCGTCGTGACGGTAGCGGCGGTGCTCGCACGCTGGTTGGCGCTCTGCTCGCGCCTATCGGCCTGTTCGTCGCGATCATTGGGTCGATTTACACAGGCCTCGCGGCACCGAGCGAGGCGGCGTCGATCGGCGCGATCGCGGCGCTCGTACTGTGTGCGATGCGTCGGCGTCTCAATGTGAAGATGCTGCGCGATGCGTTCGAAGGAACCATGAAGACCACGGCGATGGTCATGCTCATCATCATCGCGGCGGTGTTCCTGAGTTTCACCCTCGGAATGATCGGCCTCACCGAGCGCATTACGCAGGCAGTGTCGTCGCTGTCGCTCACGCGGTTCGAGTTGCTGTTCGCGGTATGCGCGTTCTACCTGGTGCTCGGTTGCTTCATGGATCCGCTGTCGATGATCGTCACGACGGCCCCGATCGTGATTCCGGTGATGACGCAGGCGGGCTGGGATCCGGTCTGGTTCGGCGTCGTGTTCATGATCTTGTCGGAGGCCGCGTTGATCACTCCGCCCATCGGCATGAACCTGTTCGTGATTCAGTCGCTGCGGCCAGCCGGGCCGTTCAGTGACCTCGCAATCGGCATCCTGCCGTTTCTGGGCATGATGATCCTGATGATCGCGCTGCTTGCGCTCGTGCCCGATGTGGCCATGTGGCTGCCGCGCCAGGCTGGGCCTTGAGGCACGTGAAAAAGTGACCGGTGATACGCACATCAAAAGGAGAAAGAGGATGACGATGCAACAGCCAGTCAGCGCCCTCACCGCAGTCCTGTCGCTGAGCGCTGCAGCGATGATCTCCCTGGCGACGACCCCTGCCGGCGCACAAGATCTGCCCGCGACGAAACTCAAGCTGATCGGCGGGATCAGCGTGACGAGCCAGTCGAAGCAGCTCGAGGTGCCGTTCTGGCGCGAGCGCATCGCCAAGGCCTCGGGCGGAAAGATCACGGCGGAGATCCAGCCTTTCAACGAGATCAATTTGAAAGGTCCCGAGATCCTGCGCCTCGTCGGCAGAGGTGTCGCGGACGGGGGTACCGCGTTTCTGGGCCACATGTCGGGCGACGTGCCCCGCAACGAAGGCCCCGACCTCGCCGGATTGAGCCCCGACTACGACCTTTTCCGCCGTGTCACCGACGCCTACCGTCCGACACTCGCGGCACACTACGAGACGCTCGGATTGAAGCTGCTCGGCATGTGGTCGTACCAGGCACAGGTGATGTTCTGCCGCGAGCCGCTGAAGTCGCTCGGCGATCTCAAAGGCAAGAAGGTCCGCACCGCAGCGGCGTCGCAAGCGGACTTCATCGAATTCTTCGGCGGCACGGCGGTGCCGATGAATGTCGGTGAGGTTCAGCCAGCGCTGGCCAATGGGCTGATCGATTGCTCGTTCACCGGTACGCTCGGCGCGTATCAGCTTGGCTGGTTTCCGGCGGCCAAGGCGGTCTTTCCGCTGCCGATCACCTGGGGCAGCATCGGCTTCGTGATGAATCTGAAGAAGTGGGCGGGTCTGCCCGAGCCGGTGCGTACGTTCTTACAGGCGCAGATCAAGAGCCTCGAAGACGAGATCTGGGCGCTCAATCGGCGCGAGCACCAGATCGGGCTGGACTGCACGACGGGCAAGAAGTGCCCGCTGGGCAAGCCGGTGACGATGACCGCGACGCAGCCGCCGGACGCCGACAAGGAACTCCTTCGCAAGGCCTTGCGCGAATCGGTGTTACCAAAGTGGGCCAAGCGCTGCGGCGAAGCTTGCGTGAAGGAATGGAATACCGCGATCGGGCCGGTGGCGGGAATTCGAATTGAGTGATCTCTTTACGCGTCCCCGCTCAAGCCGCGTTCTCAATTGCCTTTGCGCTCGCAGCCACGTCAGGGTTGCCCAATCGATTGAACGCTGCGAGTGAGGCCGCGATCCGACCGCGCTCGAGGCCGCGCACGATGAAGACCAGGCGCGAGCGCTGATCGGCATCGGGCCAGGCAGGCAGGTGCACCGGCGGATGCACGATGTGCTGCACGCCGTTGATCAGCACCGGCGTAGGCACGCCGGCCACGTTCAGAATGCCCTTGATGCGCAGCACTTTGTCGCCGTGCCGGTTCAGGAGCATCGTCATCCAGACGCCGAATGCGGTCCAATCCGTTGGTTGGTCGAACACGAGCGCAAACGAGGTGACGTCACTGGTGTGGCGATGATCGAGCGCCGCCTCGCGTGCCGCCATCACCCAGCGACCGGCCTCGCGCACCTTGCCGGCGGCATCGTGAAGATCGTGAACGAGCAGATCGTCGGCGCCGGGCGGGTCGAGCAGGGCATCGATGATCGGCGCAGATAGGTTGAGCTCAGACAGTCGCGTGCGCAACTGCGTGAGCGCGCCGCTTGCTGCGAGATCGGTTTTGGTGAGCACCAGTCGATCGGCGACCGCAACCTGTTTGACCGACTCCTCGAACCGGGCGAGCTGCTCCAGACCATTGACGGCATCGACGACGGTGACGACGTTGCCCAGGCGAAAGTGATGTTGCAGCACCGGTTCGGCCAGCACCGTGTAGGCGATCGGCGCCGGATCAGCCAGCCCCGACGTTTCGATGATCACGCGCGTGAAGGCCGGCACGGCACCGCGCTCGCGCCGGTCGAACAGATCGCGCAGGGCCTGCTGCAGATCGCCGCGGATCGCGCAACACAGGCAGCCGTTTTCCAGTAGCAGGGTAGGGGTGACGTCGTTCTGCAGCAGATGGTGATCGAGCCCGATCTCGCCGAGCTCGTTCACCAGCACCGCGGTGTTCTGCAGTGAGGGCGAGCGCAGCAGGCGCTGCAGCAGCGTCGTCTTGCCGCTGCCGAGGAACCCGGTGATGACGTTGACCGGAATGCGCTCGCCGTAAGCCATAGCTCAGTCGTTGGTGCGCTGCGCGTGCAGGTCGCGAATCAGCGCTTCGTCGAGCGGATCCAATTCCAGCCCGGTCATCTTCTCCGCTGCGGCCCACATCTGCGAAAGATTGTCGACCAGCACGGTTTTGCCGGTGCCCCCGCGCAGCACGTACGAAGCGCCGGACCACGGCTTCAGACTCAGGCGGTAGTGCCGCAACACGTGATTGACGAGCGCCGATCGGTCGAAGCGCTCGCGGCTGAGCGTGGGCGCGTGCTCGCGTCCGGCGAATGCGGCCGGCGCACTGTGACTTTCAGTCCAATGCCCGGCGCCACCCAGCATGCCGCACAACGCGCACATGGTTCGCGCAGCGCCTAAGCGGTAACGGCGTTTTGATTGCGCGGGCAGCGCCGCGCGAAATCATCGGCGATCTGATCGAACGTGCACCATCGCACCCCGGGATGGCCGTTCACGTAGGCGACGATCCGCTCCAGCATCAACAGCACCTGCGGCCGGCCCGACACGTCCGGATGAATGGTGAAGGCGAACACCGCATAGTCGTATTCGCGATAGACCCAGTCGAACTGATCGGTCCACAGCTGCTCGATGTCGCGCGGACTGACGAAGCCGTGGCTGTTGGGTGCCCCCTTGATGAACATCATCGGCGGCAGATCGTCGAGGTACCAATTGCCCGGGATGTCGATCAGATCGGTTTCCTTGCCGCGTACCAGCGGCTTCATCCATTCGTTCGGATGCTTGGAGTAGTCGATCTTGGTCCAGTGGTCGCCCACGCGCGCATAGAACGGATGGAAGTCGTCGTTCATCAGGCTGTGGTTGTACTTGATGCCCTTGGCGAGCAACAGCTCGTTGGTGACGTGACTGAACTCCCACCACGGCGCCACGTATCCGGTCGGCCGGCGGCCCGCGACGCGCTCGATCAGATCGATGCACTTGTCCATCACCGCCTCTTCCTGCACCGGGGTCATGGAGATCGGGTTCTCGTGCGAATAGCCGTGCATGCCGATCTCGTGTCCGGCGTCGACCACCATGCGGGTCTGCTCCGGAAACGTCTCGATCGAATGGCCGGGGATGAACCACGTGGTCGGAATCTGCAGCCGATCGAACAGTCGCACCAGGCGGGGTACTCCGACTTCGCCGGCAAACAGGCCACGAGAGATGTCGCACGGCGAGTCCTCGCCGCCGTACGATCCGAGCCAGCCGGCGACCGCATCGACGTCGATGCCGAAGGCGCACAGGATCTCCTTCTGGCCGCCGCGCGCGAGCGATCGGCTGGCAAGCGACGAGGATCCGGAAGGGGCGAGCAGCGGCCTGGGTTGATAGCGCGGTCCGGTTGAACTCCTGGGTCCCCTGCGGTCGGATAGGCTCATGGTCTCCCCCTTTTTTGCGCGGCGTCATCCGCGTTGCACGCTGCGAAGAATGCCTCTAACCTTGAACGAGCCGGGCGGGCTTGGCAAGTCGCCTCGTGTTGTTCGGCTCCGCGAACTTCAATATTGCGACTCACATACCGCGACCCTTCATGTCTTCGCGATATTCAACGCCGTTCGATGACCTGCTGCAGAGTGCACGGCGGCAGTTCGATGAGGTTACTGGTAAGCCCGCGACGAGGGCTGGCTCGGGAGCGACTGACGGCGCAATCGTGCGTTCTCCCGTGTCCGCACCCGACACTCCATCCGCCGTAGTCGAGGGCACGGCCGCCGGCGTTCCATTCAGACTCAAGACCCGAGCGGAATCGTAAGACGCGACTGAATGCGTCAGATGCAACCGAACTACTAAGACTCTGCCGGATTCGTCGCCAGGGCACGCTGCCGCGACTCTATCCAAGCGCTGCCACGATCGCATCGCCGCTGGATACCTTGAACGCGGCTCCTTCTTCCACGGCGATGTGGCTCACCACACCATCGTCGACGATCATGGCGAAGCGTTGCGCGCGCACGCCCAGCCCCAGGCCGCTCAGATCCCAATCCAGACCTGCGGCCTTGGTCCATGCCGCGGCGCCATCGGCGAGCATCGTTACCACGCGCTCGGGATCCTTCGCCTCGGCCCAGGCTTTCATGACGAACACGTCATTGACCGCCACGCAGGCGATCGTGTCGACGCCCTTCGCCTTGATTCGCTGGTGATTGGCGAGAAAGCTGGGCAGATGCTGGGCTGTGCAAGTGGGCGTGAATGCGCCGGGCACGGCGAACAGCACCACCTTCTTGCCGCCGAACAACTCAGCGCGCGACAACGGCTTGGGCCCGCCGCCGGTCACCGCCACCAACGGAACGTCCGGCACCGAATCGCCAACGCGCAAGGCGTTGTTACCGCGCACAGCGTTCATTCTCTGTTCCTCTCCATTGAGGTGAAGCGTGACGCGATCGCCTGCCGCCTACCGCACCTCGATGCCCGTCGGTGCGAAATAGCCTTCGTCCTTGGTTCGCACCGCCTTCCACGGCAGCTTGAATTCGTCCATGCCGCCGCTGTCGTCGCCTTGACGCGGCAGTTGGGCATCGATGACACCCTCGATCGCCTCGCCCTTCACCTGGCCAGCGAAGGTCAGGTTCGCGAAGCCGGTGCCGGGCAGGCTCATGCGCACGACGAATTGCAGCATGTCGCCGCGCAGGATCGGATACTGCATTACTTCGCGGCGGTTGCCCACGCGCAGGATGCCTTCGAGCATCTGCTGGCGTTGCTCGAGCAGCGCCATCGCGCGATGGGTCTGTCCGCGCAAGGTGAAGCTCCATTCCCACGCGCCTTGAATGCGCGCCGGCACCACCCACTTGCGGATCGTCGGGCTGCCGCCGCCGCGATCGTCGGTCGCATCGGCGGCCCAGGAGCCGAAATCCCACGAGGCGGCGATCACCCGCGCACCGGGCTTGGCCTCGCGCAGGATCTTCGGTCGCAGCAGCCGCATCAATTCGGGGAACAGCCACATGAAGATCACGTCGACGTTCGACAGATCGGTGTCGAACACGTTGCGATGGAAGAACTGCACGCGATCGGCGGCATTCTGCGCACGCGCCGCCTCGTTGGCCTTGTCAACCAGTTTGGCGTCGATGTCGACACCGATGCCGCGAATGCCCGGGCGCGCCCGCAGCGCCGCGAACACGATGCGCCCGTCACCCGAACCCAGGTCGACGACCGTCTCGCCGTCGCGCAGCGC
>CADECO010000317.1:0-6960 GCA_902825905.1 uncultured beta proteobacterium
GGGCGTACCTGGGGGTACTTGGGGCGTGAGCCGAAAACGACAAGGCCAGAGCACTCGAGACTTGCGCGTCTGTCGTCCTCTGGCCTCTGATTGAGCTTCGGTGAGCGGCGATCGGCTGAAGCGATGCGCTGGGCCGACGGCACTCGGCGAAGAAATGCTGGTAGGCGCGAACGGATTCGAACCGCTGACCCCCACCATGTCAAGGTGATGCTCTAACCAACTGAGCTACGCGCCTAGTGGGAACGAACGACTGCTGCGAGAACAACAAGGCCCGCGATTCTAGCCAAAGCGCCGCGGGCCGGCAAATTTGCCACAAACTCGCGACCGCAATTTCCGCACGGATTCGGCACGAATCGGCGCGGGAAGTTCGGAGCGTCCCTTACTTCGCCCCCTTGAGTCCGAGCATCTCCGCGGCGTGACGACGGGTGAGCGCGGTGATCTCGGTGCCGCCGAGCATGCGCGCGATCTCCTCGGTGCGGCCTTTCTCGTCGAGGACCGTCACGCGACTGCGCGTCTGCCCCTTGGCCTCGGTCTTGGCCACCGACCAATGCTGGTTGGCGCGCGCCGCCACCTGCGGCAGATGCGTCACGCACAACACCTGCCGCTCGGCGCCCAACGCGTTCAAGCGTCGCCCGACGATCTCGGCCACCGCCCCACCGATCCCGGCATCGACCTCATCGAAGATCAGCGTCGGGACGGTCGAAGCCTTGCTCGCCACGACCTGAATCGCCAACCCGATTCGCGACAACTCGCCGCCCGAGGCGATCTTCGCGATCGGCCTGGGCTCGACTCCTGCGTTGGTCGCGATGAGGAACTCGGCGCGCTCGTGACCGCCGGCACTGCCGCCTTCGATCGGAGGAAACGTGATTTCGAACTTCGCCACACCGAGCGCGAGTTCCTTCATGACGGCAGCGACCTGCCGAGCCAACCCTGCGGCGACGCGCTTGCGATCCTTCGTCAGCGCGGCCGCCACCTGTGCATAGCGCTTGCCGGCCTCGGCTTCGTCACGCTCCAGCGCCTCGAGGTTCGAGCTCTGCTCGATCGCGTCCAGGCGCGCCTGCGCTTCGTCGAGCAGCCGTGGCAGATCCTCTGGCCGCGCCCGCAGCTTGCGCGCGGCCGAGTGCAGCGCTTCGATGCGATCGTTCACGCTCGTCAGACGCGCTGGATCGATATCCACCCGATCGCAGTAATGGCGCAGGCTCGAAGCGACGTCCTGCAGTTGCGCCTGCCCGGCCTCCAGCGCGCCCACGATCTCGCTCAGCCGCGCGTCGTACATCACCAGCGCCTGCAACCGTGAAGCAATCGCGCCGACGCGTTCGACGACCGACTCATCGGCCTCGCTCAAGGCGTCGATGGCGGCCTGCGAACCCTCGGCCAGGCTCGCGGCGTGTGCCAGGCGAGAGTGCTCGTCGCGCAGCGTTTCCCATTCGCCGGCTTGGGGCGCGACCCGCCGCAGTTCCTCCACGCGCCATACCAGTTGATTGCGCTCAGCATCGCGCACGGCGGCGTGCGTCCGATATTCCTCGAGCGCGCGCTTGACCTGCTGCCAGGCGCGGAAGGCCATTGCCACTGCAGTGACCTGCTCGTCGAGTTTGCCGTGGCGATCGACGATATCGCGCTGCGTGTCGGCGCGGGTCAGCGACTGGTGCGCGTGCTGGCCGTGGATGTCGACCAGCGCCTCGCCGATCTCGCGCAGTTGCGTGAGCGTGGCCGCACGGCCGTTGATGAAGGCACGGCTGCGACCATTGCGCTCGACCAGACGGCGCACGATGAGCTGACCGTCATCGCCCTCGAACGCGTGCTGCGCGAGCAACTCGACGATCGGCCCCGCCTGCGCGATGGCGAATTCGGCGACGATCTCGGCCCGCTCCGCGCCCGCGCGCACCACGTCGGCATCGGCCCGATCGCCCAACGTGAGCGCCAGCGCATCGAGCAGGATCGACTTGCCCGCGCCGGTTTCGCCGGTGAGCGACGTGAAGCCGGCAGCGAATTCGAGCTCGAGCGCATCGACGATCGCAAAGTCGCGGATGGACAGATGAACCAGCATGCGCGAATTCGTGTGCGGCGGTGGACGCTACAACGGACTCTCGCTCCAGTGGAGCTTGCCGCGCAGCATCGCGAAGTAGTCGTAGTTCGGCGGGTGCACGAAGCGCGCCGGCCGGCGCGCTCGCTGGATCACGACCCGATCGCCCGCCTTGAGTTCCTGCGAGGGTTGACCATCGAAGTGCAGCCGTGCTTCGGCGGCGGATTTGATGGTGATCTCGACGGTGAAACGATCGGGCAGCGCGATCGGACGGTTGGACAGCATGTGCGGACTGATCGGCACCAACACGACCCCCGCCATCGACGGATGCAGGATCGGGCCGTTCGATGAAAGTGCGTACGCCGTCGAGCCGGTGGGGGTTGCGGCGATCAGGCCGTCGGCACGCAAGTCGTAGACGTATTGGCGGTCGATATGGACCACCAGCTCGATCAGGCGGCCAAGCCCACCCTTGCTCACCACGACGTCGTTGAGCGCGGCAGCCGAGAGCACCGTGCGCCGACCGCGCACCACCGAGGCCGAAAGCATGGTGCGCTCTTCGATCGAATAGCGCCCCTGCACCACCGCCCCGATCATGCGCTTCATCGTGCGCAGGCCGATGTCGGTCATGAATCCGAGTCGCCCCTGATTCACGCCGATCAGCGGCACTTTGTAGGGCGCAAGCGCCCGCGCAGCCGCGAGCATGCTGCCATCGCCGCCCAGTACGACAGCCAGGTCGGCACGGCGGCCGATCACTGAGAAATCCGCCGACTCGAACAGCTTCACCCCGCTCGCGAGCGCCGTGTCGTGATCGATCAGCACCACGCAGCGCAGCGTCTGGAGGTACTTACCCAGCGCAGTGAGCGGCTTGGCGACGTCGCGACTCTTGTAGCGCCCGATCAGCGCAATCGTTTTGAACGCGGGTTGCATGGGCGCGGATTAGATCACATCGGCATTGCACCAATCGGCGCATCGCGCACTCGCCGGGTTCGCCGCGCAAGCCGAATGGTCCGTCGGCACGAATGGGGCCGCCGGGAGGGCGCAAGATACGTAACCAGCCAAGGTCGCACCTTGATGTTTTTTGCAGTGCCAAGTGGGGATGGTTAATATCCACGGGAATCATGGATCCGCGAGCCCAACAGCTTCTCAAGACACTGATCGAGCGCTACATCGCCGAGGGCGAGCCGGTCGGCTCACGCGCGTTGTCGAAGTTTTCCGGGCTGGAGCTGTCCCCGGCGACGGTGCGCAACGTCATGGCCGATCTGGAGGAGCTCGGTTTCATCGCCAGCCCGCACACCTCCGCGGGACGCATCCCGACGGTGCGCGGCTATCGCCTGTTCGTGGACACGTTGCTGGTGACGCACCCGGTCGAGCAGGCCAAACTCGAACAGCTCACCGGACACCTGCATCCCGATCAGCCACAACGATTGATCAGCGCCGCCTCGCAGCTGCTGGCCGATCTCACCAGCTTCGCCGGCATCGTCGCTGCGCCGCGCCGGCGCCAGGCCGCGTTCCGGCACATCGAGTTCCTGCGGCTGGCCGAGAAACGCCTGCTGCTCATCATGGTGACCGCCGACGGTGACGTGCAGAACCGCGTGCTCGCCACCGACAAGGACTTCACCCAGGCCGAGTTGACCAGCGCCTCCAATTTCCTCAATCAGAACTACGCCGGCCAGACGCTCGAGGAGATCCGCGCACGAATCCGCGATGAGATGCGTCAGCATCGCGAGGACATCTCTTCGCTGATGCAAAGGGCGCTGGAAGTGACCGCGCAGGCGGCCACCGATTCGGCCGACAGTTACGTGCTCACCGGCGAGCGCAATCTGCTCGCCTCCGACGATCTCGCCTCCAACATGCGCCGGCTGCGCGAACTCTTCGAGTTGTTCGAGCGCAAGACGGCGCTCATGCAGTTGCTCGAACAGTCGAGCCACGCGCAAGGCGTGCACCTCTTCATCGGCAGCGAATCGGGCATCGAGCCGCTCGACGAGTGCAGCGTCGTCACCGCGCCGTACGAAGTCGAGGGACAGATCGTGGGGACGCTGGGCGTGATCGGACCGACGCGCATGGCCTACGAGCGGGTGATTCCGATCGTCGAAGTCACCGCGAAGATCCTGTCGAACGCGCTGTCGGGCCGCAATACGTAGCGCGGATCGGCGGCAACGCGTAGCTCCCTTGCGCTATCAGCCAGAGCCTTCGTTCAGGCACGACACGCAGCCCGCCATCGGCGTGTTGCTGGCCAATCTCGGCACGCCCTCTGCGCCGACCCGCAAGGCCGTACGCAAGTACCTCAAGGAGTTCTTGTGGGACCCGCGAGTGGTCGAGATTCCGCGGCCGCTGTGGTGGCTGATCCTCAATGCGATCATTCTCACCGTCCGTCCAGGCAAATCGGCCAGGAAGTACGCGGCCATCTGGTCCGCCGAAGGCTCACCGCTGATGGTGCACACCGCGCGTCAGGCAACGCTGCTGCGCGGCTATCTGGGTGAGCGCACGCGCCAGCCGATCCGCGTCGCGTTTGGCATGCGCTACGGCACGCCCTCGATCAGCGAGGCACTCGATGAATTGCGCGCAGCGGGGTGCACGCGAATCCTGTTCGCGCCACTTTACCCTCAGTACGCGGCGAGTACGACCGCGAGTGCAATCGACAGCGTTGCGCAGGCGATGGCGCGGATCCGCAATCTGCCGGAGCTGCGCACGATCCGCAGCTTTCACGATCACCCTGGCTATATCGACGCGGTGGCCCGCGGTATTCGGGATTACTGGGGCAGGTACGGCGAGCCCGACGCGCTGGTGCTCAGCTTCCATGGCCTGCCGCGTTTCTCACTCGATCGCGGCGACCCCTATCACTGCGAATGCCACAAGACGGCGAGGCTAATCGGCGCTGCACTCGGCATTGCGCCAGAGCGCGTGCACATCGCCTTTCAGTCGCGCTTCGGTCGCGCCGAATGGCTCAAGCCGTACACCACCGACGTGCTCGGCTCGCTCGCGCAAGCGGGCGTGCGGCGCGTGGACGTCGCTTGCCCGGGATTCGTCGCCGACTGCCTGGAGACTCTGGAGGAAATCGCGATCGAAGCCAGGGAGCATTTCAAGCGTGCCGGTGGTGAAGCGCTGCGTGCGATTCCATGCCTCAACAGTGACGATGCGTGGATCCGCGCGCTCATGCAGATCGTCATCGAACACCTGGGCAGTTGGCTCGAACCCGCGGCCAGTGCGGAAGATGCAAAGCTGCAGGCCGCCGCACGCTTGAAGCGGGCGCAGACGCTCGGCGCAACGCGCTGAGTGTGCGCCCCGCGCGCGCCGCGTATTCGGTGGTCCGGCGGGCGCCGCGGGTCCGGTGCGCGTCGCGCACTTGTTTTGAGCCGAGTGGAGCGGCATATACATACGAGGACATGCGAGGCGCAAGTCCTCGTTGCGCGCCCCTTCATCAACCCACGCTTGCAGGATCCTGTCCCATGCGCTTGCTAGCCCGCTGGATCATCAACGCGCTTGCCTTGCTGGCGCTGCCCTATCTGTTCAGCTCGATCCAGGTGAAGAGCGCGACGGCCGCCTTGATCGCCGCCGCCGCGCTCGGTCTGATCAATGCGCTCATCCGGCCGATCCTGATCGTGCTCACGCTGCCGATCAACATCGTCACGCTGGGCCTGTTCACCTTCGTGATCAACGCGCTGCTGTTCTGGCTGGTCGCGCATTTCGTGAGCGGATTCGAGGTCAGTGGGTTCTGGCCCGCCTTCTGGGGCGCGATCGTGTTCAGCCTGATCAGTTGGGCCGCCAGCAGCCTGCTGCTGGGTAAGCGCGAGCGGACGGGTCGGTGAGCGGCTCCGGACGCGGCGCGGACCAACCTCGTCGCTCGTGCAGGATTTCATGACGCACCCCTTGAAGTCGGCGGAACCGCCCCCAAGTGCCCCCAGTTTTGACGGAGAGCAACCACGGGGCCGTCAGCCGGCGATGCAAATCGATCGTCGCGATTCCCTGGTGAACCCCCGCATGGCCTATCGCGGTGATGCGGAGGGCTCATACTTTTCAGGGAGTTGCGAGGGGGCGAGCCCCCCTCGTTCAGACATTCCCTAGGAGATTCAAAGGCATGCAATCGAGCAACGATCCCTCTTCCCCGAGTGAAGCGCCGCTGGGCGAGACAGGTGCCGGGCCGGCGAGCGCCGGTGCGGAAGCATCCGGGCCAACGCCGGAGGAACGTCTCGCAAGCGCCGAGCGCGAAGCGGCCGAGTTCAAGGATCAGTTCCTGCGGGCACGGGCCGAAATGGAGAACCTGCGCCGTCGCACCCAGGAAGACATCGCCAAGGCACACAAGTACTCGATCGAGGGCATGGCCAACGCGCTGCTGCCCGTGAAAGACAGCCTCGAGGCCGCGCTCGCCACCGAATCGACCTCGTCGCTCGAGGCGATCCGAAGTGGCGTCGAACTCACGCTCAAACAACTGGTCAGCGCGTTCGAGAAATCGCAGCTGCGCGAAATCAATCCGGTTGGGGCGAAGTTCGATCCGAACTATCACCAGGCCATCAGCGCACTGCCTTCGGACCATGAACCGAACACGGTGATCAACGTGCTGCAGAAAGGCTATGTGCTGCACGATCGCGTGATTCGCCCTGCCCTGGTTACGGTCGCCAAGGCCAAGGAAGCCTGATCCGCGCGCAAGCCGCACGCATCACCCCCAACTTTTCACTCATTGCAGCGGATATCGGAAATCGCCGGTGTCCGCAGGGCGCTTGAAGCCGCATGCCGCGCGCCCCATGTTGCAAGCACGTTATTCAATCGCAGTGGCATTACTACGGAAGAGGATGAACCATGGGAAAGATCATCGGCATTGACCTGGGCACGACCAATTCGTGCGTGGCCATCGTGGAAGGCGGGACGCCCAAGGTCATCGAGAACTCCGAAGGTGGGCGCACCACGCCCTCCATCGTGGCGTACATGGAAGACGGCGAAGT
>CADECO010000318.1:0-6958 GCA_902825905.1 uncultured beta proteobacterium
TTGAATCCCATCCGTTTGATGACCGGCCCCCAGACATCGCGTTCCTTGCGGATGTAGTCGGCAAGGTCCTTCGGGCTCATCGGCCGGGGATAGATGCCGAGCGTCGCCATGCGTTCGACGATCTCGGCGCGCGTGATGACCTGACCGAGGTCGGCGTTGGTCTTCGCGATCACCGCTTCAGGGAGTTTCGCCGCGCCCACCAGCGCAAAGAATCCGACCGCGCCATAGCCTGGGACGACTTCGCTCGCGGCCGGCACGTCCGGATGGGTGGTCAGGCGCTTGGCGGAGGTGACTGCGAACGGCCGCAACGAGCCTGCCTTGAATGCCCCCGCCAGCGCCGAGACACCTTCGATGACCATGTCGATGCGGCCGCCGAGCACATCCTGCAACGCCGCGGCCGAGCCCTTATAGGGCACGTAGGTCATGTCGGCGTTCGCGCTGTGCAGCAGGAACGCCGTTGCAAGATGCGGGAAGGTTCCGGGGGTGTTGGCGGCGTACTGGACCTTCCCCGGGTTCGCCCTCGCGTACTCGAGCAGTTCCTTGAGATTCGCCGCGGGCACGCGCGGACTCACGCCCAGCACCAGCGGAATCTCGCCGCCCATCGCGACCGGCGCGAAGTCGCGATCGACGTCGTAGGGAAGGTTCGCCTGCGTGTGCGGCGTGATCGTGAGATACGAGCCTGCCGATAGCATGAGCGTGTAGCCATCGGCCGGCGCCGAGAGCAGCGCCTGACTGGCCAGCACGCCGCCCGCGCCCGGACGATTGTCGACCACCACCGACTGTTTCCACATCTGACCCAGCGGCTCGGCGAACAAGCGCGCCATCACATCGCCCGAGCTGCCCGGGGCGGCGCCGACGATCAGACGCACCGGTTTGGCGGGCCACTCTTGTGCGAAAGCGCCTGCCGCAGCTGCCCACAGCACGAGTACGCCGGCGACTGCATGGAGCGGCTGCGTCATGACACTCTCCTCGGTTATGGCGTGTTGATTGTGCTGCAAGCATACTTGTTGTGTCGGCTTGGTTTGGAGCGGCGGGCAAACTCGACCAGGAGGAGAACATGGACACCACGATTGGCGCTGACGGTTTTCGACTCGACAGCGGCGGCAGCTCGATTGCGCTCGACAAGCTGATCGGCCGCGCGCTGCCGGCACCGAAGCAGACCGAGGGGCAGCGCATCGAGCTGCACTTCCACGCGCTGCGCAACTTCATGCAGATGTTCGACATCCGCGCCGACGATCGTCTGGTGCTGCTCACCGACCGGCTGATCGATGCGCGCGTGATCAACGCGATCACCGGCGTGGCCGTGGCGCAAGGCGTGCGCCCGGTCGAAGTGACCATGCCCACTACGCAGATCAACGAAGTGCCCGAGGACGTGAAGCCGATTCTCGCCAAGGCGACCTTCGTGGTTTCGACCTGGTTCTGCTCGGTGATGGATCCGTACTGCGTCGCCCTGCGTCGCGACCAGGGGCAGCGCTGGGTGAAGATCACCTACTTTCGCGACCTCGATCTGCTGCACGCGCCGCAGGCGCGCTTTCCGGTCGAGATCATGTCGAAGCTGATCCAGAACACCGCTGCCCGCTATCCGCGCGGCAAGCCGTGCACGCTGCGCTTCACCGATAAGCGCGGCAGCGATCTGCGCATCGATCTCACTGCGCGCATGAACGACGGCAATCTGAACACCAATCGCTGGCGCGGCGAGCTGCTCGCCAACAAACCCGGTGCGTACGTGCACTACATCCCGACGCACGGCCCCAACCTGTACGAACGCGGGCCGGCTGTCGAGCACCCCGATCAGGTCGTGCCGGTCAACGGCGTCATCTATCCACAATGGGCGGTGGGCTTCGAGCGGCCGTTCGTCGATCGCATCGGGGTGCGCTTCGCCGACGATCGCATCGTCGAGGTCATGGGTCAGTCGGAAGAGGCGAAGATCCTGCGCGACATGCTGATCGGTGCGCGGCTGATCGAGCTGGGCTGCGGTTTCAATCCGAAGTGGCCGCGTCATTCGATCTATCCGGCGGGCTCCAACTCACCGGGCGTGCTGCACTTCGGCGTCGATCTGGCCAAGCCTTCCGACTACATCCGCAAGACGATGCCCAATTGGGAGGAACCGCCGATCCACATGGATCTGGTTTCGTTCGACACCACGGTCACCTGCGGCGACAACCGGCTGATCACCGACGGTTTGCTCGAAGCGTTGCGTGACCGCGATGTGGTGGAGCTGGCCAGCCGGTTCGGCGATCCGGTCGATCTGCTGGAGAACTGGCCGGAGTAGGCGGGCGGTGTGGTAGGGCGGCGGTTTCGACGCCGCCCGGCGTCGACTGTGGCTGGCGCGCGGACGGATTATCTGCGACCAGCCGCGCGCAACAGCGGCGCCACCCGGTCGCGGATCAGTTCGAGCTGCTCGCGTTCATCGCTGATCGGGGTGATCAGGTACGCATCGGGCGCGCGATCGACCGCCGACATCGTGTGCAGCATCTGCTCGACGATCTGGTCCGGCGTACCGATCGGATAGGTGTTCAATGCTTCTTCCCAGGTGCCGGTGAAGAACGTGCGCACCGCCTTAAGCGCGCGCGCCTGGGCATCGGGCTTGCCGTCGAGCACGTAGATCCAGTCGGAGTGCACCACGTCGATCTCGGCCGGATCGCGCCCCACGCTCGCCGCACCCTCCTGCACGATCTGCCACGCTTGACCCATTTGCGCCGGGTCGATGCGGCGTTTCGACGAAGCCGAGTAGGTGAGCGGTGCCCAGCCGTCGGCCAGCCGCCCCACGCGTTCGAGCGCGCGGCGGATCGGCGGCGGAAAGCCCGCGCTGAAATCGAGCGAGTGGCTGGGTGCGAACGAGGCCATCCAGATCGGCGGGCCATCCGGTTGCGGCGAGGGCGGCGCGATTTGCACGTCGACCAGCTTCGACCACTTGCCCTCGAACGTCACCGCTTCGCCGCGCCACAGGCGGCGGATCAGCGGGATGGCTTCCTCGAAGCGGCTGCCGCGGTCGGCCATGTTCAAGCCGAGCGCTTCGAATTCCTTCGGGTTCCAGCCGACGCCTGCGCCCATGACGATGCGCCCCTTGGCGAGCGTATCCAGCGACGCGAACGTCTTAGCGATCTGGAGCGGCCGGCGGTACGGCACGATGTAGACGAGCACGCCGACCTTCACCCGTGAAGTGCGCGCGGCGATCGCGGCCATGATCGTGGTGACCTCGATCATCGTCGCGGCGTACACGACCTTGTCGCCCACCTGCGCCTGCGACAGCATGCGATCGCCGACGAACACGCCGTCGAAGCCCATGGCCTCGATCAGCTCGGCGTACTGCAGCATCGCCTCGACATCGTCGACGCCGAACGCGAACGATGGGCGGATGTTGATGGCGGGCGTCGCGGGTCGGTCGCTACGGCGGGGGCGGGGGCGATCGTGCATGCGGAGGACGGTGGGATAGGAGGGAGAGCGGTCAGACGAGCAGGGGCCCGAGCACGAGCACGGCAGGCGTCGGTTTGCATCGCTGATATTGCATTGAACGGCTGCGGTGCGATGCCGCACGATCATGCGTCGACGCGAGCGGCGAGTCGGCTTACGCTGTGCGTCTTGTGACTCAGCGAGGTATGGGAATGAAGACGATTCTGACCGATCGCGGCTCTTTCGAGGTGGCACCGGGCGAGGGCTTGTGGTTGTCGGCCGACGAGGTCGAGCGTGTTAGCGGCTGGACGCTCAAGCCCGAAGGGATGTGTCAGGCCGACGAATGCGTGCCGCTGCCCGCCGATGCGATCCGCTCCGGGCGCGTTGACCTCGCAGCGTTCTGGGCCCGGCTCGACGCACCGATCGCGCGCAGCGATGCGGGCGACGCATGGGTGCTCGGCACGAGTGCGCAAGCCCGCAATCGCGCGTTGGCTGGCGAGTTGGCGCCCGATTTCACCTTGCCTGATCTCGACGGCACTCCGAAAACGCTGTCGAGTCTGCGCGGACGCAAGGTGTTCCTGTTCACCTGGGCGAGTTGGTGAGGCTGTCGCCTCGACCTGTCCGTGTGGCAGGCGCTCTACCAGGAATTGCAGGACAGCGGCTTCATGGTCGTGGCTGTCGCGCAGGATAGTCGCGGCGCCGAGCGCACGCGTTCGTGGATCGAACAGGCGAAGGCCACGTACTGGACGCTCATCGATGTCGATCATCGCGTCTCCGATCTCTACGGCATGGTGAACGTGCCGCAGGCGGTGTGGATCGATGAGCGCGGTCGCGTCGTGCGTCCTGCCGAAACGGCCGGCTCGACCGATCATTTCCGGCGCATGGATCGCAAAACGTTTCAGTACGATCCGACCGAATTCGCCAACCGCAAGGCTGCGCACGACACCTACGTGAACGCGGTGCGCGGGTGGGTGAAGACCGGCGCGCACGCGCTCGAAGCCGATGCGGTGGTGCGCAAACAGCCGAGGATCTCGCCCGAGGTCGCCCGTGCGCAGGCGCTGTTCAAACTCGGGGTGTGGCTGCGTCGCAGTGGTCGCGCCGAGGAGGGCGATCGGCACCTGCGCGCGGCGATCGAGCTGCATCCGGACTCCTGGTGCCTGTATCGGCAGGCTGCCGACCTCGATGAGATCGGCAAGGCAGTCGGTCAGGCGTTCTGGCAACGCGTGGATGCATTGGGGAATCGTCCTTACTATCCCCCGCCTGATATTCCTGGTTTTCGACCTGCCTGACGCGCAGCTGCGGCGAAAGCGCCCCGCTGTGGCACGTTGTGCCAGCGCAATCGACCGCTCGGCAGGCCACGCTTGCCGCAGCGATCGGGCTGCCTAGACTGCTCGCAGCACTCATTGAGACCGCGATGCGGACGCGGCGATGAGCCCTCCCGGGTTCTGCCCCCGTGCGACCGTGCGCGTTGCTCCTGCGCTGCGCTGAAGATGAAAACAACAAGCGCGCGTCGTGAGTGCCAAATACCAAGCGAACGCCAAGCCACAGAGAACAAGATCAAAAAGGAGATCTCGCATGGCTGCAATCTGCTGCGCAGTATGGTCCAGGGCGCTCAGTTCGGTGCTCTGTCTGATTGCGTCACTGTGCTGCGTACAAGCAGCGCTGGCGCAAGTGGAACTGCCGGTCGGCATGGCTGATACCCAGGCCACGCTTCCTCCCAAGGCCGACGGTTACTACAACCTCGACAGCCACATCACGGTGTTCACGCATGAAGGCGCCGCGACCGCGGGCTACTTCTGGTCGCAGCAGTTTGCCTTCACCAACGGCGATGGCGGCTACATGGGCCTGCAGACCAACGGCCGCAACAACAACGGCGATCGATTGCCGCGATCGGCGATCTTCAGCATGTTCGACAACAAGGCCAGCGTTGCGCGCGGCGTGGCTTCGGCCGACGACACACGCTGCAAGAACTTCAAGACCTCGGGCGGTGACGGCACCTTCGTGTCGTGCATCGTTCCGTTCGATTGGAGTGAGGGCAAAGAGTACCGCTTGCGCATCTGGATGCACGGCGATCCCACCGCCAGCACCAGGCGCTGGAGCGCGTGGGTCCAAGACACGGCTACCGGCGCCGAGACCCTCATCGGCTCGATCGACGTTCCCAAGGATTGGGGCTGGCTGAATACGTTCGCCAGTTCGTTCGTCGAGTACTTCGGCCCCGCGATCGCACGCTGCGCCGATATTCCCTACACCTTCGCTCGCTGGCGCAATATCACCGCCAACAACGGCGATCCGATCAAGGCGCGTGCCCGACCAGGTGAATATCCGGGCTATCCGTCGGGCTACGAACGGTGCCTGGATTTCGCGCGCGCCTCGACGATCGACGGATCGATCTACTTCGAGACGGGCTTCGGCAATACGCGGCGCGACGGTGTCGAACTCACCATCGGCCATTTCTACCGTTCCGGGCTGGCGCGAAACGCCGATGGTCCGGGATTCGCCTACTGGCGAAGCATCACCCGAGGCACAGGTCGAGGCGAACAGTGTGCGGCAGCGCTCAAGTACGTCGCGCAAGGATTCATGACCAGTTCGGAGTTCCTTGTGCGCTGGCCCGACACCGCACAGCGCGTCGACCGCCTCTATCTCACGCTGCTGCACCGTGATCCCGATGATTCCGGCCGCAATTTCTGGATCAACCGCGTCAACACGCTGGGCAACTGGTCGATGCGCGTGGTGGAGTTTCTGGCTGCCGAAGAGACGATCGTCAGGCAGGCGGCGATCTGCCGCTACCGCTGAGCGAAGCTCGGGAAAGTTCCCCGCTCGAAGCTCGGGTAAGCTCCCCGCAGTTCGGCCGCATCGTCGCGGCCGCGTTCCACGGAAAGGGGAGCCATGTTCTACGAGCCGGGCAAGACGCCGCACGGCCTGCCGTTCGACCCGTTCAAATCGTGTGTGGTGCCGCGCCCGATCGGCTGGATCTCGACCTCGGGCGCCAATGGCATCGACAACCTCGCACCGTTCAGTCAGTTCCAGAACGTGACGTACGATCCGCCGGTGATCCTGTTCTGCGCGAACGAGGGCGCACCCGGTCGTGCGAAGGACACGGTGGCCAACGTCGAGCGCACGCGCAATTTCGTGTGGAACATGGCCACCTACGATCTGCGCGAGAAATTGAATCTGACCTCCGGCGACTATCCGCCCGAGGTCGACGAGTTCGAGGTGGCCGGTCTGACCAAGGCGCCATCGCGCATCGTGAGCGCGCCGCGCGTGGCCGAATCGCCGGTGCACTTCGAGTGCGAGTATCTGCACACGGTCCATCTGCCGGGCACCGATCCGATGGGTTCGGTCGACGTCGTGTTCGGGCGCGTCGTGGCGGTGCACATTGTCGACTCAGCACTGGCGAACGGGCGCATCGACATCGTCAAGCTGCGGCCGATCGCGCGGATGGGCTATCTCGACTACTGCGTGGTGGATAACGTATTCACCATGCCGCCGCCGGGCAGCGCCGCGATGGCCGCGGGGATGGAAGGTTCGACCGCGAAGATCAAGGCGGCGCTGGCGAAGTAGGGCG
>CADECO010000319.1:0-6955 GCA_902825905.1 uncultured beta proteobacterium
GCAGACCGTTCAGGAACCATCGCACCGGATAGTAAAGGCGCGGGAACGGCGTGATGTTGCGACTGCCCAGGATCGCCATCGGAATCGCCAGCAATACGGCAAGCGTCGTACCCAGCGCCGCCATCGCCACTGTCTCGGCGGTACGCAACAGAATCAGCGGCAGCTCGTCGAGCTTCGGCGGCCAAGCCGAGGCGATCCAATGCCACAGCTTGGGCAAACCGGTCGCGAGCTTCTCCAGGTCGACCTTGGTGAGCGACCAGCTCATCGCGTAGAACGCGAGCACCAGTACGACGATGAGCCAGACTTTGGCCCGCGGCCACGACCAGGCGTGGCCGCGGGCCTCGAGCTCCTTCAAGGCGAGCTCAGCGGCACTCACGTGACAGCACTCACGTTCTATGCAGCGCGCGGTTTGATCTTGCCGACCGCGAGCCCGGCCTTCTCGATCGACGCGTAGCTCGCGTGCGTGGCCGGCACGAAGCCGGTGTAGCGCGTGGGCAGGAGCGTCTTCGCCTCGTCGACAGTGATGTCGGTGAGCACCTTCTGCACCTGCGCGAGCAACTCCTTGGAGGCGTTGCGCGGCAAGGCGATGGCGTCGTTGGGCAGCGGATCGGATTGCCAGACGATCTTGTTCGACTCGGGCTTGATGCGTCCGGCCGCGATCATGGCGTTGCGATTGCGATCGAAATCGGTGGCCATGTCGACCTGCCCTGCACTCACCGCAATCTCATTCGCCGCGTGCGTTGCGCCTTCGCTGTACTTCCAGAACGTCTTCGGATCGATCTTCCACACTTCCTTGGCGTAGTAGCTCGGGATGAGCCAGCCGGAGGTGGAACCAACATCGGCGAAGGCGATAGAGCGGCCTTTGGTGCTGTCGGGAAACTTGGCGACCTGCAGATCGGGCTTGGCGATGATGATGGCGAAATAGATCGGTTTGTCGTCGTACTTCGCTGTCGCAACCGCCTGGCAGCCGGTGGAGTTGTTGGCGATCACGTAGCCCCACGGCCCCATCCACGCCACATCGAGTTGACCCGAGCCCATCGCCACGGCCATGCCGGCCCAGTCGGTGGTGGCAACCAGATCGAAATCGGCGCCGAGTTGTTTGGCCAGGTGGGAGAAGACCGGGTTGTAGGCCTTCCTGGTGTCTTCGGGATTGGGAAGCAACGGACCGACACCGAATCGAAGCTTCTTGGACTGCGCCACGACCGGTCGCAGCGCTGCGACACTCGCGAGACCCGCGGTGCCGATCAGAAAGTTTCTACGGTCGGTCATGAAATCCTCCCGTCTGACACACGCCTGCGCTGGTACCGCGAAGCTGTGCGCTCAATGGCAGCAGCGTGCGGCGGGTGCGAGATGCACTGGGGATCAACATTTGGAATTCCTCGGTTGAGAGATTGCGGCGACGCTCGAGGCGAGTTCGCCGATCAGTAGCTGATGCTGGGCGCACCGTCGCTCATGAACTCGACCAGCTTCGCGCCGCCGACGACCGCCGCGCCAGCGATGAGATTGCCCTCGTCGAGCTTGCGCTTCTTGAAGCAGGGTGAACACACATACATCTTGCCGCCGGCCGCCACGAAATTGCTCATCAATTCCTTGAGCGGTGCGAATCCCTCTTCGTGGATGGAATCGGCGTAGCCCTTCTGAGACAGATGCACCCCTTCGATGTTCAGAAACACCACCGTTTCCTTGTCGGAGGCGACGGCGGCATTGGCGACCACGAATGCGACTGTGGCTTTGTCGGTGTTGTCTTTGGCACAGGTGAGACTGATCACGAACTTCCCAGGCATGGTTCCCACTCCTTTTGAGATTGCCGATGCTGCGCGACCGGCGTGCGGATGAAGGACCGACTTGCGGTCAGCCCTTCGCCTTGATCCAGTAAGAGTGCGAAGCCGGGTCGACCTGCAGCAACTGGTCGCCGGTCATGCGACAGAACGATGGCAGATCGGCGGGCGCGCCGGCGTCGGTGGCGATCACCTTCAGCGTCTTGCCCGGCATGGCGCGCAGTTTCGTCCGCAGCTTCAAGACCAGCTCGCCGCAGCCCATGTCGCCGGCGTCCCACGTTTCGTCGCTTTGCATGTCAGCCCCTTTTCGAGGATCGCCAACGCGCCCGAGGCGGGCTGGCGTTGTTCCGGTGCAGGACTATTGCCCTGGGACCGGTGCTCTCGTGACGACTACTTCTTCTGCCGCGCCTGCCACTGCGCTTCGAGCTGCTCGTAGCCCTTGTAGTGCGGCACCTTGAAGATGATCCGCTTGTACGACTGCCAGGTGGCGTTGACCGCCTCCTTCATTTCGGTTTCCCAGAAGTGGTCACCGAGGCGAATGTTCTCGGCCTGATCCATCTCCCAGTATCTGCGGGCGTTGGCATCACCAAACATGAACAAGCGCCCGTCGACGAGCTTGTAGTTGTCGGCCGTGCCGCCCATCATGATTGCGTAGGGCGCGCCATTCGAGCAGTAACCGCCGTACTGCGGCGCGTACTTCTGGGGCGTCTTGGCGAACAGGTCGCGATTGGCTTCGTTCACGAAGAAGTACAGCCCGCCGTCCCAGGTTGCGTTGATCTTCGGATCGCCCTTGGCCGGTGCCGGCTGCGTGTGATACGAAATCGGGTCGTTGCCGGCGAGCATGGCCTTGCCGGCGGCGCCGGCGGGCAGCATGTTTCGCGAAGCGCAACCGCCGAGGATGAGCGTGACGATGAGCAGGCCGAATGCGGTCTTGAGTGCGTGCTTCATGATGGTGCGGTACCGATTCCTGTCGAGGTTGAAAGGCCGGGTGGGCTTCCCGTGCAGGCGGGAATCGGTGCGAATGCTACCTGCTCGCGGGCACGGCTATCGCGAAGCAGCGCACCGCGCGCCGGTCAGTTCTTCTTCGTCTGCCGGGCGTCCCACTCCGCCGCCTGCTCCTTGCCGGTCTTGTAGTGCGGCACCTTGTTCGCCAGGATGCGCCACCACGAATGCAGCCAGGCGCTCGAGACGTCTTTCATCTCGGTCTTCCAGTAGTGATCGCCCAGTTCGATGTTCTTCTTCTCGTCCATCGCCCAGTAGTTGAGCGAGGTCTGGCTGCTGAACATGTACAGGCGTCCGTCGACGATCTTGTAGGCGTCGGGCCCGCCTCCGAGCAGCACGCTATAAGGCGCGCCGTTGGCGCAGAAGCCGCCGTATTGCGGCGCGTACTTCTCGGGGCTTTTCGTGAACAGCTCGCGATTGGCAGCGTTGGCGAAGTAGTAGGTGCCGCCGTCCCATTCGGAGGAGATCTTCGGATCGCCCTTCACCGGTTTCGGCGCGGTGTGATACGACACCGGATCGTTGCCCGCCAGTATCGCCTTGCCGCCCCCACCATCGGGAAGGCTGTTTCGGGTAGCGCAGCCGGCGCCGAGCACGACTACTGCGATGAGCGCGCCGATGCGGGCGATTGCGGGCAGCCGGAAATTCATCATTCGTTTTCTCCTCGTCATGACCGCAGCAGAAGTGCGGTTCGGGATTGTTGCGATCGCCCCTTTACGGAGCGTCGTTTCGGTTACGTTTGACCCGTGCGCGCGGATTCAAGCCCGACAACGAAGTGGCCCGCGCTGAGGTATCGAGCAATATCGTTTGTCAGCACGCTACGCATAAGCGCGTGCCAACCCGCGCCGCAGCCAGGCGCTCAACCCGTCGACAATAACGACCAGCGCCAGCATGGCGATGATCACGGTTGCGGCGCGGTCCATCTGAAACCACGACAGCGTGAGGTACAACAACTGGCCCAGACCGCCCGCCCCGACGAAGCCCAGCACAGTGGCCATGCGGATGTTCATCTCCCAGCGATAGAGCGTATAGGCGACCACCTGCGGAAGGATCATCGGCCAGGTGCCGTACACGAACGCCAGGGCCGCCGGCGCGCCCGACTCGGTCAGTGCCGTGGTGGGCTGCGGCGCCACGTTCTCCAATGCCTCGGCGAACAGCCGACCGAGTACGCCGGCGGTGTGCAGGCCCAACGCGAGCGTGCCCGCGAACGGACCGATGCCGGCGGCGAGCACCATGAGCACGGCCCAGACGAGTTCGGGAACCGAGCGCAGCACGTTGAGGATGAAACGCGACGCACCTTTGGGCGCCGCGCCATATCGACCGCTCGCCGGCAATGCAAGCACGAGCCCGCCGATCATCGCAAGCAGCGTACCTACCAGCGAGATGGCGAGCGTTTCCACCGCGCCCCAGCCGACCTTGGCGAGGAACTCGGCCGACACGTCGGGCGGAAAAAACGACCGTGCGAACGTCCACATGTACTCGCGCGATTCGGGCGCGAGCAGTCCACGGAAATCGAGCTTGAGATATGCGAAGCTGCCCACGACCGCAGCGGCGATCGCCAGGCTGGTGGCCCAGCAGGTGATGCACGGACCAGCCGCGCGGACGCGTTCTTCGGCGGAAACGGTCGAGTTCATTGCAGCAGCTTGCGCAGCACCGCGCTGATCCAGTCGGCGATCAGCACCAGCAACAGGAACATGAACAGGATCGTGGCCGACTCGCTGCCGTTCAGCATCTTCATCGATTGATCCATGAGCTGGCCCAGCCCGCCCGCACCGACGAACCCCATCACCACCGACGCACGCACCGCGCATTCCCAGCGGTACACGGTGTAGGAGACCAGCTCCTGGATCGCGTTGGGCAGCAGGCCATACACCAGCGCCATCGAACGGCTCGACCCTGCTTCGAGCAGCGCGCGCGCGCCACGCGTGTCAGAGGATTCGAGGATTTCGGCATACACCTTGCCCAGCATCCCGCCGTAGGTGATCGCCAGGGCCAGCACGCCGGCCGTGGCACCCAAACCGAGTGCGCGCACGAACACCAGCGCCCAGACGATCTCGGGAATGCCGCGCAGGACAAGCAGGATCAGCCGCGCCACACCGCGTATCGATTCGCCACGCCAGCGTCCGGGCCCTGGTCCGATTCGCGAGATCGATAAGCTTTGCGTGAGCACGAACGTCATCGGCACCGCGATCAACAGCGCCAGCGCGATGCCGGCAGTGGCCATCGCGAGCGTCTCGAGCGTGGCGGTGAGCAGCAGGCCGAGAAACTCGGGCGCGGTCTCCGGCGGCAGGAACGTCGTCAGGAACGTGCCCATCGCCTTGAGATTCTGCGGATCGACGAGCAGTGCCGGGTTGAATCCCGAGAGCACCAGCAGCGGCCACAACGCCACCACCGCAGCGAGCGTCCAGCCGGCGCGCGACAGCGCATGGGGATCGCGTTCGGGGGCGAGCACCGAGTTCATGCGCGCGGGCGAATCACGAGCACAACGGCCGGCCGACCGTGCCCGAGATCTGCGGTGTGGCGAGCGGCCGGTTGTCTTGCGTGGGCGGCATCGCGGTTTCCGAGGCGTACAGATCCCTGAGCAGCGCATCGTTCACGCGCTCAGCAGGCAGATCGAACGCGACCTCACCCGCCTTGACGCCAACGATGCGCGGAAACCAGCGCAGCGCCAGATCGACCGCGTGAAGACTCGCGCACAACGTGACGTCACGGGCCTGCGCATCGCGATGCAATTGCTGAATCGTGAGATCGGCCAACGCCGGATCCATCGCCGACACCGGCTCGTCGGCAAGGATGATGTCGGGCGCCTGATACAACACCCGCGCCACGCCCACCCGTTGCAGCTGCCCACCGGAGAGTCGATCACAGCGCTCGAACAGCCGGTCGGCCAGATCGAGTTGCGCGAGTACGTCGCGCGCGCCGCCGATGTCGGCCGGATACAGCAGCGAGAGCGCAGAGCGCCACCAGGGCCAGGTGCCCAAACGGCCAGCGAGCACTGCAGTGATCGCGCGCTGCCGCGGCGGGATCGGCGGGGACTGATGAATGAGTCCCACTCGTGCACGCAATCGACGCAGTGCTCCCGGCGCGAGTTGCCACGGGTTCGTCGCGAGCACGCTCACCCGGCCTTCGCTCGGGCGCAATGAGGTGGCGATCAAGCGCAGCAACGACGTCTTGCCCGCCCCCGAAGGACCAATGATCGCCACGCGCTCGCCGCGATCCAGACGCAGTGAAATGCGCGTGATCGCACGATGCCCGTTCGGGTGGGTGAGCCCCACCTCGACCAGCTCGATGGCCGGCGATGAACTACCGCCCGTGCCGCGCCCAGCGGCAGTTCGCAGCGCAACGACGCGCTCTTGCATCGATTCCCCTGACAGTTGCTATGTGGTGGCGACTCATGCGGCTACGAGAGGTTCACCCTGGACTGAAGTGTCCGACCAGCGCCGACGTGACGCGGAGTTTTGCACGAATCGCCTCCTGCTTTAGCGCTGGTTATTTCACCAGCCCGGCCGAGCGTGCGGCGTTCTCGATGCCGTCGTAGTTCGATGCCTGAGTGGGAATGAACTTCGATGCTCGCTGCAAGTCCATGATCTGCTTGTGCGCGGCGTTGGTCGGGTCGAGCTTGACGAACGCGTCGGTGAGCTTCTTGATGAGCGTGGCGTCCATGCCTGGCCGCACGGTCCAGTTGTAGTCGTAGTAGGGCGGCGTCTTGGCGAGGATCTTCACCTTGGCCGCGTTGGGATTCTTGGTCTCGATTAGCTTGTCGAGCACCGATGAGTTGAGCACACCCCCCTCGGCTTTGCCCGATGCGACGAATGCGACCGTCGCATCGTGCGCGCCGGAGAACGCGACGCTCTTGAAGTCCTTGTCGGGATTGATCCCGTCCTTGAGCAGGAAATGGCGCGGCATCAAGTGGCCTGATGTCGACGAGGCCGAGCCGAACGCGAACGTTTTGCCCTTGAGTTCGGCGAGCGCGTTGACCTTGCTGTCGGCGGGCACGATGAAATAGCTGATGAAATTCTCGTCTTCGGCGCGCTGCACGATCGGCATCGCCTCGCCCTTGGTGCGGATTTTCGCCTGCACGAACGTGAAGCCGCCGAGCCACGCCATGTCGATCTTGCGCGTGGCCAGGCCTTCGACCACCGCCGGGTAGTCGGTGACAGGCGTGAAGTCCACCTTCA
>CADECO010000320.1:0-2707 GCA_902825905.1 uncultured beta proteobacterium
CTTACCTGCTGGTCATGGCAGCGCCTCTAACGGGGCACGAATCCGTCCTCGGTCGGAGACCATGGACTACGCATCCGCGCTGCGCACTGGAAACTGCATCTCCACCACCGACTCATGCATGCGCTGCGGATCGGGCGGCTGCAGAAACACCTCGCGGCTCGGCCCGTCGAGCACTTCGCCGTTGGCGGCGATGAAACGGCCAATCTTTGCGGTAACCAAATGTGCATGCTCGGGTAAGCCCACGCGTACGCACACCGCCATTCGCGATACTTCCGGCAGGTCGCGCAGGTGCAGCTCCGAGGTGGGCGGCGGGTCGTGCAGATCCAGATGCTCGACGGCATAACCAAACTCGGCGTCAAGCGCGTCGCTTTCGAACTGTGGCGCATGGGCTATCACCATGAGTTGACAACTGTGCGCTCGCGGCAGCAAGGCGCGTGATCGCTCGCGCAATACGCCGATCATCGCGCCGGCCTCCGAGAACGAACCCAGCTGTCGGCGCACTGAGAGCAATCGGTGCGCCGGCTCGGCGCGCTCGATCACATCGTCAGCCGGCAGCGCGCCCTCTGTCTCGAGCTGCGCGATGCGCGTTTCGATGTGTCGCAATCGCTGCGCCTCGGTGACCAACGTGCGCTCGACGTCATTGCGCCTCAGTAACAGCAAGCGCCGTAGCTCCGCCGCGTCGGGCGCGGCACTCATGATGTCGGCCACTTGGTCGAGGCTGAAGCCGAGTTCCTTCAATACGATGATGCGGTTCAGCCGCGCCAGTTGTTCCACCGTGTAGTACCGGTAACCGGTCTGCGCGTCTGCGTGTGCCGGCCGGAGCAACGCGATTTCGTCATAAAACCGAAGTAGCCGCGCCGAGACACGGGCAATGCGAGAGAAATCGCCGATCCTGAACATGGTCGCGAACCGCTTCTACTTCAGCACCGCATTGAGAAACTCGTTCTTCAGCCCCATCTGATGCACCACCGGTTGCTCAGCTCTTAGAGTTGCAACGATCTCAGGCAGCCCAATCACGCGGTCGAATAGCGCGGCTAGCCGCGGGTAGCGAGCTCGGTCGAGTTCGAAGCCAATATAGTGCGCATTGATGATGCCCGAGGCCACCGCCACATCCGCTATCGACGGCGCGGAACCGACAAGGAAACCGTTGCCGCAGACGGATTCAAGATAGCCGTAGACCTCTGGCATCGTCTCAGTCAGCACACTCGCCACCCGCGCCGCGTCCGTAGGCGTGTTCCTCACCTTTGGATTCACGAATGCTTCGTGAAACAACGGGCGCACGAGGCTGCCGAACAGCGTACCCGAAGCGTACTGTTCCAACCATAGCGAGCGCGCATAGTCCCGGTCCGCCGCTGGATACAGCGAGGGATTCGGCCGCTTGCGCTCGAGATACGCGCAGATCGCCGCCGAATCAGGCAGCGTGAAATCGCCGTCCACTAGCACAGGGATCAAGCCGGTGGGGCTCAGGTCGCGCCAGTTGGGCGGCAGACTATCGGGAATAACCGGTACTACCGGCAACGACTCGAATAGCAGGCCCTTGAATCTGGCCGCCACGATCACTTTTCGTGTGTGTACGGACAGCGGTACACCGTAGATCTTGAGCATCGGTTGCTCCTTGGATCGCTTTAGGGAGTAGTCAGCATCGGTGCTGACGTTGCGTGATTTACCGCGGGCGTTGGTGCCAACGGCACTACGGCTTTTCGACGATGTCAGGCTTGAAACGCGTGGCCAACAACTGCAGGAATTCCTTCTTTTCGGTAGCAGCAAAACCGCGCTCGTTGGCCGCCACAGAAAGCACTTCGATGAAGATTTCCCACTGCGCGCTCGTGATCCCCAAACCGACGTGAACCGGCTTCATGTCGCGGCCGGTGTAGAGGCATGGGCCGCCACTGGCCGCACACAGCGCATCAACAATTAGCTGGCGCTGGCGCATCTGGCTTATCTGCGCGTGCCCGCGGAAAAATTGTGTCAGTTGTGGATGGGCAGCGACCCGCGGGAACGCCGTATCCACGAATCCTGCGATTGCATCGTATCCGCCCAGCCGTTTGTAGAGTGAGTCCGCTGCCCAAGCAGGTAGCGTCCCCAACGTGATTGCCAGCGTGCAAGCGAGAAAAGCGCGAAAGGATCGTTTGGCGTTCATGCCTTGCTCCAGTGTCTGAGGAGTTTGGCACTGTAGAAGTTGCCGCTACGTTAAGGTCAAGCGGTCCTTGATCGCGTTCTCCTTCTCTCGAATCGCAGCCGAACGTTGCGCCAACGCACAGGCTCCCCCGATGACAAGAATGCCCGCAGAGACGCATACCCCGGTGCAAGTCCCGCATAGCGATCGGCGAACCAGCCCACCATCAGCGGGCCAACGACCTGACCGATGCCAAACGCCGCCGTGTCGGGCCACCCACGCGCCCCAAACAATTTGCGGCAACTCCGCCTTGCAAAGGTTCGTCACCGCGGCGGGCGGGATCAGAAACGCCGAGCCGAACAGCGCAGCGGAGCCCATCATGCGAACTGCGAAGTGCCAAAGAACGGCAGCGCCGCTCCCATGCCCGACTGCATCACATTGCGAGCGCGAGCACTCGTGCCCCGCTCCATCGTGCCAGCAGCCCGCCCCACAGCAGCGGCGCGATCATTGTCACGAGCGAAAGCACGCTCCAAACCGCACTAACTTCGAGGGCCGATTCAGTCTTCTGCTCTGCCCAAGCGACGACGAACG
>CADECO010000320.1:2807-6948 GCA_902825905.1 uncultured beta proteobacterium
GCACTAACTTCGAGGGCCGATTCAGTCTTCTGCTCTGCCCAAGCGACGACGAACGTGATGTATCCGACGAACCCCATACCGTAGGTGAAATAGCTTAGACGACCGGTTCAGACTGCGCGTAGTCGGTCAGGTTTGGAGGTCTACCGTCAGCGGATGTCGATAGCTCCCGCTGCGATCAGTTTGCGATTTTCGGAACGATCAGCATGCCTCGTCGATCGCTTCTATCTGACTTTTCAAACCGGCGCCGAACCAATCAGTCGAGCGCCCTATTATCACAACGACCATCGGCCTCGCAGAAGCCACACGAATCTCTAGCCATTGCTCTCGGATGCGGTCGTCTTCAGGGTGGCCATGCCGCTCCCATGTGATCGAGCGTCTCGCCACTGCGACGATGCGGCCACGGGGCGCGGTTCGAGGCGATCTACTTGCCTCCAATGATTGGCAAGGCCGAACTCGCGCCGACGGAGCCGAAGCGTGCGACCCAGCTATGATCACGCTCCCGGAGGCGTTGTATGCCCATCACCACCGCCGAAAGCGGACGAGTCCGCAACGACTTACGCTCCGACATCGAGCTGCAGCACCTGCGTGTGTTCGAAGCGACATATCGACTGCGCAACCTTACACGCGCGGCGATCGAGCTCGAGCTGACACAGCCTGCGCTCTCCAAGTCGTTGCGCGCGCTGCGAGCGCGCCTCTCCGATCCACTCTTCGTGCGCACGGCGCGCGGGATGGAACCGAGCGCGCGCGCCGATTCGATAATCGGCGCGGTCCGTCGGGCACTACGCATTGTCGATATCGAGTTGCGCGCGGTCGGCGAGTTCGATCCGACCAGGGCGTTACGGCTCTTCGTGCTCGGGATCAGCGACATCGGCGCGCTGTACTTTCTTTCGCGGTTGCTGCAGCACACAACGCGGCATGCGCCCGGAGTGCAGTTCCGCATCGTTGCGCCCCATTCGGCGTTGGCGGCCGCCTTGCTCGAAGGCGAGGTTGATCTGGCGGTAGGGCCGTTCACCGATCTGGGCGCCGGAATCTTTCAGCAGCGCCTCTTCTCCGACGAGTTCGTATGCGTGGTGAGTGCCGACCATCCACGGGCAGGCTCGGGACTCACGCTCGATGCGTTTCGACGCGAGCAGCACTTAGTCGCTGGCGCCACGGGCACTGCGCATGTGCAACGCATCGTCGAGCAGCGCATCGTCCAGGCTTGTGGCGCAGCACAGGTGGTGGCACGGGTGCCGTCGTTCCTCACTGCCTCGCTTCTGTTACCCGGCACGCGGTACGTGTTTACGATGCCGCGCAGGGGTGCACACCAATTGGCGCCTCTTGCCGGCCTGCGCGTCCTCCCCTGTCCGTTGCCGATGCCACCGTTTGAAATCAAGCAGTACTGGCATGAGCGTGCGCACAAGGATCCAGCGCTCAGTTGGCTGCGCAAGTTGATGTTCGAGTTGTTCGGCGGAAGGGGTAAGGTTGCCGCGAAAGCGAATGCGCCGTGACGATGGTGCGCGCTCTTGACCAGGAAGTGCCGAGCGCTCCTCATTCCGAGCTATCGGGCCGGTCGAGCGCCCCACGCTTGCACGATGCGCGGTACACCCATCAGAGTCCGCGGATCGCGAGCAAACGCGTAAAGGTCCGTGACGATTCGATCGATCGTCATCTGCGACTCGAGCCCCTCCCTTACCAGGCTGTCGATCATGTTCTCGGTTGTAAGCGGGGCAAGCAGCTTGACTTCGCCTTCCAAGCCCATCGGCTGCACGACTTCGACACCAACCGCGTCGAAGCCGGCGTCGTTCAACATCAGCGGCAGCCGCCGGCCGATTTCCGGGTCGCCGCCACGCCGGCGCATCGCTGAAGTCAACAGTTCGCGGTGCGCGTCGAACGCCGCGCATTCGGGGTAGGCAAAGTAACTGCTGAAATCGGCGTCTTCCAGTACAAGTCGGCCACCGGGTCGAAGATGTCGGTGAAACGTGTCGATCAATTTCTCGGGGTGGTTGAGGTGGCTGAGAACGAACCGTGCATAGATGAGATCGAACGGGCCGCTCGGCAGATCGCGGCGGATGTCGCCGATCATGAACGAGGCGACGCTCGCGACGTCCGACTGCATGGCATGCTCTCGAGCGAGCCCGAGCTTGACCGCGTCCAGATCGATACCGATGACTATGCCGCGCGGCGCGATGCGGCGTGCGATTTCCACGGTCACGTCGCCCGCGCCGCAGCCGACGTCCAAGCAATGCATGCCATCGGCCAAGGCCACGCGGTCGAGCAGCGCCCCGGTCGTCCGTTGCAGCACTCTGGACATCAGCCGTAAACGCTCCCCACCCGCCAACCCGCCGCGAATCACGTAGTGCTGCATGGCGCCGGTTATCTCGGTGTACGTTGCAGTGGTCATGTCTTGCTCATTCCACGCGAATGCCGTTCTGCGCGACGACTTTCGACCATTTCTGAATTTCGTCGCGGACAAGCTGCGCCATTTCCGCAGGCGAGCCGCCGAGCGGCGTGACGCCTAACTGCGAGAACCGCTCGCGCAGCCCAGGACTACCGAGCGCCCGATTCAGTTCCTTGTTGAGACGCTCAATTACTGCAACCGGCGTGTGGACGGGCGCTGCGAGGCCGCTCCAACTCGCGATGTCGTAGCCGGGTACGCTCTCGGCGATCGGCGCGATATCGGGGAGCTGCGGGAGCCGCTCTCCAGTGCTCACGCCGAGGGCGAGGAGCTGCCCGGATCGAATGTAGCCGACCGCTGAGGCCACGCCATCGAACGCGACATCGACCCGGCCAGCGAGCGCATCGGCAATGGCCGGCTGCGAACCTTTGTAGGGAATGTGCGTGAGCTTCACTCCGGTGTTCGACTTGAGCAGCTCACCGGCCATGTGCGGCGTGGTGCCATGGCCCCCTGACCCATAGGTGAGGTGTCCTGGCCGTGCTTGCGCGCGCTGCAGTACATCGCGTATTGACTTCAATCCGGTAGCGGGAGCGGTGATCATGACGATCGGCATTCGACCAACGAGTCCGATCGCGGCGAAGTCATTGATCGGGTCGAACTTCACGTTGCCGGCGAAGAGCGCGGGATTGACGCCGTGGGTCGCGCTCTGCGCCCAAAACAGCGTGTATCCGTCCGGGACTGAACGCGCCGCCGCTTCGGCGGCGATGTTGCCGCTGGCACCCGGGCGGTTATCCGCTAGCACGTTCTGCCCGATCTGCCTGCTCAACTCGTCGGCCAGCGCGCGCGCGAGGATGTCGTTCGGCCCACCCGCCGGGAACGGAACCAACAGCCGAATGGGCTTGGCGGGAAATGTCGGTGCAGCAGCATGCCCACCGATCGCACCGCCCACGATAGCGAGACACATCGCCCGTAGGATCAATCGCTTCAATCGAATCATCATGTCGCTCCTTTGCCGTCGACGTGGCGGGCGCGTCACCATGTGCTGCGCATCCATTGCGCCCGAGTTGCGGCGAATGATCAGGGAAGTAAGTGGAGTCTGCGCTCGCCGTTCGTTATGAGTCATATGACGTGCGGTTATGACCACGGACGCAGTGGGCTACTCAGCGCCGCCACGTGGACGACTCGAGCGGCCGAGCCAGGCGTTACGCGCGGCCCGCGGCGATCATCTATACGCATTGAACCGACCCCGCTGCGTCTGCAACTCATCAATTCACCCTGCGCGGGCGGCCGGTGATTGACACGAGGCTTCAGCGCCATGGAAGAGTCCAACTACCCAAGGCATTGCCGCTGATTCCGAGGTTGCGCGGCGGCCGGGCGTATGCGTGCGCAGGATGCATTGCGTTGACGAGGTGATTTTGGCGTGAGGTGGGCTATGGATCGAGTTCAACGAAGCGGTATCAGTTGGAAGCTGGGCGTAGCCCTTTGCGTATCGCTGGCGGTGCCGGATGCGCGCGCATTGGACGTGCCTGCACGCATCCAGGAAATACCCGCGGCGCAACAGATGGCGCGGCCCGATTGCAACGGCTGGGGCGGCAAGCCGGTGGCGCGCACGGAATTGTTTTTCGGCATGGCGCGGCCGGACGGCTCGGCGGTTTCACCTGAAGACTTCCAGCGCTTTGTCGATCACGAAGTCACGCCGCGGTTTCCGTCGGGTTTGACGCTGCTCGGCGGCAACGGCCAGTTTCGCGACGCCAGCGGCGCGAC
>CADECO010000321.1:0-4702 GCA_902825905.1 uncultured beta proteobacterium
TCGACGCGAAGGATCCACCCCGGCGCTTCACCGTGGGAAACGCGGTCCGCTTCGACATGAAGGACTGCGGAACGCTACACCTGGACAAGGACGAGCAGGTCACGCTCAAAACGGAGTCCGGAGCGGAATACGATGTGGCACGCAAGGACTGGGGCTTCTACGCGACCCCATCGTTGAACGGCCGGCTGGAGCAGTTCGGACTGCGCGGCGTCCTCATTCGCAACCGCACGACCGGCCGCTATTTCGTCCTGCTGGTCGAGCGGGGCCACGAGGCAGGGTTCGATCAGTATCGCGTGCAGGAAGGGCTCGACCTCATCGCCTGGCTCGACAACACCGAGGCGCTCGACACGCTCGCGCGCCGGATGGCCGGCTGACAGTGGTCGCGCCGACGCTTCGCTGTCCGTGCGATCGAAGTCACGACACGCCGATGATTGCCTACGACGCGCCACCGATAGGCGAGACACGGTTCGACCTGAAGGGTCAGGCCTACCGGCGTGCTTATACGCGCTGCACGCTGTGCCACCACTGGTACGCGCAACATGACCTCGACCTGAGCGGACTGTACGAGGGAGCTTACGTCAGTAGCACCTACGGCAATCGCATGCGCCAGACCTTCGAGCGGATCATATCGCTGCCCCCGGCGCAGTCGGACAACGCGGGCAGAGCAGCGAGCGTGTTGGCGTTCGCAGCGTCGCGGTTCGCCTCCGAGATGCGGCCGAAGCTTCTCGACATCGGCTCCGGGTTGGCCGTCTTTCCGGCGAAGATGAAACAGTCGGGCTGGCGATGCACTGCGCTCGATCCGGATCCCGAAGCCGCGCGACATGCTCGCGAGACCGTGGGGGTCGACGTCGTGACTGGCAGCCTGATGGACGTCCCGCGGGAGCTACTCGGTCAGCATGACGTGATCACGTTCAACAAGGTGCTGGAGCACGTCGAGGATCCGGTCGGGATGCTCGCGCGCGCGCTCGAGCTTCTCGCCCCAGGCGGCTTCGTGTACGTCGAGGTGCCGGACGGCGACGGGGCCGCATCGCTGGGCGCAGGACGAGAGGAATTCTTCATCGAGCACCATCACGTCTTCAGTCCCGCCTCGCTCGCGCTGACCGCCGAGCGCGCCGGCCTGTCGGTGACTCGGATCGAACGTCTACGCGAGCCGAGCAGCAAATTCACCCTACGGGCCTTTCTGGTGAGGCCCGAGGCGCCATGAGCCGCTGGTACCGGACCCTGCCCTTCTCAGCCGATCACTCCGCCCGGCACACCGAACGGTGGGAGTGGCACGGCGCGGGCGAACCGGTCGGATTCGATGTGGACGTACGCATCGGCAAGCCGTTGGACGTGATGGCGCTGAAGGGTCGCGACCTCGACGAAGTGCGCGCCTACGCGAACTATCTCGCGGGGTGTGCGAAGCAACTGTATGAAGGTAGGGACGCGCTCGAATCACGATCGAACTGCCCGGCGTGCGCGAGGCCCTTGCGGGACACCACCGAAGCGCTGCGCGTCTTCGGCGTGCAATACGAGAGATGTTCCGGTTGCGGGCACGTCATGGTGACGAGGCAACCGACCAGCGCCGCGCTGGGGCGTGTCTTCGCCGAATCCGCGCAGCACTCGGCGGTGTATGTCGACAGCAGCGCGCTGGAGATCCGCATGGCGCAGATCATCGCGCCCAAACTGGACTGGTGCCTGGAGCAGTTCGTCCGCAACGGGTGCGACGCGCCGCAACGCGTACTGGATGTGGGCGCCGGTGCCGGGCACTTCCTGGCGGCGGCAGCGCGACGAGGCATGACAGTCGAGGGCTTCGAGCAATCCCGGGCTTCGCGTGCATTCGCCAGCGAAGCGTTCCGACTGGCACTACGCGATGATGATTTCTGCGCCGCCCCCGTCGAACCGGCCGGACTTGTCACCTTCTGGGGCCTGCTCGAGTACGTCCCGGAGCCGCGCAGGTTTCTGGCAGCAGCCCGTCGTGCCGTTCTGCCTGGAGGGCTGTTGGTGGTCGAAGTGCCGCGGGCCGATGCGCTCGGCACGCTGGTGCAGGCGATGGAAGGCGCGACCGTCGCACGTCATATGGACCCGACCAGCCATGTCAATGCCTTCAGCGATGAATCGCTCTGCACGGCGCTGGTCGAAGAGGGATTCGCCCCGGTTGCCGCCTGGTACTTCGGCATGGACGCGTGGGAGCTCGTCGTCCAAGCGGCGATTCACCTCGGCGACGACTCGCTCGTGCCTCGCCTGGCGGAACTGATCCCGGTAATTCAGGAAGCAGCGGACCGCGGCCGCCAGTGCGACGACATCGTGATCGCTGCGCGGCCGATCCGATGAACGCCCGCCCGTTTCGCCCACTGTTCGTTCTGGGTCTGGCCCGATCGGGTACCAATCTGCTCGCCCGCATGCTGGATCGCCATCCAGCGATTCGTGTGGCGCTTGATCCGCTGATGCCGGTTCTACGCTCGCTTCGAAATGCGCTCACGCACGCCAACGCCGCGGCCGAGGACCAGGCGGGGTTTCGCCCGACACTACCTTTCCAGGACCACTATTTCGACCGCAACGGCCCCGCTCTGCTCGACGCGCTCCTGTCGGGAACCGCGGCCATCCCACTTGCCGCCGGTGAACTCGACGGTCTGCGCGACGCGGTGCAGGTTCGCGCAGCGCTCGAGGATCCGGCGCTGGGAGACGCCCTGCGGAGCATCGCGGGCAGCGGGTATCGCGAACTGATCCGCAGCGCATTGCGCATCGTGCAGGCGCAGCGTCCGCAGGCCGCATGGGTCGGCTGCAAGGAAGTGTGGATGTTCGATTTCGTCCCCGCGCTGGCGCGCGCTTTTCCGGACGCGCGCTTCTATGCGATCGATCGCGACCCGCGCGCCATCGTGGGCTCGCTGGTGGCAATGGCAGAGCGCGACCCGTCGCAAGCCGCGCATCCTCCGTCGTACATGCGGCACTGGCGCAAGAGCGTTGCGCTATCACTGCGCTACCGATCCGACCCGGATCTGGCGCCGCGCTTCCGCAGCATCCGGTACGAAGTTCTCGTTGCAAACCCTGAGCAGGAGGCACGGCGGATCTGCAATGAGTTGGAATTGGAGTTCGATCCGCGAATGCTTGCGCTGTCGGCCGATGGCTGGGCGGGGAACAGCAGCTTCGATCACTCGGGCCACAACATCTACAATGCAAGCACCGGTCGCTGGCGCGAAAGCTTGGCCGCTGAGGTTGTGAAGACGACTGATTTTCTCTGCGGCCCGGAGATGACGCTGTGCGGATACGCCGCGAACTCGAACGCCAGCCTGGATGGGTCGGTGCTCGACTATCTGGAACAAGCCGGGCTCGCACCGGGCTCCTGGCGCAGCGATAGCGGAGATCTGCTGCTGGACGTCGCGGGCGAATTGCTGCGGCACAACCTGCTCGGTCATGAAGGAAGCCTCGACGCGCAGATGGTGCGCCGCTGCTTCCTGTTCGCGGAGACGTTCGACGCGATCCGGCATGCGCGCGCACGCCCATCACCGAAAGAAACCCGATGACCGAACAGTTCACCTACCGGGAGTACGTCTCCGACGAGCGATTCCTGCGCGATTACAACGCCTACCAGACAAAATACGCGCAGCAGATGCGCGAGAGCGACAAGGTGTTGATCGACCTGGTAGCCCAAGCAGCGGCGCGGCACGACCGGTCAAAGGGACCACTCCGACTGCTGGATATCGGCTGCTCGACGGGGAACCTGTTGCTTCACCTGCGTCGCTTGATGCCCGAGCTTGTACTGACCGGGGGTGATCTCGCCGAATCGTCCCTAGCTGAGTGCCGCGCGAATCCCGCGCTGACGGGGATCGCTTTCGAGCAGCTCGATATGCTCGACCTCCCCTATACCGAACAGTTCGACATCGTCGTTGCGAATGCCGTTGCGGTGTACTTCCATTGGGACGAGTACGTACGGGCGGCGAAGAGCGTAGCCCGCGCGTTGAGGGCAGGTGGCAGCTATCTGGCTTTCGAGTGGCTTCACCCGTTTCAGTTCCAGGACATCGTGATCCACGAGACGACGCTCGGGCACCCGCAGGGGCTTCGGATCTGCTTTCGTCCGATGGCCAGAGTGGCGCAGATCTTCGAGCAGGCGGGCATGGATCAGATTGAATTTCTGCCTTTCGAGCTCCCAATCGAATTGCCAATGCCGGGGTACGATCAAGAAGTGGTGAGCTATACGCAGCGAACGGCGGAGGGTCGCAACCTTTGCTTCCGCGGTGCCCTCTCGCAGCCCTGGTGCCACCTGACCGCGATCAAGCGTGGCTGATCGGCGCGACCAAGCGTCGCTGCGGCGCAGCCAATTTGCGACAATGGCAAGTTTCATCGCCCCCCTCCCAATGCGTGAAGACCAGTACCTCGACGAACTCGAGTCGAGGACCGTTCATATCCTGCGCGAAGCCTTCGCCCGGCTGAAGCCGCTCGGCATGCTGTGGTCGATAGGCAAGGACAGCAACGCCCTGCTGTGGATGGCACGCAAGGCGTTCTTCGGACAGGTGCCGTTTCCGGTGATCCAGCTGGACACCGCAATGGAGCTGCCCGAGGTCTACGAATTCCGCGACCGCATCGCGCACGAATGGCAGCTGCGCCTCATCGCCGAGCCGTGCCCGCCCGAGGATTCGATGGATCCGTCGCTACCGCCCGGTGCGAGGGCAGCCGCACGCAAGACCGAGGGCCTTAAACAGTTCCTGGCCCGCGAGCAGTACCG
>CADECO010000321.1:4802-6936 GCA_902825905.1 uncultured beta proteobacterium
ACGCTGGACGAGATCATCAGCGAACTCGAGCAGACCACAGCCCCCGAGCGTGCCGGACGCGCGATGGATCACGAGACCGAAGATGCATTCGAACGCCTGCGCGCCAGCGGGTACATGTAAGCGTCGGCGCGCGCGATGACGCAGTCGTCCCGCGCGCTCCCGGTTGCCATCGTCGGCCACGTCGACCACGGAAAGTCGACGCTGGTTGGCCGGTTGCTGCACGAAACCGGCTCGCTGCCCCCCGGCAAGGCGGACGAGTTGCTGCGTCTCTCGGAGAAGCGCGGGATGGCGCTGGAGTGGTCGTTCGTGCTCGATGCGCTGCAGGCCGAACGCGACCAGGCCATCACGATCGACACCACGCGCATTTGGCTCACGACGGCGCATCGCCGCTACATGATCATCGATGCGCCGGGGCACCGGGAGTTCATGCGCAACATGGTCACCGGCGCAGCCAGTGCCGAGGCGGCGATCCTGGTCGTGGATGCGCTGGAGGGCCTGCGGGAGCAGACGCGACGGCACGCCTACCTGTTGCGACTGCTCGGCGTGGAGCAGATCGTCCTGGCAGTGAACAAGATGGACTTGGTCGGTTTCGAGCGCCCGGCTTACGAACGCATCCGCGAGGACGTCGCCAACTACCTCGACGGCATCGGCGCCCGACTGTTGCATGCCGTACCGGTCGCCGCGCGCGATGGCGACAACCTGGTGGCCGCCTCGACCCGAATGCCCTGGCACGTCGGGCCGACGCTCCTCGGTGCGCTCGAGGATGTGCGCCCGCCCGCATCCGATGTCGAGAAGCCGCTGCGGCTGGTGGTGCAGGATGTCTACAAGTTCGACGAACGCCGGATCGTGGCGGGCCGAATAGAAAGCGGGGTGTTGCGCGTCGGCGACGATCTTCTGTTCTCGCCGAGCAACCTGCGGGCACGCGTCAAGGCGATCGAAGCCTGGCCCACACAAAGCGCCGGCATCGAGGCCCGGGCCGGGATGTCCATCGGCATCTCGCTGGATGCCCCGATCTTCGTCGAACGGGGACAGATCGCCAGCCACCCCGACCGGCCGCCGATGCTCACCGACGTGTTCCGCGCGACGGTCTTCATTGTCGGTCCGGTGCACCTCTCCCCCGGCAAGACGCTCAAGCTGAAGCACTGCACCACCGAGACTACGGTCGTCATCCAGGAGATCAGCAGGGTGTTCGATCCGCATGACTTCGTGACCAAGCATGCAAGTGAGGTCGGCAACGGGGAGATTGCCGAGCTGACACTCCGCAGCCGCACGCTTATCGCGGTCGACGAGCATCAGCGTAATCCGTCGCTGGGACGCTTCGCCCTCATGGACGGATTCCGGGTGGTAGCCGGCGGGCTGATCAGCATGGAAGGCTTTCCCGATCAACGCCGGCGGCTGAGACAGCCGGCGGCCAACCTCTTCGCTGTCGAACATCGCGTATCACGGCAGCTCCGCGCCGAACGCGCGGGACATCGGGGGATGGTCGTGTGGCTCACCGGCCTGTCGGGCTCGGGCAAGTCAACGCTCGCCATGCGGGTCGAGCAGCGGTTGTTCGCCAAGGGCTGGCAGGTTTATGTGCTCGACGGCGACAATGTGCGGCGCGGACTGAATTCCGACCTGGGCTTCTCGCCGGAAGACCGCTCCGAGAACATCCGCCGGGTAGGCGAGGTCGCCGCGTTGTTCGCCGATGCCGGTTTCATTGCGATCAGCGCGTTCATCTCGCCGTATCGCGCCGATCGGGACAGTGCCAGAAGGTCTGCCGGGGAGGCCTTCTGCGAAGTGTTCGTCAACGCGCCACTCGCGGTTTGTGAGCGGCGCGATCCGAAAGGTCTGTACAAGAAGGCGCGTGCGGGAACATTGCCCGAGTTCACCGGCATCTCCGCGCCCTACGAGACGCCGGAGTCACCGGACGTGATCATCGACACGGCGCGCCAGTCGGAAGAGGACAGCGTCGAGCGGCTGGTCGCCTTTATCGAGAGCAAGGCGCGCGCGTAGGACCCACCGACCAGAGTCCCGCAACGCGACACAGCGCACAACCCGATTCGAACGCGACGGCCCGATTTTTTTGCGACGACCAGAGGGAGCATGGCATGGAGTCCGCGGAATACTGGCGGCAACGCAGTCCCATCTACAT
>CADECO010000322.1:0-6930 GCA_902825905.1 uncultured beta proteobacterium
CTGAAACCGTTCACGCCGCGACGCCCGATCGGAGCAGTGCCAGCCGCGCGGGAGGCGGCCTCGCCGTGCTCTGGCAGACCGAAGTGGTGATGTGCACGCTGTTCTTCTTTCTCACCGCGGTGGCGATTTCGAGTTTCATGTCGTTCGGTCCGACCACTTTGATTGCCCTCTACGGCATCCCATTGGTGATGGCAGGTGGCGTGCTCACAGCTTTCCTGATCGGCGGAACGGTCGGCACGCTGGCGGGCGGCGTGCTGGCGGTCCGCTACCGTCGCCACGACGTGATGACAGCGATCGGGATCGCGGCGGCAGCAGTGCTGACGATGGTGATCGCCAGCAGCACCATTGCCGCGAGCGCGGTTCCGGTGCTGGCGTTCCTGGTTGGAGCCGTGATCGGTGCGACCAATCCCTCGCGAGACATCCTGGTGCGTAACGCAGCACCGGCCGACGCGCGCGGCAAGGTCTACGGATTCGTCTACTCCGGGCTCGACGCGGGCGCGGCGGTGGCGCCTTTGCTGTTCGGCTGGTTTCTCGATACCGGACGTCCGGCCTGGGTGTTCATCGCGGCGGCGTTGTTGCTCGTCGTTTGCGTGCCCACGGCGTACCGGCTGCGACGCTCGGCAGACTGACAATAGCTGACGATCGCGGCCGCGCGCCTGGCGGCGCAAGCGCACCGTCGTGGTGGCGAGGTTCGCGCGAATCGGATTACCATCCTCGCGCGACGCATCGCAGCATTCGCTTGCATCGTTGTGGCTTGAAGCAAGCGACGCACGCGTCGAACGCGCGGCTCCACCTCCTGATTGCATCCCGGAAGCGCGCGGCCACTGCCCGACAACAACTAAAGGGGAGCGTCCTTCATGACCAACCGAGACTGGTTCTGGATCCTGCTCGGCATTCTCGGTCTGATCCTGCTGTATTTTCTGTGCAGTGGCGCGCAACGAGCCGCCCCGGTCGCAGTTCCGGCAACCGCACCGATCGCGGTTTCGCCGCCAGCGTCACCACCACCTGCGCCTGCACCGGCAGTCACACCCGCACCGGCTCCCGCTCCGGTCGTGAGCGCAAGCGTCACGGGCGAATACGCGGGCGGCAAGGTCACGCTGCTTGGTACCGTCCCGGATGAAGCGACTCGGGGACGGATCGTCGAGCAGGCGAAGTCGACCTTCGGCAACGACAACGTCATCGACAGGCTCGGCATCGACCAGAACGTCAGCTCACTGAGCTGGTTCGGCACACCGGCTTTGCTCGCCCCGTTCCAGATCAGGAACCTGCCCGCGGGTCGCGCCGAGTTGGACGGCAAGCGCCTCGTGCTCACCGGCGAAGTCGTCAGCGAGGCCATCAAGAGCGCCATCGGCGAGGCGGTGAAGAAACAGGTCGGGCCCGATATCGCCGTCGACAACCGGCTGACCGTGGCTGCAGCGATGGTGCAGAAGCGCAAGCTCGACGACCTGCTCCGCGGCAAGACGATCGAATTCGAGACCGGCAGCGCCATCATCACGCCTGTGGGCCGCAAGCTGCTCGATGAGACCGTGCCCGTGATGCAGGAAGACAAGGCCACGCGCATCGAGGTCTCGGGGCATACCGACAATGTCGGTGATGCCCCGAGCAACCTGCGGCTGTCAGATCTGCGCGCCAATTCGGTGCTGGCTTACCTGGTCGCCAAAGGGGTAGCGCGCGAACGATTGAGCGCCCGCGGCTACGGTCAGGACAAGCCGATCGCCGACAACGCTGCCGCAGACGGTCGGGCGCGCAATCGCCGCATCGACTTCCACGTTCAAGAAGGGGGGAAATAATCATGCCGGCCTGGCTATGCCTGTTGCTCACCGCACTGGCGGGTGGACTGATTGGTTGGGGATGGCGTGGACTGCGCATGCGCGCGGAGATGGCGCGGCTCGAGGCCAGCTGGCAGGCGCGACTCGATCAGGCCAATCGCGAACTGGAAGCGCGCGCGGCGCGGCTGAGAGCCCTGGAGAGCGAGCGCGACAGCGTGCTGGCCAAGCTCAAAGTCACCGAAAGCGACCTGGCCGCGTTGCGCATCCGCGTGGTCGAGTTGGAAACCACGATCAGGACGCTGGATGCGCAAGGCGCCGAGAAGGCCCGCATCATCCGCGGCATGGAAGGCGAACTGGCCGGTGGCCGTGACGCGCTTGCCCGGCTGCGGGGCGACTTCGACGCTCGCGTGGCGACGCTGCAGAGTACCGAGGCCGCGTTGGCCGACGTGCGTTCGCAGTTCGATACCACCCATCGCTCGCTCAACGAAGCCCGCGGGTTGCTTGGCACGCACAAGCGCGACTACGACGACCTGCTCGGTCGTTATCGCCAGCTTGAGCCGCTGCAGGCGACGTTGCGTGATCGCGAGTCCGAGCTGGGCGGGCTGCGAGGCAAGCTCAGTGTGGCCGAGCGCCACGCGAGCGAACTGGACAACTCGCTGTCGGCACTGCGCCGGCGGGTGGCGGAACTCGAACCGCTTCCCGGTGAGCTGAAGTCGCGCAACGCCGAGCTGAGCATCCTGCGCGACAAGCTGGCGCAAGCCGAAGGCAACGCGAGCACGCTGGACGCCAGAGTGCGCGATCTGTCGACCGAGGTCGCGGCTATCGCGCCGCTGCGTGCCGATCTGACGGCGCGTGATCAGGATCTGTCGGGCGTGCGGGCGCGGCTGCTGCAACTGGAGCCGCTGCTTGGTCAGGTCAGGGAGCGCGATGGCCTGATCGCCGGTCTACGCGGACGCGTGACCGAACTGGAGCGGTTGCAGGGGCAACTCGATCAGCGCGACCAGTCGCTGCGCGAAATGCAGGCGCGGATCGAAGCGATCAACGGCGATCTGCGCAAGCGTTCCGACGAGCTCGGTGTGCTGCGCCCGCAAGCCGCGCAGGTCGACGGTCTGCGCTCCGAGCTGCGCAAGCGTGAAACGCGCATCGAGGAGCTGATGGGCGTGGACCGTACGCGCACCGCGACGGTCGTGCAGCGCGATGACGAGATTCGCCGGCTCAAGGGCGATCTGGATCAGCTCCGGCAGCGTCCACCCGAAGTGCGCACGGTCGAGAAGATCGTCGAGAAACCAGTCGACCGGATCGTCGAGAAAATCGTCGAGAAGCCGGTGGAGAGAATCGTCGATCGCGTGGTCGAAAAACCGGTGGAGAAGGTGGTCGAGAAGATCGTCGAACGGATCGTCGAGAAACCGGTGGAGAAGATCGTCGAGAAAATCGTCGAGAAGCCGATCGACCGGATCATCGAGAAGATCGTCGAGAAGCCGGTGGAGAGAATCGTCGATCGCGTGGTCGAAAAACCGGTGGAGAAGGTGGTCGAGAAGATCGTCGAACGGATCGTCGAGAAACCGGTGGAGAAGATCGTCGAGAAAATCGTCGAGAAGCCGATCGACCGGATCATCGAGAAGATCGTCGAAAAACCGGTGGAGAAGATCGTCGAGAAAATCGTCGAGAAGCCGATCGACCGGATTATCGAGAAGATCGTCGAGAAGCCGGTGGAGCGCATTGTCGATCGAGTGGTCGAGAAGATCGTCGAGAAACCAGTCGAGAAGCTGGTGGATCGCGTGGTCGAGCGACCGGTCGAGCGCATCGTCACCAAAGTCGTGGAGAAGCCGGTCGAGCGGGTCGTGCAGAAGATCGTCGAGAAACCGGTGGAGAAGATCGTCTACCGCGATCGCGAGGTCCCGGTCGAGAAGATCGTCGAGAAGGTGGTCGAGAAGCCGGTCGAACGGATCGTCTACCGTGACCGCGAAGTGCCGATCACCAAAGTAGTCGAGCAGCCCGCGCCGCGACAAGCCGCACCGGCACCGGCGAAGAAGCGCACGGCCGTCAAGAAAGCGCCTGCCAAGAAGCGGGTGGTACGGGAGCGCAAGCCCGACGATCTGAAGCGGATCTTCGGGGTCGGACCGGTCCTCGAGCGCTTCCTGCACAAGCAGGGCATCTTCTGGTTCCGACAGGTCGCGAAGTGGGACAAGAAGGCGATCGAGCGGTTCGAGAAACTGCTGCCCAACTTCAGTGGCCGGATCGAGCGCGAAGGCTGGGTACGCAGCGCGATCGAGGAGCACTACAAGAAGTACAACAAGTGGCTGGGGGCCGGCCAGCCGCGCATCACCAAGCCCGAGACGCGCTGATCAGGCTCCGTCGTGGCCCGGCGGGGAAGCCGGGCCGCACCGCTTACCCCTTGCCCGGGTGGACCGTACCGCAGCGCTTGCAGGTGCGCGCGTCGATGTTCGCGTAGAACTTATCGAACAGCGGTGGCAGATCGTTTACCAGCGATTGCACCTGCACCTCGACCCGGTGCAGAAGATTGGCGCAACTCGGGCAGAACCACTCGAATCCGTCGAGCACACCTGCTGGACGGGTGCGCTCGATCACCAGACAGCGGCTGTCGGGTTCCGGGCGCTGCGGTGAATGGCGAACGTGCGGAGGCAGCACCAGCATCGCGCCCTCGCGCAGTTCGAGCCGACGCACCTTGCCGTCCTCGAAGATGTTCAGGTAGGCGTTGCCCTTGAACTGCCAGAAGAATTCCTCGTACGGGTCGTCGTGGAAGTCGGTGCGCTGATTGGGGCCGCCGACCACCGTCACGATGAAATCGGCGTCAGGGAACACCTGCTGGTTGCCCACCGGCGGCTTGAGCAGGTGCTGGTTGTCGACGAGCCACTTGGGAAAGTGCAGGGCTTCAAGCATGAGGGACTCCGGTCGAATGATTCCGGGGTGAGCGCGGCGCCCGCTACGATCCGCTACGCGCAACCACTCGAAACGTTGAGCGAGCGAGAATAGCCCGGAATGCGGCGAGGGATCGACGCACGGATACTCGAGGTTGCAGGGGCCTGCGCGCTATGGCCAAATTACGGCCCCGCTCCGCATGCCCAACGCCGCGCCAACCCCGCGCCCGGTCGGCCCGGCGGCGCAAGCGCCACGCGCTCCATACGAGCGGTGCGTTCACCGGCCCGCTCCCGCGCGCCATCCTACGACTTGGAGAAACCCCCATGAATACCCGCGATTCCGGCGCGACTGGTGTGCGCGAGCTTTCCCATTTCATCGGCGGCAAACATCAGGCCGGCGAGAGCGGGCGATTCGGCGAGGTGTACAACCCGAGTCTGGGCGCGGTGAGTGCGCGCGTGCCGCTTGCCTCGCGCGCCGAGGTCGGCAAGGCTGTTGCCAACGCCCAGGCGGCGTTTCCCGAGTGGGCAAACGCCTCGCCGCTCACGCGCGCGCGCGTCATGTTCAAGTTCAAGGAGCTGTGCGAGCGCCACTACGACGAGCTCGCATTGCTGATTTCGAACGAGCACGGCAAGGTGCTCTCCGACGCCAAGGGCTCGCTGCAGCGCGGGCTCGAAGTCGTCGAGTTCGCCTGCGGCATTCCGCATCTGCTCAAGGGCGAGTACTCCGACAACGTATCGCCCGGCATCGACTCGTACTCGATGCGCCAGCCGTTAGGTGTGGTCGCCGGAATCACGCCGTTCAACTTCCCGGCGATGGTGCCGATGTGGATGTTCCCGGTGGCGATCGCTTGCGGCAATACCTTCATCCTCAAGCCCTCGGAGAAGGATCCGTCGTGCTCGCTGCGTCTTGCAGAGCTGATGATCGAAGCGGGAGCACCTGGCGGCGTGCTCAATGTCGTCAACGGCGACAAGGAAGCGGTCGATGCGCTGCTCCACGATCCGATCGTGCAGGCCATCAGCTTCGTGGGGTCCACGCCGATCGCGAAATACGTTTATGCAACGGCGGCCGAGCAGGGCAAGCGCGTGCAGTCGATGGGCGGCGCCAAGAATCACCTCGTGGTCATGCCCGATGCCGACATCGACCTCACCACCGACGCCTTGATGGGCTCAGCGTACGGCTCGGCTGGTGAACGCTGCATGGCGATCTCGGTGGCCGTCTCGGTCACGGACAAGACCTCCAACGAATTGATCGAGAGCCTGGCGCCGCGCGTACGCAAGCTCAAAGTGGGGCCGTCGACCGATCCGCAGTCCGAAATGGGGCCGCTGGTCACGCGCGAGCACTACAACAAGGTGCGCAGCTATGTCGATCTGGGTGTGGTCGAAGGCGCCGACCTCGTTGTCGACGGACGTGAGATGCCCGTCCCCAAGCAGGGCTTCTTCCTCGGCGGCACGTTGTTCGACAAGGTCACGCCGGCGATGCGGATCTACAAAGAAGAGATTTTCGGGCCGGTGCTGTCGGTGGTGCGCGCCAGCAACTTCGATGAGGCGCTGCGCCTGCCCAACGAGCACGAATTCGGCAACGGCGTGGCGATCTTCACGCGCAACGGCGACGTCGCCCGTAACTTCGCGCAGAAGGTGAACACCGGCATGGTCGGCATCAACGTGCCGATTCCGGTGCCGCTCGCGTTCCACAGCTTCGGTGGTTGGAAGAACTCGATGTTCGGCGACATGAATCAGCACGGCCCGGAGGGGGTGCGCTTCTACACACGCGTGAAGACCGTGACGGCGCGCTGGCGCGAAGGGGTCAATCCGGGCGCCAATTTCGGCATGCCGCTGATGAAGTAGGCTTCCTGGCGTTCGCGCTGCGCCGCAGGGAATCACTGAACAACCACAACGAGGAGAGTCGAGGATGATTGATCTGGGCAGACGTCTTTTGATACTGATGCTCGCCGCCGTAGTCACCGGCTGTGCGTCGATGAAGCCGCCGCAGGAGGTGAATGTCATCGTCTTTCCCGGCGGCTTCAACTGGCCGATCTGGGTCGCGCAGGAAAAGGGGCTGTTCAAGCAGAACAATCTGGACGTCAAGGTCACCAACACGCCGAATTCGACGTTTCAGCTTTCCAATCTGATCCTGGGCAAGTTCGACATCGCGATGACCGCGGTCGACAATCTGGTCGCCTATCGCGAGGGGCAGGGCGAGGCACCGATGTCGGGGCCGGATCTGATCGCGTTCATGGGCGGCGATCACGGCTTCCTGAGGCTGGTGACGACGCCCGAGGTCA
>CADECO010000323.1:0-6921 GCA_902825905.1 uncultured beta proteobacterium
CATGATGATCCAGACCGACAATCCGGACCGGCAGTTGGACCGCGATTTCGAGAACGCGGTGATGCAGGCCGTCGTGGAATGAGTTGGCGTCGAAGCGCGGCCCAAGCCAAGTCTTGTTCGAGCCCTCCTGTGTCGAGCGGTTCCTCGCTCGGGAGCCACTCGAGCAGTTCGACCTGGTACCGATCGGATTCGAGGATCAGAGCAGTTGCCCGAGAGGTTCTCCGGTGCGATCTTCGAGCGAGTTGGCGATCTTCACGGGCCGGCCGATCGGAGTGTCGTACTCCTTCATCCAATCGACTCCGAAAGCCTTGTAGATCGTCGCGAAGATGTCACCCATGCTGGTCACATCGCTCGTGACATTGGCTCCGTTCTCGTCGCTCGATCCGATGATGGCACCGCCCTTGATTCCGCCTCCGCCGAGCGCGAGCGACCAACAGTTGGGCCAGTGATCACGGCCGAGATCGGAGTTGACGAACGGCGTGCGCCCGAACTCGCCCATCGCGAGGACGATCGTCGACTCGAGGAGTCCGCGCCGCGAAAGATCGTCGAGCAGCACCGAAAGAGTACGATCGAGAGGCGGGCACAAGCGATCACGATGCCCGGCATCGTTCTTCGCATGCGTGTCCCATGAATTCGAGTGAAAACCGGCCGCGGTGACGAACGTGGTGCCCGCTTCCACCAATCGGCGTGCGAGAAGCGCGCTCTGGCCAACCGCGTCGCGTCCGTATTCGTCGCGCAGCTTGTCCGGTTCCTTCGAGAGGTCGAACGCGTCGCGAACCGTTGGATTGAGCAGCATGCGCCACGCCTGTGCCGAATATTGATCCATGTTGGCGTGCTCGGCGCCGTCATGCAGCCGGCGATAGCGTTGATCGACGAGCTTCAGGAACGATTGCCGGCTCTCGACTGCCTCTCCGGCGAGGCTCTTCGGCAGTGAAAGATCGGCGACCGAAAAATCCTTCTTGCCGGGATCGGGCAGCCCCATCGGATCATATTGTCCGCCGAGGAAACCGGCGCGGAAATACTCTTCGTATTGGCGGCCGCGCTCCCATTGCGGCACGAGGACGTTGGGCGGCATTTCGTTGCGTCCGCCCACTTCCTTGGCGATGATCGAGCCGATGCTGGGGAAATGCATCGCGGGGTTGGGCTCGTGTCCGGTGATCGCGTAGTGCGTTCCTTGCGGATGGTCGTTGCCCTTGGTGTGCATCGAGCGAACGATCGAGAGCTTGTCCATGCGCCGCGCCATTTTCGGCAGCAGTTCCGAGATCTGGATGCCCGCAACATTGGTCGAGATCGCCTTGAAGGCGGAACTCGGCTTCGGGTCCCAAGTGTCCATCTGACTCGGTCCGCCCTCGAGCCAGAGCAGAATGCAGGCGCGTGCCTTGCCCTTCGCACCTGGCTTTTCGGAAGCGGCGCGAAGATGCCGGGCCATGTCGATGCCCAGCAGGCTGAGCGATCCGGCGTGAATGAAACCTCGTCGTGTGATCATGGTCCCTCTAATGATTCTCCGCGAATTCACGTGAGCTGATGATAGCCCACACGAAATCCTTCAAGGCGGACTCGCGATCACCGCGCTTGGCGATCAGTTGGACGATCCCATCGAGTTCGTCCTTCTCGGGCACGCGGGCGAATGCCGCGAGATAGAACTCCTCCGCGATCACCGCATCGGAGCTGCCCGCCGTGATCATCTTGCGCAAGCGTCCCGCTGGCGCCGAGAGCTTTTCGTTGTAGACGGTGCCCGCTGCCTGATGCAGCGCCTGCCCGAGGTTGGCCTTGCCGGTCCGCTCGGGCATCACCAGGCGATTCGGGCGTCCGTACAGTTCGAGAAAGCGCGAGAAGAAGAGATCGGGCTCACGCAACTGGACCGCGCGGGTTCCAAGCGGCGCCTGTCCGTTGGCCCGCTCGATCTCGGCGACGCCCGTCGTGAATGTTTCCGGAACTCCCGTGACATCGCAGATCGCGTCGAGCAGAACCTCGGCATCGAGCGGCCGCGCGTACGAATGCGAGTAGTTGGTTCGATCCTCTCGATTGGCGGGCAGGATCTCGCCGCTCAATTGATAGGTGCGCGAATTGACGATCACGCGCATCAAATGGCGCAGGTCGTGACCATGTTCGCGGAACTCGCGCGCGAGATGTTCGAGCAGTTCCGGATGCGTTGCTGGGTTTGTGGAACGGAAGTCGTCCACGGGGTCCACGAGTCCGCGTCCGAAGAAATAGCCCCACATTCGGTTTGCCATCGCCTCGGAGAAGAACGGATGCTTCACCACCCAATCCGCCAGTTCGTGACGCGGGCTCCGGCGCGTATTGTTGGCGGCCTCCCGTCCGTCGAGCAGCACCGGCTTCAGTTCGGCTTTGGTACGCGGATGGAACATCTTGACGCTTCCATTCACGTCACCATTTCCCATCGCTTCATTCAACGGATGGTCGAAGATCACGTACTCGCGGCCCGTGTCGCCCATCTTGAACATGCGCCCGAAGAAAGCGGCCATGCCCCAGAACTGGTCTTGTGTCCAGGCTTCGTAGGGGTGATTGTGGCACTGTGCGCAATCGAGGCGGCGCCCGAAGAAGACGCGGAGTTCCTCGGCCATCGTCTCTCCGGGAGGCCCGATCACGTCGTACGGAAGGAAATGACGCGTAGTGGCGTCGTAGCCCTGCGCGGTCAGCCGCTCACGCGCCATCCGGTCGTAGGACTTGTTCCTGGCGACGCTGTCGCGGACCCACTCGGCGTACATCTGGCTCCACTTCGGCTGAATACCGTTGGCGAAGATCGCGACACGAAATAGATCATCGAAACGGAAGGTCCAGTAGTCGACGAATTCGGGCGAACCGATCAACGCATCGATCAACTTGCGGCGCTTTTCCGGATCCGTGCTGGCGATGAACTCTCTTGCCCTCGCGGGGGGCGGCAGCATGCCCGTGAGATCGAGACAGACGCGGCGAACGAACTCGGCGTCCGTTGAGAGCGGCGACGGCGGTACGCGGAACTTGCGCAGCTTGTCGAAGATGTAGCCGTCGATGAAATTGGCACGCGGCGACGGCGGATAGTTCGCGATCGCTGGTCCGACAACGCCCACGGTGGTGCTGGCGGCAAGGCCAGCGGCGCGAACCAGAATCGCTGTCTCGCCGAGGCGGCCGGGTTTGACGATTCCGGACGGTGACACCGAAGCGATGCCGTCATCGTTTGAAACATAAAGCGCGTGCGGTGTGAAGTCGCGCGTGGCGCCGCCGGCGAGGTGCGCGGTGACGATCAAGCCGTGAGTCGCACCCGGCGTGAGGGTGATCACGCGCGGCGAAACCTCGAGGCGTACGACTCGCTCTTCGCGAAGGTCATCGGGTCCGAACGGAGCGCCTTTCCTGATCCAGGAGAGGATCGCCGCGTAGTCGGCGGAAGCCGTGGTGAACCGGCGTCCGCCGCCGTGCGGAGCCGCGCCGGTAGCCTTGCGGAGGATCAGACTCTCCTCGGGTTTTTCGAGATTGATGCGCGGAATGCGCGGCCCCTTCACTTCGGCGCTCAGCACCTGGTAGGCTCCGCCCTTGACGATCCATTCGTGATCGTCTTTCGGATGGAGCGCGCCCGCCGAAAGCTTGAGTCCGCCACGGCCCTTGACGCCGCCGTGACAGCTTGCGCCGTTGCAGCCGTTGCGGGTCAGGATAACGCCGATGTCGAGGCCGAAGGCAAATTCGCGCGACCGCGCTGTTTCGGCGATGCTGAGATTCGCCGCCGCCGAAAGGCCATTCCACTTGGCGCTCAGCTTCGTCGCTCCGTCGGCGAGCGCCTTCAGTTCGCCTTTCGGCGAGATCGTGGCGCGGGCGGGATCGGCGACGGTCCACGTGGCCTCCGCGGTGACGTCACGTTCGAGACCATCGGAAAGGGTGGCGATGGCGAGGAAGTTCTGCGTCGCTCCGGCGCCGCGGATCGCTCGAACAGGCGGCTCGAGACGCAACGCGGCGGCCCGCCCCTGTGCGCGCAATTCAGCGATACAGAGGACCAGCGCGGCAATAGCTGCGCAATAGCCGTGCATGTGGTCCCAACATATCACTAACCGCGACCAGGTCGCGCGCCTCCAGGGAAGGACCGATGCCGCGGCCAACCGGCTGGGTTCCGTCCGAGAGGTGAATCCGAGCCTTCAGTCCTACCGCATCGGCAACCGCCAGAAGCTTATGTCCCAACAACCCAGCGGCTTCGGTCGAACGAACCTTCGCGGTCGGCCCGACGGGCAGATCCAGAAGAACGTGCGTCGAGCCGGCAGCGATCTTCTTGGACAGAACACTTGCGACGAGCTGCGCATCGCTGTCGAAATCGAGGGCGCGTTCAACTCGGATGAGGACATCATCCGCAGGACTCAGGCCAACCGACCCACCCCAGACGATGCAGCCTCCCTCGCGATCAACGACGCTGCGCATCGCGGCGAGCGACAGATTGACCGGCGCCAAAGTCTCCATGGTGTCGGCTGTGCCAGACGGAGACGTGATCGCACGCGATGAAGTCTTCGGAATCGTTCCGCCACACGATGCAACGATCGCAACCACGATGGGGGTCGTGCGATTTCCGGCGAGGCCGCCGACGCAGTGCTTATCGAGCACCCGGCTATTTGACCAATGCAGTCGCTGTCCAGCATCGACCATGGCCAGCGTCAGCGCAGTGACTTCCTTCGTATCCAGTTCGTGGCTCGCACAAGCCGTGAGAAATGAAGCCAATTCGAGATCGGTCAGTGTTCCGGCGACGGCATCTCGCATGATTGCGAGATATTCGCCCTGGCCGAGTTCGTGTCCGTAGATCTTGGCGCGAATGGAGCGAGCGGAATCGGGCGAATCGGCGTGACGGAATGTCGCGCGCTCGCCCGCGCGTGGGCGCAATCGGTTCCATGCTGCCTCTGAAAGTGCAGCCACGCCTTCCGGAATCCAGCCGCCTTCTTTGACCACCATCAGCGTGGCCACCAACTTGCGGTCGGCCAGCTCGATCCAGACCCGCGCCTGCGATTCGAACCCCTCTGATTTGCACACCGTGCAGTCGGCCCGCATGAAGACCATGGGCTCGTAATAGCTGTCGATGCCGGCGGGGATGAGGAGCATCGACAAAGCAGAGTTTGAGTCGTTCATATGATCAAACGAGCTCGTGCGTCGACAGATGCTCCGGAACTTCTGCCGTCCAGTGGAGCTCACGTTCGATACGCTGACGCAAAGCATCAGACGCGCCAGGTTCCCCGTGCGTGATGAAAGTCCTGCGCGGTTGAGAGGGCAGACCGCCGAGCCACGCGATCAACTCGCTCGAGTCCGCGTGGGCGGATGAACTCTTCAGCTGCGCGACTTCAGCGCGAATCGGCACTTCCTGGCCGTGCATTCTCAGAGTCGTTGCGCCTCCTGCAAGCGCTGCGCCTCTCGTCCCTGCTGCTTGAAATCCCGCGAGCAATATCAAGTTTCTCTCGTCGGGAGCGAATGCCTTCAGATGGTGGACGACGCGTCCACCGGTCGCCATGCCGCTCGCGGAAAGAATGATCATCGGTCCCTTGCGGCGATCGAGTTCCTTAGAGCCCTCGGGAGTCGTGACCATCGAGGCTGACGAGCACATGCGCCGGCACTCGTCATCACCGATACGATGCTCGTGATGGAACTTCTGGTAGAGCGCCGTGGCATCAACTGCCATCGGACTGTCGACGAACACCGGCGCGTCTGGGACTGTACCCTTGGCTTTCAACCGCGCGAGTAGCAGGAGCAACGTCTGCGTCCGGCCCACCGCGAATGCTGGAATGATCACCGCTCCACCGCGTGCGAGCGCGGGATGGATCGCGTTCGCAAGCTCCTGTTCGGGATCGACCTGAGGGTGCACGCGGTCGCCGTATGTCGATTCCGTAACCAAATAGTCAGTCGCAGCGGGTAGAGCGGGCGGGTTCATGAGGGGATCGTTCGGTCGCCCCAGATCGCCCGTGAAGGTTAGCGTTCCTTCCGGAGTTTCGATGCGCAGGAAGGCGGCTCCCAGCACGTGACCGGCGCGATGGAGCGTCGCGCGAACGCCAGATGCAAGCTCGAACGGCTCGTCGAAGTCTCGCGTTTTGAATCGCGTAAGTGAGTCTGCCGCATCCTGACCGGTATAGAGCGGCAGCGCTGGCTTGTGCTTCGAAGTGCCGTGACGGTTCGCGAATGCAGCATCTTCTTCCTGCAGATGGGCGGAGTCTGGCAACAAGATCTTGCATAGTTCGAAAGTACCCGGCGTGGCGTGAATGGTCCCTCGAAAGCCATCGCGCACGAGTCGCGGAAGATAGCCGCTATGGTCGAGATGCGCATGGGTCAATACGACGACATCGAGGTCGGCGGCATCGAAACCAGGATGGGACCAGTTTCGAAGGCGAAGCTGCTTGTATCCTTGGAACAATCCGCAATCGACAAGAATTCGTCGATCGCGAACCTCGAGCAGATACCGCGAGCCGGTGACCGTTCCGGACGCGCCAAGAAATGTAAGCCGCACGCGACGTTTTGCTAGTGGGCCGCGCGAGGACTGCCGCCAACCTGCGACGGTGGTGGCCGGCGGCGGGGTACATAGCGTGGCGTTCGCGCCATGTACTCGCGGTACGGCGCACCGAACCGCTCGATTGAGTCGCGTTCTTCCTTGTGGGCCAGCCGCGAATAGGCGAACACCAGAATCGGGAACATCACGAGCGTCACTATCGTCGGCCATTGCAGCAAGAAACCAAAAAGAATGAGCACGAAGGCGACGTACTGCGGATGCCGGATGCGCTCGTAGGGGCCAGTCGAGGCAATGTGCCCTTCACGTTGAGCTGCGTACAGCACCGGCCAGGCGCGGGCAAGCAGGTAGAAGCCACCGAAGATGAAGACATAGCTCAGGACATGGAAAGGTCCGAAATGGGGGTTCACGCGCCATCCGAACAGCATCTCGAGCAGGTGTCCGGCGTCGTGGGACAACCAATT
>CADECO010000324.1:0-2441 GCA_902825905.1 uncultured beta proteobacterium
GGGCCAAACTTCCCTTCTAGTCGCAAAGACCCCGACTTGTTCGCCCTGCATAGCATCTCCCTCTCTCGCGCGATTCTTGTCGCTAGAAAGGGAGGGGGCCGAAAATGCAGCGCAGCTGGTGCGCTGATTGTTGGGGCGCTCTTCCGCGGGCGTTACGTTCCCGCGTTACGCCACGCCGTTCTTGCGGAACGAGGCAAGCATGCGCTTCCAACCGTCGTCAGCCGCCTCTTTGCGATAGCTCGGCCGGTAGTCGGCGTGGAACGCGTGCGGCATGCCGGGATAGACGTGGATCATCGACTGCTTGTCCTTGCCGAATGCGAGCAGCGCTGCGTTCATCCGATCGACCATGTTCTGCGGGATGCCTTGATCCGCACCACCGTAAAGGCCGAGCACCGGCGCGTTGAGCTTGTCGGCGACGTCGATCGGTGTGAGCGGCATCGTCGGCGGCGCCGGGTTCAGGCCGCCGTACCAGGCGACGCCCGCCTTCACCCGCGGGTTGTGTGCGGTGTACATCCAGGTGGTGCGGCCACCGCGGCAGAAGCCGGTGATCCCGAGCTTATTGACGTTGGCACGCGCGTGTTTTGCAGCCCACTCGACGGTCGAATCGAGATCGGCGAAACACTGCTCGTCGGTGAGTTTATTGGCGCCGGCGATGACTTCTTTGATGTCGGCCACTTTGCGCAGGTCACCGATGCGCGAATACGGCTCGGTCACCACAGCGAAGTAGCCCGCCTTGGCCAGACGCCGCGCCACGTCCTTGATGTGTTCGTGCGCCCCCCAGATTTCCGGCACCACCAGCACGGTCGCGAATCTGCCCGCGCGCTTGGGAGCGGCGTAGTAGATCGGGATCTGTTTGCCATCCTTGGCGGGAATCTGCACGTCGCCGGTATCCAGCCCGTCGGCGGGCGTGACGATCATCGTCTGCGCCATGACCGGGCGCGCCGACAGCGCGATGCCGGCCGCCGCGCTCGATACCAGGAAGCCGCGCCGCGAGAACGGCACTGCGGGAACCAGACTGTTGAAGTGCGAATCTTCGGGGTCGAACTGCGTGCGATCGTTCAAGCGAATCTCTCCTTTGTCGGCGAGGTCATGGAAGTCGGCCTAGACTTGGCGGTCGTCGGACGCCGGACGATTGATTGCTTCGACATCGCGCAAATGCCGCGTACGCACACACGCACAGTTGCGCGCGATGGTCGCGCTCGCTGTTCGCCCGGGCAGGACCGCTTTCGAATCATCCCATAGACCGCACACACACTCCAGATGAGCGCAACCAGCCAAAACCCGATCAGCCGCTTCCCAGCTCCCGAGCTCGACGATCTTCCCGACGACATCCGCTCCAGGATTCTCGCGTTGCAGGAAAAGTCGGGGTTCGTGCCTAACGTGTGCCTCGCGCTGGCGCGGCGGCCCGAGGAGTTCCGCGCCTTCTTCGCCTACCACGACGCGCTCATGGAAAAGCAGAGCGGGCTCACCAAAGCCGAGCGCGAGATGATCGTGGTGACGACCTCAGGCGCGAACCACTGCCAGTATTGCGTGGTGGCGCACGGCGCGATCCTGCGCATCCGTGCCAAGAATCCGCTGATCGCCGACCAGGTGGCCATCAACCATCACAAGGCCGACATCACGCCGCGTCAGCGCGCGATGCTCGACTTCGGCATGCGCGTGGCAACGGCCTCGCACACAGTGAACGACGCCGACTACGACGCGCTGCGTGCCCACGGGTTCACCGATGACGACATCTGGGACATCGCCGCGATCGCCGCGTTTTTCGCGATGTCGAATCGCATCGCCAATTCGATCTCGCTGCGACCGAACGAAGAGTTCTATCTGATGGGACGTACGCCCAAGAGCGCCTGACAGGAGACTCGACCGACTGTTGGGGCCGCTCTGCTTACTTCCTGGGCGCGGGGCGTTCCACCGCTGTCTTGCCGGGCGCCGCGGGCTTCTTGGCGGTGATCGCCGAGAGCATGAGCGGAATCACGATGATGCCCACCAGCGCGGCGGTGCCGCCGATCAACCAGCGCCGGGTGCGCTGGCGCTCGGCTTCGCGCGCCATGGCCTCCTGTTCCATCAGGATCGCCATGCGTTGTCCGATCGCGGCGCGCTGCGGAGAGGTGCGTCGATCGACCGTAGGCGCGGCCGGGGTATCCGAAGGTGTGACTCGCGGCGAGTGAGCGCGCGTTTCGGACGGTGCGTGCGCAGCACGTTTGAGCATGTCGATCTTGATCGTGGCCTCGAGATCGACCGAATCGGGATGCCGCGGCTTGCCCGAAGCCGCTCTTGATGGCGAAGGCATGAGTTCCGGAAACGCTCGATTGTTCGAACGGGCAATCTTCGCGGGGGCGTCATGGCGATGCCAGCGGTGCGCGCGAGCCCATGCGGCTTAGTGCACCGGTGCTTGCGGCGTACTCGCAAGGCGTTGTGGCGAATTTCACCGCATCCCC
>CADECO010000324.1:2541-4164 GCA_902825905.1 uncultured beta proteobacterium
CACCGGTGCTTGCGGCGTACTCGCAAGGCGTTGTGGCGAATTTCACCGCATCCCCTGCGATGCGACAAACGTCACGCAGGCGCTCGACCGGTCGGCACGGCGATCACGCGCTCGCAGGCGGCAAGGCCATGCCGGGATTGCGGCGTACGCGTCAGCGCTCAGATCAGCACGACGTCGTACTGCTCCTGCGAATAGCTGGACTCGACCTGCATCGAGATCGGCTTGGCGATGAAGTCCGACAACATCGCCAGCGCCTGCGATTCTTCTTCCAGGAACAAGTCGATCACCTGTTGCGAGGCGAGGATGCGGAACTCGCGCGGATTGAACTGACGCGCCTCGCGCAGGATGCTCCGCAGCACCTCGTAGCACACTGTACGCGGGGTCTTGAGCTCGCCCCGGCCGCCGCACACCGGGCAGGGCTCGCACAGCACGTGCGCCAGGCTCTCTCGGGTGCGCTTGCGCGTCATCTCCACCAGACCGAGCTGGGTGAAATCGCTCACCGTCATGCGCGTGCGATCCTTCGCCAGCGACTTGTTCAGCTCGGCCAGCACCGAGGCGCGATGCTCGGGGTTGTCCATGTCGATGAAGTCGATGACGATAATGCCGCCGAGGTTGCGTAGCCGCAGCTGGCGCGCGATCACCTGCGCCGCCTCGAGATTGGTTTTGAAGATCGTGTCGTCGAAATTGCGCAGGCCGACAAAGCCGCCGGTGTTGACGTCGATCGTGGTCATCGCCTCGGTCTGATCGAGGATCAGATACCCGCCCGACTTGAGGTCGACGCGCCGCGCCAGCGCCTTCTCGATCTCTTCCTCGATGTTGTAGAGGTCGAACAGCGGCCGCTCGCCGGTGTAATGCTCGATCTTGGGCAGCACCTGCTGGGTGTAGTCCTTGGCGAACGCCTGCAGCCGCACGAAGGTCTCGCGCGAGTCGACGATGATGCGGCCGGTGTCGGCGCCGACGAAATCGCGCAGCACGCGCTGGGCGAGCGACAGATCCTGATGCAGCAGCGACGGGGCCGGTGCTTCGCCCGCGCGCTGGCGAATGTCGTGCCATAGCCGTCGCAGATACTGCACATCGTTCGCCAGCTCGTCTTCGTGCGCGTTCTCGGCGACGGTGCGGATGATGTAGCCGCCGCGTTCGTCGGACGGAATGAGCTGCTGCAGCCGCTCGCGCAGATTCTTGCGCTCGGTTTCGTCTTCGATGCGCTGCGAGATGCCGATGTGCGGATCCTGCGGCAGGTACACCAGCATCCGTCCGGCCAGGCTCACCTGCGTCGACAGACGCGCGCCCTTGGTGCCGATCGGATCCTTCACCACCTGCACGACGATCGGTTGTCCCTCGGAGAGGATCTTCTCGATCGGGCGCGGATCGCCGCCGTTTTGCCGTGCTTCCCAGATGTCGGCGATGTGCAGGAACGCCGCGCGCTCCAGGCCGATCTCGATGAAGGCCGACTGCATGCCCGGCAGCACCCGCGCGACCACGCCGCGATAGATATTGCCCACCAGTCCGCGCCCGTGCGTACGCTCGATGTGCAGTTCCTGCGCCACGCCCGCGTCGATGACGGCGACGCGCGTTTCCTGCGGCGTGACGTTGATCAGAATGTCTTCGGCCATGTCGATGTCG
>CADECO010000324.1:4264-6900 GCA_902825905.1 uncultured beta proteobacterium
TGCATCCACAAATCGAGCTGTCTGGCGAGCGCCATCGAACTGAGCGCTTTGCCGCGCTCGTCCAGCGCAACGATCAGCGCGGCGCGCGGGATTGCGGCATCGAGGCGCACTGCTTCTTCGCGCAGCAACTGCTCGACGCTGTCACCCTCGGTACGGCGCGCCGGTCGGATCGTCTTGAGTTCCAGGCGCAACGCTCGCGGCATACGACGCGCATAGTCGTCGACCGCCTGATCGACCCAGCCGGGCATACGCTCCCCGACCGCGATGACGATCAGCCGCATACGAATCCGATCAGTGCATCATGACTTGCTGAGGCTGGCCGCCCTGGGTTTGCGCGCACGCGGCTTGGGCTGGCCCCACAGCTCCTCGAGGTTGTAGTACTGGCGTACCGCCGGATGCATCACGTGCACGACGATATCGCCCAGGTCGACCAGCACCCACTCGCCGGATTCCTCACCTTCGATCGAGGCCACGCGCTCACCCATGGCCTTCACCTTGTCGTGCACGCTGCGGGCCAGGGCCTTCACCTGCCGCGCCGACTCACCGGTCGCGATGATCACGCGATCGAACATCGAAGTGAGATGAGTGACGTTGAATACCGAGATGTCGCGCGCCTTGATGTCTTCGAGCGCGGCGACCACCGCACGCTGCTTCTTGAGAAGGCTCAACGGGGGAATGCCTCCAATGCACGAGTGATACGAGTGTTAGCAGTGATGCCAACGACACCGGCGACACCAGGAACGTGATCGACGCCGGCCCGGTCGTGCGCGGTACGGCTCACAGGGAACCCGCGCCGCGGCCGACTATACGGGAGAAGCTTCGTCAGCTGCAATCGAGGCCGGCGCGGTCGATCGGAGGCTGCGGCCGGCCGCGCAGAGGCGTTCAGGCTGCGGGCTTCGATGTGTAGACCTCGGTCTTGTCGATGTACTCGAGCACCGAATCGGGCAACAGATAGCGCGCGCTGTGACCGCGGCGTGCCAACGCGCGGATGTGGCTGGCGGAGATGTCGAGCGACGTGATCGTCTGGTGATAGATCAACCCATAGGGCTGCTCGGCAAGCCGGTGCGGCTCGTGGGTGAAATGCTTGCCCCACATCGGCTGCAGCGGCAAAGGCAGCGTCGAGGTCAGTTCGTAGCCGGGGCGGCTCGCCACCACGACATGCGCGAGCTTGAAGAACTCCTGCCAGCGTTCCCAGAACGGAAAGCCGAAGAAGGCGTCGGCGCCCAGCAGCAGACACAGCGGCCGGTCACCGATTTCGTTGCGGATTTCCTCCACCGTGTTGATGGTGTAGCTCGGCTCGGCGCGCCGTACTTCGCGCGCGTCCACGCGCAGAATCGGATTGCCTGCGGTAGCGAGGTATGCCATGGCGAGCCGATGCTCGGCGCCGGCCAGGGGTGCGGTGCGGTGCGGCGGCGTGCCTGCGGGTACCAGTCGGATCTCGGTGAGATTGAGCGCCGTGGCGATTTCCTCGGCGAATCGCAGATGACCGAAGTGGATCGGGTCGAACGTGCCACCGAGAATGCCGAGCGGTGAGGTTTTGCTCATCGTACGCCTTGCGCAGGGAGAGGAGACGGCTGGCCCGCATTGTAGCGGGCGGCGTGGCTGCTAGACTGACCGCGTCCCGTTCAACCTGTTCATCCATGAGGAGTGGCGATGATCGACCCGCTGGTCGTCGCAAAGACCATCGACGCGGCACTTGAAGAAGACATCGGCTTTTGCGATCTCACCAGCGAGCTGGTGATCCCGCGCAACGCGCAGGCCGATCTGGCCCTCAATGCGCGACACGAGATGGTGATCGCCGGCATCGACATCGCTGCGCAGGTGTTCAAGCGCCGCGTACCCGAGTGCCGTTTCGAAAAGTTCGTCGAGGACGGCGCACGCGTGACCGGCGGAACGCGCATCGCGGCGGTGAGCGGCCCGGCGCAAGGCCTGCTCACGGCCGAGCGTACCGCGCTCAACCTGCTGCAGCATCTGTCGGGCATCGCCAGCCTCACCGCGCAATACGCCGACCGCATCCGCGGCACGAAGGCGGTGCTGATCGACACGCGCAAGACCACGCCCGGTCTGCGCGCGTTGGAAAAGCATGCGGCGCAGATGGGCGGGGCGCGCAATCATCGATTGCGGCTGGACGATGGCGTGCTGATCAAGGACAACCACATCGCGGTGTGCGGCTCGATCCGAGCGGCGGTGGAACGTGCGCAGGCCGGCTGCCCCACGCTCACGAAGATCGAGGTCGAGTGCGACACGCTCGGTCAGGTGCACGAAGCGCTGGCCGCGGGCGCCGATTGCATCCTGCTCGACAACATGAGCCTGGAGGATCTGCGCGAAGCGGTGCGCATCGTCGGCGGGCAGGTGCCGCTGGAAGCCAGCGGCGGGGTGCGGCTGGAGACGATTCGCGGCATCGCCGAGACGGGCGTGACGTTCGTATCGGTGGGGCGCATCACCCAGTCGGCGCCGGCGGTCGACATCGGGCTCGATGCCGTCATCCATGCCTGATCGGCAGCAAATCGCGTGACGACATCATCGATGCCACACTCGGCAGCAGACCCGGCGCAGCAGGCATTCGGTGTGTGCCTGTTCTGCTCGGCTTCACGCAACCTGGGCGAGCAGTATCTCGAGCACGCGCGCGCGTTCGG
>CADECO010000325.1:0-3877 GCA_902825905.1 uncultured beta proteobacterium
TGGCGATGAACATCGCCACGGCGCTCGCCTGGAACTGCTACTTCTTCGCGCTGCGGCACCTCGAGCCGGCTCTCGTCAACACCCTGCACAGTGGACTGGGGCCGCTCACGGTGATCGCGCTTGCCGCTGCCGGCGTGGGAATCGCAGGCTCATCGCAACTCAAGCCGCGGGAAGCCGCATTCCACGCCGGTGGCGCAATTGCGCTGCTGGCGCTGGCCGCCATGGCGCTCACCGGCCGGTCCGGGCTTGCGACGGCATCACTGCCGATGCAATTCGCGGCGCTCGCGGCCATCCTGGTGAGCGGCTCATCGATCACGATCAGTTTGCTCTTGGCCAAGCGTCTGCACGACCTGGGCTGCGGTGCAGAGCTCGTCACGGCGGCGCGCTATCTGCTGATCATGATCGTCGCCGCAAGCGTACTGGCGCTTGCGCCGCCTGCGCAGCTGTCGACCGACCCGACGCGCCTCGCCTGGCTGGGCATCGCCGGCTTCGCGTTGATCGTACTGCCGCTCTACGTGCTGCAATTGGGCATCGCGCGCACCCAGCCACTCACGGCGCACGTCATCCGTTCGCTCGGACCGGTATTCGTGTTCGCGCTCGAACAAGTCGACGGCCGCATCACGTTCGCGCCGCCGGTGCTCGCGCTGATCGTCGTTTATTCGATCTGCGCGATCGGGGCCAGCCTGAGCCGGCGATGAAGGACGCCGGTCCGCTCGTGGTCCGGGCATGGCCGCGGCCACGAATACGGGCGCGGAGCAGACGAAGCGCCGCCCGGCTCGATCTCCCTACGCATTCGACGCACCCGACGCCGCGATCGGCCCGCCATTGATCGCCCACGGCGTACCGTAGCGATCCGTGAGCATGCCGAAGCGCTCGGCCCAGAAAGTGGGCGCCATGGGCATCTGCACCTGCCCGCCGGGTGCGAGCGCATCGAACACGCGCTGGGCCTGCTCCACCCTGTCGTACGTAATGGCGAGCATGAAGCCGCGCATCGGCTGAAACGGCTGGTCGTTGCACATCGCGTCACCGGCCATAAGCTGCGCACCGCCGGGCAGTTCCAGACACGCGTGCATGATGCGGTCTTCGCTGCCCGAGGGTATCTGATCGGCCATTGGTGTATCGCGGTTGCGGATCATCGCCACCAGCGTTCCGCCCAGGGTTTTCTCGTAGAACCGCATCGCTTCGGCGCAATTGCCGTCGAACGACAGATAACTCGCCAGTTGAGGCATGTGCAACTCCTTTTCGATCTGGGTACGCCCGCGACGCGCGAGCGTGTAGTCCAAGGACGTGTCGCGGTCGCGCGATCCGACACCGTATTGAGAACCTCACTGAGCACTCCGGCGCGATTGGGGCGCTACTGCGCGAAACGCGCGCCACCATCCGGAACGCGCCCGATCATTCGTAGCACGCGCCGAACTCGCGCACCTCGATGGTCGCGAACTGTGCCGCCGGACATTGCGCGGCGATCGCCACGGCCTCTTCGCGCGTGGGTACATCGAGCAGAAAAAATCCACCGACCATCTCTTTCGATTCCGCGAACGGGCCATCGATCAGCACCCGCTCACCGTTGCGGACCTTGACGCGGACCGCATCGGCATCCGATCGCAGCGATTCGACGGCACGCAGCACGCCGCGCCGCTGCAGCGATTGGGCAAAGCCCACCATTTCCGCGTAGACGGCGCGGCCCTCGGCGTCGGTGCGTGTCTTACGCTGCCCCGGTGGTTCCATCACCAACAGCATGTACGGCATCGGCTGCTCCTTTCGTCTTAGTACTTTCGCGTGAGTTGATCGAGATAGATTCGGATCTGCGTGGCCTCGGCCGCGGTGTGTGCCAGTGCGATCGCCTGATTGAACGCGACGCGCGCCTCGTCCGCACGCCCCAGCTGCATCAGCAGCCAGCCCTTCACGCCGTGGTAGTGGAAGTAGCCGTCCAATGGCTCGGCGAGCAACTCGAGCATCGGCAGCGCGAATTCGGCGCCGCGCGCCTTTGCGGTGGCCACTGCGCGGTTCAGTTTCACTACCGGCGAAGGCTGCAACCGTTCCAGATCGGCGTAGTGCTGCTCGATCAGCACCCAATCCGTGTCGGCGGCGCGTTCAGCCCGCGCATGCGCAGCCGCTATGCTGGCTTGCAATTGATACGGACCGGGCTGCGCGTGTCGCGCGGCCTTGTCGAGCAACGCCAGGCCTTCGTCGATCCATTCGCGATTCCATTGCGCGCGGTCCTGATCCTCCAGCAGGACGATCGCGCCATCGGCATCGACGCGTGCGGGCGTGCGCGAATGCTGCAGCAAGAGCAGCGCGGTCAGTCCGAGGATTTCAGGTTCGCCCGGAAACAGCCGCACGAGCAGCCGCGCCAGGCGGATCGCTTCATCGCACAGCGGCGCCCGCACCGGCACGTCGCCGCCGCTCGCCGAGTAGCCCTCGTTGAAGAGCAGATAGATGGTTGCCGCGACGACACCGAGTCGTTCAACCCGCTCGGGCGCCCCGGGCGTTTCGAACGACACCCGGGTCTTGCCGATCAGTCGCTTGGCTCGCGTGATGCGCTGCTCCATCGCCGCCTCGCTCACCAGGAACGCGTGCGCGATCTCCTTCACCGTCAGACCGGAGACGATGCGCAGCGCGAGTGCAATCTGCTGAGTAGCCGGCAGTTCGGGATGACAGCAGATGAACAACAGCCGCAGGATGTCGTCGCGATAGTGGGAGCTGTCGAGCCGATCGGCCAACTCCGTTTGCTGATCCTCGGAATCGGCGAAGACGTCCTCATCGGGCAGCGGCTCGTTGCGGCTCTGCCGTCGCGCTTCATCCAACGCGCTGTTACGTCCGACCAGGATCAGCCAGGCGGTCGGATCGCGTGGTGGGCCGTCCTTGGGCCAGCGCTGCAGGGCGCGCAGACACGCCTCTTGAAACGCATCTTCAGCGGTGTCGAGGTCGCGAAAGTAGCGCAACAGGGCAGCCATCGCCTGCGGGCGCGCCGCGGCGAAAGCCGTGTCGATCCAGCGCAGATCGCTCAAGGCGCGGATCTCCCGATCATTGGGTGGGCAACCTGCCGGTCTCGAGCGCGCGTAGCGGTCGGATCTCCAGCACCCCGCCACTGCCGGCCATCCCGCGCGCGGCATCGATCGCTGCCTGCAGTGTGTCGCATTCGATCACGCAAATCCCCAGCAGCTGTTCCTTCGTCTCCGCGTACGGTCCGTCGAGCACGCACGGTGCACGCCCGGCACGGACGGTCACCGCGGCCGACGTGGGCATCAGCCGCACCACCGGACCAAGCCGCCCCTCGGCCGGGAAGGCCCGCTCGATCGCGGCCCGCCCGGCCAGCAATGCGCCGCCTTGCGGCTTGGTCGTCGCGGCGAGTTCAGCCTCGTCGTTGTAGCAAAGTATCGCGTAGAGCACGGCCCCTCCGAGACGCTCGCTGTCAAGGACGTTCGGCGCGGCCGTGATCCGACACGGCACCAGTGATCCAGTTGCCCCGGCTTTGCGTATGAGGCTGCAGCGAGTGAACTCGCGACGCACTGGCCACCGAATCGACGAACCGTCCGGAGCAGTCCAGCGCGAACACCAACCGTTGCATCCATGTATCGCTCAATGAAAGGGAAGACGACATGAAAGCACTGAAACTGGCCGTGGCCGCCGTGGCAATGACGAGCTCGCTGGCATTCGCGCAGGGCGACAACGACAAGGCGCTGCACCCGACCATGGGGTTCTGCGTCGAGGTTGCCAAGAAGATGGACACCGACAAGAACGGCCAGGTGTCGCAGGCCGAATTCATGCAGATGGTCACCACCGCCTGGAACAAGATGGACAAGGGCAAGCGCGGCTGGCTGACGCACAACGAGGCGGCGCAGGCGCTGCTGCTGCTCTCGGGTCAGACCGGCGG
>CADECO010000325.1:3977-6872 GCA_902825905.1 uncultured beta proteobacterium
TGACGCACAACGAGGCGGCGCAGGCGCTGCTGCTGCTCTCGGGTCAGACCGGCGGGCTGTAATCGACACGCCCCGCCGACGTGGGGTCAGCCAGGCGCGGGCCGTGCCCGGGCATGCCGCCCGGTCGCGGCGCCCGCCCGTGATCCATCACGGCTTGCGGTTCGTATACGCCCCGCCGCTGGAAGCCGCGCGGACTTCGGCGGCAGTCTTCGCCTTGCGCAGTGCCGCCAGCCGGAGCGCCTCGTCCTCGAGCATTGCCTTGGCGTTGGTGAGCACGGCTTCGGCCTTCATCGCGGGAAACTTCACCGCGCCGTTCTCATCCATGTGGATCAGCTCGCCGGGGGCGATGTCCATGCCGCCCACCGACACGGGCACGCTGACCGCCTGCACCGCCATCTCGCCGTGACCGGCCGTCACACCGCCCAGCAGCATCTGAAAATTCAACCGCCGCACTGCATCCACATCGCGCGACGGCCCGTTGGAGAGCATGCCGATGCAGCCCACCGCTTGCATCGAAGTCACCATGATCTCGCCGGCGAGCCCCGCCTTGGCCATCAACTCCGGCGGCCACTTCTGCTGGATCACCAGAATCGTCGGCTTCGGGCTGGCATCGAGCGCATCGACCACGTCCATGAACGAGAGCCGGCCGCTGTAATTCGGATCGGGCAGGCCGTACACGCAAGTGACTGCGTAACCGATCACGGCGCCCATCTCCGGATAGATGCAACGGATCGATGTATCGGTGTACCAGTTCTCGGTCCACGGGTTGTACAGGCCCAGGCACAGCGGATTCTTCGGATACGTCGCCACGACGTTGGTGATGGTGGGCGTATCGATCTTGCGCAGTTCGGCGAACAGCGCATCGGGGGATGACGTTGTCATATCGGCTCTCCTGTTTCGGCGCCGATGCTACCCGCGCCCTCGATTGCGCGCATGCGCGATCTGGCGCAGCACGGCGAGCTCGTCGAGCACCGTCGACTCGCGCCGTACAGCACCGTCCTCCCACAAGAAGTGCGAGACACCGAGCAGCAGCAGCGGTGCGCCGCTCGCGCGACCGAAACGACCGGCCCCTCGATGCTTACCCGCCCCCCACCACCGCACCGCGATGCGCATCGTGTTTCGACTCGGCGCCAGACAGGTCACGCGATCGGCGACCAGGTAAAGATCGGGCAGCGCGGCGGCGAGCGACGACCAGTACCCGCTGATTCCCGACGGGCTTCGCACGGTCAGGGCTCGAGGTAGCGCAGCACTCACGCGCGGAGTGTAGAGATTCTCGAGAGTCCGCCAGGCGCGCGCGTTGATGGCGGCGAGCCACGAGGTCACCCAACTTCGAGCTCGAGCGGGCACTGGCGGATGCTTCGGTGCAGCGATCGACCCGACCGCGATCTCGCGAACCGCTTCGTCAGAGGTTCCGGATCGCCTTGCCAGCAATCGTTGTGCCGCCGCATATCGCCAGCGCACGAAGGCGGGCTCTTCCTTTCGCGCCATGATCGCAGCCAACCGCCATGGATCCTTGCCCAGTTGCAGCGCGATCGCGTAGTTGTCGCGCACCAGCCATTCCAGGTGGATGCGGTTGGCACGCACATAGCAATCGGCGATGGTGCGAAAGCGAGCCGCTTTGCCATCGGCCGCGCCGAACTCGCTCGCGGCGCGATGCGTCATCGTGCTCACGATGCGGTGGGAGGAGAACAACCCCGCCGCGCCCGGCAACCGGCACCAGATCACGTCTTCCGCGCGCAGGCGCCGATCGGGAAACGACCGTTGCGTCGCGCGCGTGGCGTCGATCACCGCCTGCGCCGAGCACGACTGCCCACCCAGGGTGATGACGCGTGCATCGCCGGCGTAGTGACTGCGGATCAGCTCGGTGCCGCGCTGCTCCCAGATGCGGTAGGTGCAGCGCAGAATGTAGTGAACGATGTCGAAGTAGTCGGCATCGAAACCGGGCAGGTACTGACGGCGCGGGCCGCGATCGGCCAGCACCGCGCGGATGCCGGTGCGTGTTGCGTCGGTGATGAAGCGGTTTGGCGTCGCGCGCGTCACTTCATCATGTTGAGCTGCTGGAAGATCGGCGGTGCGCCCACCACGGAACGTGCCGACAGCGCGCCGGTGTCGAGCAGGCTCTTGTAGTAAGCCCAGCGCACCTTGTAGCCGACGCGATTGCCCTTGAGCATCTCATCGATCTTGGCCTGATCGATCGCGTGCGGCGTGCCGAGCTGACGCGCGAGGAAGTTGAGCATCGCCAGACGCTCCAGATGGATCGAGGCGAGCGTCGCCTCCTCCACCGTCGGCGAGGCGAATACCACGCCGTGGTTCTGGATGTGCACCACTTCGTGATCGCCGAGCGCCTGTGCCAGCGCTTTGCCGCGCGCCGGCGTGTTCACCAGATCCGGATCGCCGTACACCGGAATCGGCCGCGCCACCAACGGCGCCTCCACCGACAACAAGGGCAGGATCGGTTGCTGCGCGACGCAGAACGCGAGCGTCATCATCTGATGCGTGTGGATCACACCGCCCACGTCGGGCCGTCTGCGATAGATCTCGCTATGGATGAAACGCTCGGCCGGCGGCCCCTCCTCGCCTTCGAGCACGTTGCCGTCCAGATCCATGACGACCATGCGCTCGGGCGACACCGTGCCCATGCCATGCACTGCCGCCGAGTGGCGCGGCTTGATGACGATACGATCGGTGCCGGGCACGCGTGCACTGCAGTGCCCCATGTAGTCGGCCAGGCCGAGGTGATAAAGGATCGCGCCGGCGGTGGCGACGGTGACGCGCAGCTCCTGCTCGATCGCCTTGGTGTCGTTGGCTCCCACTTCCTTGCTCCTCATTCGATTTTCCGGGGACAGGCCGCGATTGTGCCGCATGCGCTGCCCGCGCTGGGATCTCGTGCAAGCG
>CADECO010000326.1:0-6871 GCA_902825905.1 uncultured beta proteobacterium
ATCTTCGGGGTGCGAGTGAGCGCCGGGGCCCTGCGTGTGTGGTTCCAGCCACCACTCGGATACGGAGTAGCGCGAAGCGGTCTCCGGTCCGTCCGCCTTGAAGATAGCGGCAATTCGACCCATGGGATACGAACGACCTTCGCCGGGCTGAAGAACCACCGCCTGTCGCGGGGGTACGTCGGATGTGTTCATGGGATGCTCCATGGGGGACGCGATCGAAAGTTCAGGCATCTAAACGAGGATGGAGGCTCGCAGCGGTCACCTCGATTTGCTTGTTATGCGGCTGCACAGCCTCTCGCCTTCATTTGCCATCAGACCCGCGGACAACGATCTTTCCACCTGCTCGGTTCTCGTCCATCAACGTATGCGCTTCGATCAGCTCCTCGAACTTGAATACGGGGCCGGTCTTGACTTCGAGCTTATCGGTCGCCACGAGATCGACGTAGGTTTGCAGTTGTTCCGGTGTCAAATCGGCGGTCTCGCCGCTATAGGACGTGAGCTTGACCGCCGTAGGTACATCGCCCATCGGATGAAAGCGATCGAGCGCCCACGCGCCACCAAGCATCCCTGTCATGCAAACGATTCCGCCTCGCCCGACGCAACGCAACGAGTCCAATAAGGTCGTCGCACCGACAAGTTCAAGCACCCTGTCATAGGGCCCGCTCGCCTCGGATGCGATCTGCTCCGCGAGCTCCCCCTGATCGATCCACACCTCGTCGGCGCCGGCGGCCATGAGCTCCGCGACCTTTTTGGGATCGCGCGTTGTCGTCCCGACCCGGAGCCCGGCTTTCTTGGCCAAAGCAAGCGCAGCCATTCCGATCGACGAGGTGCCTCCGCGTATCAGCAGGGATTTGGCGCGGTCAATTTCCAGCGCCGTGTACAACGAACCGTGGGTGGTCTGAAGCATCTCCGGCAATGCCGCAACCTTTTCCCATGGCAGTTTGGTGTGCAACGAGAACACGCAACTGTGCGGAACCAGCGTGTACTCGGCATACGATCCATCGAACTGACGGCCCATGCCGCCCATGATCGCGGCGACTGTCGTTCCAGGCTCAGCGTCAAGACCGCCCGGGTCGACGATTTCGCCGACACACTCGATGCCAAGGACACGCGGGAACCGCACCGACGGTGAGTCGCCCCTTCGCGTAAACCACTCCGACCGATTCAATCCGAACGCTCGGACCCGTATCAGCACCCAGCCGCGACGAGTTGCCGGAACAGGAATGTCCTCCAACCGAAATTTCTCCGGCCCTCCAGGTTCACGAATCACCCATGCTTTCAAAATGTCTCCTCAGTAGGCCTACATTCCGACTTGGATCTCTCGCACGCATCTCGCATCCACCCAGCGATAGAAAATCAGCTTGCCCGCTGTGAGCGTGAACGTGCGCAGCTTCAGGCGACCGGCCGCGCACTGAAAGAAAGTGTCGTCCTGCCGAATGAGGATGGGGCCCTCGGTTGCGAACGTCGCAACCCTGCTGGCAAGCGCACCGATGTCGGCCACTCGCGCTTTGATCTCGATGTTGCGTGCCACAGGCGCCTAACGAGCTTGTAGAAGAAGAAAATTTCCAGGACTCGTCGCGACTTCGCATTGAAGCCCCGATTGCATGGCGAGACCGTTGCAACAGCGACGAAGAGACAGATTGTGCAACCAAAGGAAGGGCATCGAACTCATCGGCGCCGAGAATCATTCCATCCATCTCGTCGAAGCGAGTGGAGCCGGAAGGGGGAAACAAGCCCTAATAAGCAGAGCCCCCAAGGGCGGCCGTAATGGCGAAATGCGCGAGCAAGATGATGCGCCGCATTGCGTCACGAATGACAGGGATAGAGAGCGTCGTTTGGGCGGGCGAAAGAATTACATCCTCCGGATTGTCGATCGGTTTCTCCTCGCCCTCCTACCCCATCTTCGGTGCCGACTGCTGCCACGCCGGCAGGCTCTCCATGCGGCCGTACCACATGCGGATGTTGGCGAACTCGCCGAGCGGAAATTGCGCTTGCTGAGCGAATGGCAGATAGCTGGCGACCGCGAAGTCGGCCAGGGTGAGTGCATCGCCGCACAGGTAGGGACGCGATCGCAGGTGCGCATCGAGCACCGCGCCTTCCTTGTTGAACACGTCGCTCGCCTGCTTGATGATCAACGGGTCGGCCGCGCCCATGCGCATGAAGGGCTTCACCACCTTCTCGAACACGAGCGGCTCGCACGCCTTGCTCCAGTGCGCGAGCTGCCACGAGATCCAGCGCAGCACGTCGGCCTGCGCAGCGGGCGTGTCCGGCCATAGGGTCGAGGGCTTGTGCGCCGCGAGGTACTGCATGATGGCCATCGATTCCCACAGCACCAGCTCGCCGTCGACCAGCACCGGCGTGCGTCCGGTCGGGTTGAGCTTGAGAAACTCCGGCGAGCGCGAGGCGCCTTTGGTGAGGTCGACGAACTGGAACTCGATCGGAATTCCCAGGTGCAGGGCCACTGCATGAACCTTGCGCGTGTTGGGCGATGGCGGAAAGCCGTACAGCTTCATGTTCTGAACCTCCTGTTCTTGGTTCGCTGTGCGGCTCTCGCGGTGTGGCAATCGAGCTCCGCGCCAAGCTTTGCATTGTGCCCCCGATGCGGGGGGCCAACCAAGCCGCTGGTGGTGATCGGGATCCGCTCGGGTCGGGGTTGCGCTCGATCAGCCACGCGGGCCGCGATCGCCGCTACACTTCGCGCCCCGTTTCGCGGAGCCGGACATGATGCGTCGACTCGTTGAACTATTAACAGTGCTCGTGCTGTGCGCGGTCGCGGGTGCGAGCGTTGCGCAGACCTATCCCGCCCGCCCGATCCGATTGATCGTGCCGTGGCCGCCGGGGCAGGCGACCGATCTGGCCGCACGCGTGGTCGGCGAGAAGATTTCGCAGACGCTCGGCCAGCCGGTAGTGACCGACAATCGCGCCGGTGCGAGCGGTTGGATCGGCACCGACGCAGTGGCCAAGGGTGCGGCCGACGGCTACACGCTGCTCGCCGCGTCGAGCGGACCGATCTCGATCAACCCGCTGCTCGCGAAAGTGCCCTACGACGTCGACAAGGAACTCGTGCCAGTCAGCCTGATCGCGCTCGCGCCGTTCGTGCTGGTCGCTGGAACCTCGGTGCCGGCCAACAACGCCAAGGAACTGATCGCGCTCGTTCGCGCCAACCCCGGCAAGTACAGCTTCGCCTCATCGGGCACTGGGGCCACCGCGCATCTGATCACCGAATCGTTCAACGTGCGTGCGCAGCTCAAGGCGGTGCACGTGCCGTACAAGGGGAGCGCGCCCGCGATCACCGACATCATCGCCGGGCAGGTCGCGTACACGATCGAGACGCTCGCCTCGACCGCGCCGCACATCAAGTCGGGCAAGCTGAAGGCCTTCGGTCTGTCGACCGGGCAACGCAGCGTGACGATGCCCGATCTGCCCACGCTCGCCGAGGCGGCCGATCTGCCCGGCTTCGAGATCGGCGCATGGATCGGCTATATGGTGCAGGCCAACACGCCGCGCGAAATCATCAACCGTATCGCCGCCGAGGTCGACAAGGCGGTGCAGGCGCCCGACGTGCGCGAGCGCTTCGCCGCGATGGGGCTGGAGCCGATCGCGCGCTCGCCCGAGCAGTTCTCCGCCTTCCTCAAGGAAGAGCGTGCGCGCTACGGAGCGATCATCAAGCAGCTCAACATCAAGGTCGAGTGATTCGCGTTCGGATGGATTGAACGCGAAGGGCGAGGCGTTCCCACGTGGACGCTCCACACCCGCACACGCATCGAGGATCGATTTCATGAACCGTCTGTTCGCATTCCTATTGGCGCTGCTTTGCTGTGGCGCCGCGTTGGCGCAAAGCGCGTATCCCAACCGTCCGATTCGGCTTGTCATTCCGTGGCCACCCGGTCAGGCAACCGACTTGGCCGGACGACTGATCGCGCAGGAGTTGCAGAAGGCGCTGGGTCAGCCGGTGGTGCCCGACAACCGACCCGGCGCAGGCGGGATGATCGGCACCGACGCGGTCGCCAAGGCCGCGCCCGATGGCTACACGCTGCTCGCGGCTTCGAGTGGCCCGGTGACCGTGGCGCCGCTCATGCAGAAGGTGCCCTACAACGTCGACAAGGAACTCGCGCCGGTCTATCGCGTCGGCATGTCGCCGTATCTGCTGGTTGCGCATCCGTCGTTTCCGGCGAACAACGCCAAGGAGTTCGTCGCGCTGCTCAAGGCCAATCCGGGCAAGTACACGTTTTCGTCCTCGGGCACGGGTGCCGCGGCACACCTGATCATCGAGATGTTCAATGCTGCCGCGCAGGTACAGGCGGTGCATGTCCCGTACAAAGGCAGCGCCCAGTCGCTGACGGACCTGATGAGCGGTCAAATCGGCTACTCGATCGAAACGCTTGCCGCCACCGGGCCGCACGTGCGCGCGGGTAAACTCAAGACCTTCGGCGTATCGTTCGAAAAGGGTAGTGCGCTCGCGCCTGAAGTCCCGCCCCTGGCGAGTGCGGCCGGCCTGCCCGGCTTCAATGCGGGGGCTTGGCTGGGTGTGATGGCTCCGGCCGGTACGCCTAAAGACGTCATCGCGCGCCTGGCCGCCGAGACCGAAAAGGCAACCCAATCGGCCGAATTCCGCGAACGCTTCAACCACATCCTGGTCGAACTCATTCCGGGGTCGACCGAGACATTCGCGGCCTATCTGAAGAGCGAGAGCGCGCGCTACGCCGCGATCATCAAACAGGCTAACATCAGGCCGAACGACTGATTGCTTGGTGCGCGCGCGAGCGTGAACTTTCGTTCCAGGAAGTTGCAGACGGATAGCCAGGGTCGGCGGCATCGACCACACCGATCCACCCGTCTGTTTCGCTGACATCGAGTCGATCCCGGGGGTAAGACGAACGGTTGAGTGCGTGGGTGCTCGGCCGCGCCGTCCGCAACAGACACGAGGCGAGAACCGTGAACAATCGGATCGAGCATCAGGCCGACGACCGGTCCGGTGGGCCGAACGAAGAGCTCACCATCCTTGACGACCGCTATGCGCTCGAGTTTCCGCTCGCCTACGCCGCAAGTGGTACCGCCTGGCTCGCGACCGATACCTTCACCGCGGGGGCCAAGCGAGTCGTCGTCAAATTTCTGAGCCGGCTCGACGAGGCCGACGCCGACGAGCTGGTACTGCTGCGCACCCGTCTGACACCGGCGCAGTTGCAGGCGGCGCGGGCATTGCCCCGCATCGACGATCTGGGCGGATTCGAAGCCGAGCCGTACATCGTGTTTTCGCGCATCGATGGCCAGCCGCTCGACGAGTATCTGAGTGAGAACGCAGAGGCGTCGCCGGTTTCTTCAGGTCGCGCGCCGGTTCCACTCGGCGCGCTGTTGCAGCTCGCCAAAGCAGTGCAGGCGATGCACCTGGCCGGCGTCATGCATCTGGATATCGCCCCGGCGAATCTCACCTACGACGAGAGTGCCGATGCCGTGCGTCTGCTCGACTGGGGGCACGCGCTGGCGCGCGATTCGCACGCACCGCCGATCCCGCCGGCATCGGAGCTCGCGATCTACGCCGGGCCCGGCATGTTCGACGACGTCGATCCGCAACCGCGCGACGACGTCTACTCCGTTGCCTGTGTGATCTACGAGGTGCTGTCTGGCGCGCATCCCTATGTCGAGCATCCGGCCAACACTGCAGCCGAGCTGCAACTGACACCCACGCCGATCGCATCGCTCAACGCCGACCAGAACGCTGTGCTTGCGCTCGCGCTCAGCACCTCGCGCAAGCAGCCGCCCGTCGACATGGCGCAACTGATCGCGGTGTTCGAGCACGGCGTGGCGAGCGTGCCGCAGGCGTCCGTCGCGCCACTTGCAAAAGCGCCTGACCCTGTTCGGGTGCCGGTGCGGCCTGCGGCAGCGTCTGCGGCCAAACCTTCGCCTGCGGCCGCTCCGAATGACCAGCTCGCCGCGCGCACCGCTTCGATCGAAGCGATGATCGGGCGCGATCAGTCCAGTCGCGCACAACCGCCAAGCGCGCCCGAGCCCGATCTGGTCGAACCTTCGATCGCACACGAATACATCAGCGCCGAAGACACCATGCCGCCGCGCGCGATGGCCTCGCTTGCCGAAGAGCCTACGCGACTGCGCGTGCCGCGCGCCGACGAGGCGACGGCGCCACCGATCAGCGCATCGTCGCCGCGCGAGCGTGCCGAGCCATTCATCTCCTTACCCTCGCAGCCTCCTGTCTCGCGCGGTCCAACCTCGCAGACGCCGCCATCGCACGGACCGTTGTCGCAGCCACCGCGCGCGTCAGGGGCAATGTCGCAGCCGCCGCGATCACTCGGCGCACTGTCTCAGCCGCCACGCGCACAAGCACCGCTGTCGCAACCGCCGCTGTCGCAGGGGGCAGCATCGCAGCCGCAGTTCTCACAACCGCCGCGCTCGCAACGTCCGCTGTCACAACAGCCTTTGTCGCAACCACCGCTGTCGCAGCCCCCCCTTACTGCGCGGCCTGCCGCATCGCAGGGAACGAGCACGGCGACTCATCGTACGCAGCCGATGAATCCCGAAGTCGATCAACTGTTCCGCGGCACGGAATTCGAGCGCACCCGACCCAATCAGTCTCGGACGCGCGATTGGGCGGTGTCCGTCCCGCTTGGGCTGACGATCACCGTCGCGTCGTGCGTGATCGGCGTGGTCGCGGGGGTGTGGCTTGCAAGCAGTGGCTCTGGCAAGCGAGCCGCGGGTTCGTCGGATGCGCCTGCGTTGAGTGCACCGGCCCCGGTCGAAGCAAAGCCCGCTGCGGCGGCGCCAGGTTCATCCGGTCCGGCCGCCGAGTCGAAACCGGCAGCAGCCGGTCCGGCCGATTCGGCCATTGCAAAGCCCGAACCGTCGCCGGCTCCAGCCG
>CADECO010000327.1:0-3433 GCA_902825905.1 uncultured beta proteobacterium
CCGCGTCCGAATGAAGGCTCGCCGCGCGAGTCGAGCAGATCTGCGCTCAGCGCGACGCGAAACGGTTCGGTCATGGTTTGTCCTCGCTTGCCGCGGCTTGATGCAGCGCGTCGATCTGCCGCTTCATCGCGTTCTGCAGCATCAACTGCTCCAACCCTGCGGCGATCAGGCGAAAGCCCTTGGCGACGTATTGCCGACCCCACTCTTCGTCCGCGGCCATGAACGCAGGGGTGAGGTGGTGGCGACGGCAAGCGGCGACGATGCGCTCGACTGCGTCGACGTAGCGGGGGTGATCGAACTGACCTGGAATGCCGAGGAAATTGGTGAGATCAAAGTGCCCCAGCCACAACACGTCCAGTCCGGGCACCGCCGCGATGTCGTCCAGATTGTCCAGGCCGCGCGCGGTCTCGATCATCGCGATGACCAGCGTGCGCGCGTTGGCGATGCGGATCTTCTCGGCGATATCACCGCCCGCGTAGTCGTCGTGCGCGAAGCCGAACGCTGCGCCGCGTCGCCCATGCGGCGGATATTGCGTGCAGGCGACCAGCTGCTCGGCCTGCGCGCGCGTTTCCACCATCGGCACCATCACGCCCATCGCGCCGATATCGAGCGCCCGCGCGATGAAATGATAGTCCCCGAACGGCACACGAACGAGCGGCACGATCGGCAAGCCGCGACACAGCGCGAACTGCGTTTTCAAGGTTTCGAAATCGAGCCCGGTGTGTTCCATGCAGTACATCGCGAACTCGGCACCGGCATTGACCAGGAGCTGCGGCAGGCCCGGCGACATGAACTCGAACACCATCGCACCGAAGGCGCGTTGCCCCGATCTGAGCTTGTGTTTGAGCGGGTTGGTTCGCATGGGGAGCGGGAACTAAGAGTCAGGAGTGGTGCGGGGAGATCGGCCCAGGAGACCGCCCCCATCCTAACCTTCCCCCGCGGACGGGGGAAGGAATGAAGGAATGGCAAGACGGCTCGCGCGAAGGCGCCGAGCCGGGGGCGCGAGCGCAGCAACGCGCCCCGCGTCCGCGTTGAGCGTCAGCGTCGCCGCACCCGGCGCGATGACGCTCGAACGCGGACAGATATCGCGTCGTCGCCCAAAGCGATGACGTGATATCAGTGGTTGTCCCGCGGCACCGCACTCCCGCTCGATCCCACCAGAAACTCCAGGTCCGCCCCATCGCACGCCTGATTCACGGTATCCACGTACAGCTTGTAGTACCCACGATCCAGTGGCGGCTTGGGTGCCTTCCACTTCTTGCGTCGTGCCGCGAGCTCTTCTTCCGACACGTGCAGATGGAGCCGCCGCTTGGCGACATCCACCTCGATGATGTCGCCGTTCTGCACCAGGGCGAGCGGGCCGCCGATCGCGGCTTCAGGCGAGGTATGCAGGATCACGGTGCCATAGGCGGTGCCGCTCATGCGCGCATCGGAAATGCGCACCATGTCGGTGATGCCCTTTTTCAGCACCTTCGGCGGCAGCGGCATGTTGCCCACCTCGGCCATGCCCGGATAGCCGCGCGGACCGCAGTTCTTGAGCACCATCACGCAGTGCTCGTCGATGTCGAGTTTGGGATCGTCGATGCGCGTGTGGAAGTCTTCGATGTTCTCGAACACCACCGCCCGGCCCTTGTGTTTCATCAGCTTGGGCGTGGCGGCCGATGGCTTGATGATCGCGCCGTCGGGGCACAGGTTGCCGCGCAGCACCGCGATGCCGGTGTTTTTCTTGAACGGCTTGTCCCACGCGGTGATCACGTTGCGGTTGTAGCACTCGGCGTTCTGGTTGTTCTCCCAGATCGACTTGCCGTTGGCGGTGAGCGCCTTCTTGTTGAGCAGGCCCTGCTCACCCAGCGTGCGCAACACTACCGGCAAGCCGCCCGCGTAATAGAAATCCTCCATCAGATACTTGCCCGAGGGCATGAGATTGAGCAGCGTGTGCACGCCTTTGCCGAGCTTGTCCCAATCGTCGAGGTCGAGCTTGATGCCGACGCGGCGCGCGATCGCGATCAGATGGATCACCGCGTTGGTCGAGCCGCCGATCGCCGCGTTGGTTCGGATGGCGTTCTCGAATGCTTCGCGCGTGAGGATCTTCGAGAGCGTGAGGTTTTCGCGCACCATTTCGACGGCGCGCCGGCCGGCCATGCGCGCGAGAACGTTGCGCCGGCCGTCAACCGCGGGGATGGCCGCGTTGGTGGGCAGCCCGACGCCCAGCGCTTCGACCATGCTCGCCATGGTGGAAGCCGTGCCCATGGTCATGCAATGCCCGTGCGAGCGGTGCATGCACGATTCGGCTTCGTGGAATTCCTCCAGCGGCATCTTGCCGGCGCGCACGTCTTCGGACATCGACCAGGTGTTAGTGCCCGAGCCGATCGGCTGGCCCTTGTAGATGCCGCGCAGCATCGGGCCGCCCGATACACCGATTGTGGGCAGATTCACGCTCGCTGCCCCCATGAGGAGCGACGGCGTCGTTTTGTCGCAGCCCATCAGCAGCACCACACCATCGAGTGGATTGGCGCGGATCGTCTCCTCGACGTCCATCGAGGCGAGGTTGCGGAACATCATCGCGGTAGGCCGCAGCAGGGTCTCGCCCAGCGACATCACCGGAAATTCCAGCGGGAAGCCACCCGCCTCCCACACGCCGATCTTCACCTGCTCGGCGAGCGTGCGGAAATGCGAGTTGCACGGCGTGAGCTCGGAGTAGGTGTTGCAGATGCCGACGACCGGCTTGCCCTCGAACTGGTCGTGCGGGATGCCGCGATTCTTGGTCCAGCTCCGGTAGATGAAGCCGTAGATGTCCTCCCTACCGAACCATTCCTGGGAGCGTAGTTTTCTCTTTGCCATGTTGTGCTTTCCGGTCTAGCAACCCGCGATCGGTTGCGGTCGGTCGGTCGTTTGTATTCCGCGCGTGCATCAAACAAAACGGGCGGGAGGCTCGCGCCATCCCGCCCGCAATGCTAGCCGAGTCGTTGCGTTACGCGGCTTTCGCTCCGCGCTCGCCGTCTTTCTGCTTGGTCAGATCGAGCGCCACGTCGACGATCATGTCCTCCTGACCGCCGACCATGCGGCGGCGCCCCAACTCGGCGAGGATGTCGAAGGTGGGAATGTCGTACTTCGCCGAAGCAGTTTCCGCATGGCGCAGGAAGCTCGAGTACACCCCGGCGTAGCCCAGCGCCAGTGTTTCGCGATCCACGCGCACCGGACGGTCCTGCAACGGCCGCACCAGATCATCGGCCGCGGCCATCAGCTTCTTCAGATCGCAGCCATGCTTCCAGCCCATGCGATCGATCACCGCGATGAACACCTCGAGCGGCGTGTTGCCCGCACCGGCGCCCATTCCGGCGAGTGCGGCATCGACGCGGTCGGCGCCTTGCAGCACGCCGAGGACCGAGTTGGCTACGCCAAGCGACAGGTTGTGATGGCAGTGGATCGCCAC
>CADECO010000327.1:3533-6840 GCA_902825905.1 uncultured beta proteobacterium
GCGTCGTCGAGCGCGCGCGTGATCTTGATGCACTCATCGAGGGTGTACTGATGCCGGCGCGGATGCATGCCGTCGCGCAGCGTGACGTCGGAGATGTAGATCTTCTTGCTGGGGATCTGCTTGAGGTCCATGGTCGGTTCCTTGCGCTTACGCAGCCACGGCCAGCTTGGTGGCGGCCAGTTGTTCCGCTGCGGCCATCGCCGCCGAGGTCATGATGTCGAGGTTGCCGGCGTAGGCGGGCAGGTAGTGGCCGGCGCCTTCGACCTCGAGGAAGATCGAGACTTTCAGTCCGGACAGTTTTCCCAGGCCGGGAATGTTGAGCGGCTTGTCGGCCGGAATGCGATCGAACTGCACTTCCTGCTTGAGCCGATAGCCCGGCACGTAGGTGGCCACGCGCTGCACCATATCTTTCACCGACGCGCTGATTGCGGCTTCGCTCGCGCCGGCTTCGGTCAGGCAGAACACGGTGTCGCGCATGATGAGCGGCGGCTCGGCGGGGTTGAGCACGATCAGCGCCTTGCCTTTGGACGCACCGCCCACGACCTCCAGCCCTTTGGCGGTGGTTTCGGTGAACTCGTCGATGTTGGCGCGGGTACCCGGTCCGGCCGACTTGCTGGAGATCGAGGCGACGATCTCGGCATAGTGCACCTTCGCCACCTTGGCGACCGCACTGACCATCGGAATGGTCGCCTGCCCGCCACAGGTCACCATGTTGATGTTCGGGCTGGACAGGTGCTCATCCAGGTTGACCACCGGCACCACATACGGGCCGATCGCCGCGGGCGTCAGGTCGATCACCTGGATGCCGTGCTGCTGCAGAAACGCGTTGTGCTTGGCGTGCGCGCCGGCAGAGGTCGCGTCGAACGCGATACGGATCTCCTTGAAGTTGGGTAGCTTGGCGAGACCCTCGATGCCTTCGTGCGTGGCCGGCACGCCCAGGCGCTTGGCGCGCGCCAGGCCGTCGGAATTCGGATCGATCCCGACCATCGCCCCCATCGACAGGCGCTTGGAGTAGCGCATCACTTTGATCATGAGATCGGTTCCGATGTTGCCGGATCCGATGATGGCGACGGGCACGCGAATGGCGTCCTTCATGGCGACTTCTCCGGGGAATACAGTTGGACTGCGCGGTTGGACTGCAGAACGGGTCCGGGCGAGATGCTCGGTCGCGAACTGCCGGGTGCAGCCGATCGAGCGAGCGGGGCGATGATTTTAGCGGATGCACCCGCGCGAACGATTTCGGGCGATGTAACTACCGTCGGCAGCGACCGCGGAGCCTCACAGGCAGCGGCCGGCTGTCTTACAGCGCTGTCGGGCTTCATGCCGCGCCAACATGACTGGTCGAGCTGTCTACCTTTTGCCTAGAGGGGACTGGTCAGCGGAGACGTGAGCAGTTGGATAACACTACTAAATGCAAATTCAGGAATCACAATCACTTAAGAATTGTCACGAGAGGGACGGAATCGGCGCTTCACGGTCGCTAACATCACATCAGTTTCGCTTATGCTTCGCTTACACCGCCCGTGACGGTGCCGAAGGCTCCCGATGCCCGCAATCATCAGCGATGTTCCTCGCATCGCCCTCATCCACTCGACCCAGGGTCACGTCGATCCGGTCGAGAGAGCCTTTGCCGATCACTGGCCGGAAGTCGAGCGCATCACGCTGCTTGATGACGCCCTGAACCTCCAGTCTCGTCCTGCCGCCGGGGCAATCTTCAGCAGTGCCGCGCTTTTCCGGTTCAAGGAACTGACCGACTACGCAGTGTCGATGTGCGTCCAGGGCATCCTCTATACCTGCTCGCAGTTCGGCGAGGCGATCGAGGCCGCGCGCGAGCACTGGCGCATGCCGATCCTCAAGCCCCAGGAGGCCTTGCTCCTGTCCGCGCTGGAGCATGGTTCGCGACTTGGGTTGGTGACTGCCCGGGAATCCGACATCGAAGCTTTGCAGCGCGAGTTCTTCGATCTTGCGGAAGAGACTGGCGCGAGCATCGAGCTGGCGACGCTCTGCCTGCCTGAGGCGGCGCACGTGAACGGATTCCAATCGCCCGAGCTCGATGAGTTGCTGCGCGAGCGCACCAGCGCGCTGCAAGCGTGCGACGCGATCATGCTTCCCGATTTCGCTGGTGCCGCCGCGGCGCCCGTGCTGCGACGCGTGCTCGATCGTCCGGTGCTGGCCGCGCCGGACGCCTCGGTCCTCCTGCTCAAGCAACTGCTCAGCGTTCGCTGAGGCGCGCGTCGTCACGCTGGCTTGCCTGGGCGTGCCCGATCGCACGCATCTCCTGCCTGCGAAGGCGCCTCGCCGATTCGTATCTGACCCGCCCGCGCCAGGAACTACTCGTCAGCGCCATACCGTTGTCGTCTTTTGACAGCGCGCCTGCCATGGTTCGCGGGTGGTCGTGCTATTGCTCGCCGGTTTGCAGGCGCCAACCTACTGACGCGCTGGCGTCGGACCGCGATTGCCGATAGCGTATGCGCGTTCGATGGTTCGCCTGCAAGAACACAACTAATAGCGGGCGCAGCGCAGGGAGAGGAAAGTGCAGCGGACCAAAGCAGGAGGCCGCCGTCCGAGCCGGATGGTGGTGGCGATCGTCGCGACGATCGTTCTCGTATCGTGTGGCGGGGGAGAGCAGGGCACAGAGCCCCTCACCCAATCCGCCACGGCATCGCGCAAGCAGACGCTCGCGATCAATCCCGATGCCTGGGTAACGGTGCCGGCGCAGGCCGATCCGCTGCTGCAAGGACTGTCGATCCCGGCCGATGCGCCGACCCGGGGCATGTGGTCGTCGGTGAAGAGCTGGCCGCTCAATGCGCTGCATGCCGCGGTGCTGCCCAACGGCAAGGTCCTGACCTTCGGCACCACGCTGGATGGCAACTCGCAGAACGGCCGCTATCTCGATGTGTGGGACCCGACCGTGGGCTTCACCAGCGCCGGCCACAGGACCACCTTCCGCGCCACGCAGCAAGACAGTTTCTGCGCCGCCGCGACCTACCTGCCCGATGGCCGGCTGATGATCTCCGGCGGCAACGGCGCGGTGACCAGCACGATGTACGCGCCCGCCAGCGACAGCGTGACGACCGACGGCGCCAATCTCGCCGATCAGCGCTGGTACGGAACGATGATCACCTTGTCCGATGGCCGGCCGCTGATGCTGGGTGGCATGGCCCCGTACTCCGAGGGCATGCAGAACAACCCCGATACCGCGATTGCCCAGGGCCTGCCGTCGATGACGCCCGAGGTGTACGAGAACGGCGCCTGGCGCTCGTTGCCCGGCGGCTACAGTCGCGATGCGTTCGGGCCGGACTATCTG
>CADECO010000328.1:0-6784 GCA_902825905.1 uncultured beta proteobacterium
GAAGCGCTCGGCGTGAGCCACACCTGGGTCCGCAAGGCACTGCTGGTGGCCGAGTTGCCGCAGCCGGTGGTCGAATGCTTTCGGAGCCCGATCGAGATCCAGTACCGGCACGCCGAGCAGATTGGCGCCGCGCTCGAGACCGACAAGCGCGGGGTGTTACGACGGGCCGAGCGACTGCGCGCACAGAACTTGGCGGTCGGCAGCGTTGTGGCACAGCTGGTCGAGGGGCGGGCGCCGCAGCGCGATGCCGCCACCGAGATTCGGCTCGACGATCAGGTCATTGGCACTTGGATCAGAGAGCGCACCGGCGGCCTCAATATCCGACTCAAGCCCCAGGCAGTGCCCGACGAGCGTATTGAAGCGCTGACGGCTGCCATCGTGCGCGCCTTGCGCGCCAGTTAGGCCCCCGGGCCGCGCGCTCACCGTACCCCCGCGGTGCGGTCGTGCCGGAACCGCGACGGGGATATCCGCGCGCGCAGGGCATCGCCACCAGATATTCGCGGCTGTCGCCTTGGTGAGAACCCACGCTGACCTTGGAGCGACCTGGACTGCGCCGGGCTGAGCGTTGCCGGGAGTAGTCCTTCGAAAGCGTCCGGCTGCATCGATTGGACCGAAACGCCCATTGACTCCGCACGCCAGGCCACACCGAGCTGCTGCGGCTCCCTTGCGTCCCAAAGGCATCCCGCTACAACAGAAGCCCAAACGCCCAAATGCCGACTGGTCCAAGCCCTACGCTTACCATGATAACTTATCTTATCAAGGTAAGCAGAAAGCGGCTACAATTCCGACCCTGTCCAGATCAAGCAGTCGAAGTGCTTTGCCTTCAATTGCTTAGCGTGCGATTCCCACGGCGGCCACGCAGCCGCAACGCCTCGATCCAAATAGACTTCAAATAGTCTTCTCTGGTACTGAATGTCCACACAGCTCACGTCAGAAGGCCGAGGTGCGCTCGAGGAGGAAGGCCCAGATGATCGGGAGGACTCTGGTGAATCCCGGCGATCTCCACAAATAGGGAGTTCGCTTGTCCGCCCGCGCAAACTCCATGCGGGCCATTTCGCCTTCATGCGTGCGGTGGTGCAGGGCCTGGATACCCGCGCGATGTGGCAGCGCTATCTGCGGATCGAAGGCGAGCACACTGATGCGCGGGTGGTGCGCCGCACGATTGGTTGGATGCGCGAGGAGTTCGCGGCCGCTGCCAAACGCCATGGTCGCTTCGGCCAGGCGCGGCTGATCCTGATCGACGTCAGCCGCATTCCCGAACCGGCGCAGCACACACCCAGCCTGGAGGCCTTCGCCCGCGAGTCCGGGCTGGAAGAGTTCTCCGAGGACGAGCAGCTCGTTCACTACCGGGCACGCTACGGCACGAGTTCGCGCCAGGCACTCCGGCGCAGCAAGCTCATCGCGCGCCAGCTCGATGCGCTGCGCTGGCTCGAGCAGCTCGTTGCCGAACCGCCGCACGCTGCCGACGAGGTCGGCGCCTGGTTCGATCCGCGCATCGCTGCGCGACTGCAGGCCAAGGACATCGATACGCTCACGCGGCTGTTGGCGCGCATCAACGGGGCAGGGCGGCGCTGGTGGTTTGGCGTTCCAGGTATCGGCGCGGCTAAAGCCGCTCGCATCGAAGAGTTTCTGAACGTGCACCGCGACACCATCGGCGAGCCAATCGGTGCGCATGTGGCGGTGCCACGATCGAAGCTCTATTCGCACGAACTCGACAAGGTCGTGCCGCGAACCACGGCGGTGGTGCCGATGGAAAAACTGCTGATTCCGGCAGCGCTCGACGGACGCGATGGTCGGTTTCGCGCCGACCGGGTACGTTGCCTGCTGCGGGCCAACAACGACTATGACGCCTTGCAAGCCTGGCTTGCGGCCAAGCGCTCGGCCCACACCAAACGTGCCTATCGCAAGGAAGTCGAGCGGTTTCTGCTGTGGGCGATTCTGGAGCAGCGCAAGCCGCTGTCCTCGATGAGCCTGGAGGACTGCGTCGCCTATCGCGATTTCCTGGCCGATCCGCATCCGCGCGAGCGCTGGTGCGGGACGCGCGCTCGTGCACGCTGGAGTCCGCTCTGGCGTCCTTTCGAAGGTCCGCTCTCGAGCGTTGCGCAGCGACAGGCCCTGGTGGTGTTGAAGGTGCTCTACAAGTTCCTGGTCGATCAAGGCTATCTGGTCGGCAATCCCTGGAATGGGGTGGCGCCGGCCAAGTCCACCACGCCGAGGTTGAACGCCGGGCGCAGCTTCACCGCTGCGCAATGGGCGTTCGTCGAAGACCAACTCACCCTGCTGGTCGACACCGGAGCCAATCAGCGATTGCGCCTGGCGCTTCACTTCTTGTACGACACCGGATTGCGGCTCTCGGAGGTGGTCGCGGTCAAGCTCGCCGATCTGTCGTTCGTGGCCTATCCACCCGAAGCGGGTGATGACGAGCTGGTCGAAGGCTGGCTGCTGCACGTCATCGGCAAGGGCGACAAGGCGCGCACCGTGCCGGTGTCGTTTGCGGTCGTGAGTGAGCTATCTAAATCCCTGTTGGAGCGCGGGCTCGATGTCGACCCGGAGCATCCGCGCAATCGCGACGCGCACCTGCTTGGCCGTGCGCCCGACGCGCTGGAGCGCGCGCCATGGGCCGCGCACGTGTCGATGCCAAGGGATCCCGCGCAGGGGATCACGGCGGCGACGCTGGCTGATCAGATCAAGGCCTTCTTCAACCGCTGCGCCGCCGTGCTCACGACCCGCGATCCCAAGAGCGCGGCTCGCTTTGCGCGTGCCAGTACACACTGGCTGCGCCATACCCATGGCACCCATGCGGTCGCCGCCGGGACGCCGCTCGATGTCGTGCAACAGAATCTCGGCCACGCATCGCTCAACACGACCACCGTATACGTGACCAGCGAGGACCGCCGCCGGATGAAGGCGATGCGAGGGTTCTGGGGGAGGGGGCGGTAGGGCGGCGCGCTCAAGCGGCGGTGTTTCCGGTCGAGGATGCCATTGCATGACCTCATTGGCCTGGCCGAAAAACCGCTAGCCCGGTACGCGTGCTCGGGCACCCTGGCCGGTAACGTGTTCGCCAAGTCGAAGCAAACCGCCTTGGCGTTGCGCATCACTCAGCAGACCACAAGGACGCTCGCACGCGTGTGGCGCGACGCAGGGTGTCCAACGACGCCTACATAGCCACGGCGAGCTCAAATGCGGAAACCAACGCTCTGCGAGCGTATTGTGGGCGGCCTTAGAAAAACGGGCGATGCGCCTGCGTCCACCCAAGGAGCGCATCCTACGAATCCGTGCTCCGTTTTCTCGCTTGCCTACCTGCGATGCGCTTGATCCAATACCGACGTCTATTGAGTCCGATGGCGCTCAAGCTCAAGCCCGACGGCAACTTTCGAACAGGTCAACACCCGTGCACGCAATCGCGTTCGAGCTTCGCCCGAAGAGCTTGCCGCAACCGCTCTATTCAAGCACTCAGCCGGCAAGGTCCCCCCAGATGGACTATTCGGATCCTCGCGTTGGCGAACAAATCATGCTGCGTGTGGGAACCGTTCGAATTTACGCCACTGTCGATACGGTGGTCGATCGCAACTACATGGGCATCGTTACCGGCTTCACCGGCCACGATGAACTCACGTTCCACGGCGTTAAGCCCGGCGACCTGATCTATTTCGGATACGAACACATCTTCTCGTGCGCGCGCTAGCCACGAACTGTCGGCCACCGACTTGGAGGGCACTGCGCCGCTCACTGTTGCTCGACCTCATCCGTTTCAGGAGAGGGTTGAGACGGACGGCACACACCAGGCTAGGGCGCGTGAGCACTGGCGATCAGCGCCCCTCTTCGCCGGTTTTGCCTACGACACCCCTTTGGCAATCAGGGTCTTCGAATAGGCGATGTCGTCCTTGAGGATATGATGATTGAGCCAGTCCTTGAGGAACTCGAGCAGCTCGGTCCCGGGAATCGTCTCGCCGCGCTTGAAGCGTGCGTAGAAATCGTCCACCTTGCCCACAAGGTTGGTGTGATGGCGCTTGTGCTCGACGATGTCACTGTAGCCACAGCTGTCGAGCAACATCTCCTCGTACATGAAGTGGCTCTTGGTGTAGGTGATCAGGTTGTTTAGCACCTTGCCGACAATTGTGTTGATCGTCCCGTTCGCCACACCGTCAGCCAGCGTGTTGATGTAGCCGATGAGCACTTTGTGCTGGCGATCGATCGAATCGATACCGACCGACAACCGCTCGCTCCAGTCATAGAACGCCATAATCTTCTCCTGAAAGATGGGTAGCCGAGAATCATCCAAGCTCCGCAATGAGCTCGAGGATCCGCTTGTCGAGCTGTAGCGCTGGGCCGATGTCACTCAGGTCGCCAAGCCGATTCTTCGTGGCGTGGTCGAGGTCGACGGCGGGGCCTACTGATGCCTCTTAATCAACCGCCCATCGACGTGTCTGAGCGTTCAATGCGCAACGCCCGAATCCATGTTGCTCATCAGGGGTATCGGTTGCGCCGATCGAAGTTGCAGCGACCGATGGCATAGCGCGTGCGGTAGTTCTCGCCTGCGACAGACGCGCGCTCGGATCGAATTTGGAGCGGCGGCTGCGCCTGTTTCCCGCCCGGCCGCTTCCGGCACGAACCCCACGAACGCCGCACCGCAGCGAGTTGCATGTGCGAGGCGTGCCAGCCGGCGGACACGGATCGGATCCGACCTGGCCCCCCGTGGGCCCTACGAGCGCGACCGTAATCTCGGGCAACGTCCGGCGATCCGATCGACATCGCACGCTCCGACGACGAGATCTACCGCCAGACCGAAGCACTCTTTCGCAAGCTCCGTCGCTCAGCGCACATCAGGGACACCCACGGCGCCGCGCCGCATGAACTCTCGACGAATGGTCACGGTGACTCGTGTCAAGCAGAACGCCTGGCACGCAGAATCTCTTTGAGGTGCTTCGAATGGTTGGCAGCAACGTCGCGCCGACGATCGGTGTCGATACCGATTACACCGAGCGACTCAGCGATTTCATAGGTTAATCTTGGCTTTGACCGCCGTGAAAGCCGCTCGCGGACGAGGCGACGGACGAGCTCGGCCTGAGAAACGCCTTCCCCGGCACTCAAACCTCGCAAAGCCGCTTCCAGCTCGGGATCCAGCCGCACAACCCGGGGCACTCGTTTCTCCTTCGAATACAAGCGCGAGTACAAGCCCAACATCTAACGCCGTATCGCACCATTATCCGCTTCGGGTCGGGAACGACCGCTGAAGTATGGGGCGAGCGGCTGTTCGTGGTACGCGCGGCGGAGAGAGTAATCAACTTGGCATGAGAGATCGGCACGCCAAGGAACAGGATCGGGTGCAAGCGGGGTCCCTCGACCAAACTGGGGAGACGCTTCGCCCGCCCGCTCCATCTAGGATTATGGTCACGCAAGCTTCGATTCGTCCGATGAGCGCAGCCGCGCGCGCGCGCCGGAGAAGCGGATGGACGCGGCGATACCGCGCCAGCCGAACGTCGCGATCACCGAGCGCTTGGCACGATCGGCGTGCGAGCCGCTCAGTCCCGCCGCACCGAATCGCTCGTAAAGATCGAGATTGACTGCGCTGTTTACCAAGGCAAGGTGCGTGAACGCCTGCGGAAAGTTGCCAAGGAACGCGCCGCTTGCGGCATCGACCTCCTCGGCATAGAGCCCCACGTCATTCGCGTAACCCAACAGGCGCTCGAAGTGCGCGCGCGCCTGATCGATGCGTCCGGCGGCGAGTTTGGCGTCGATGAGCCAGAAGCTACAGATGAGGAACGCGCCTTCCTCGCCCGAGAGGCCGTCTTCACCGCGGTACCGCACGACGAAATCGCCCTGGCCGAGTGTTCGCTCGACGGTATCGATCGTGCGCTCGAGTGTCGTCTGTTCGAGCGGGAACGCGAGCATCGGGGCGAGCACCACGGCCGCATCCACGACACCGTCGTAGGCCTGTCGGAGGTAGCCGCCGGCCGGATCGATCGCGTTGCGCTCGATGTCCGCCCGAATGGTGGCTGCGAGCTGCTGCCATCGCTGCGGATCCTCGAACAGGCGCGCGGCACGGTCCATCGCCACCCAGCTCATCAGCTTGCCGTGCACGTGATGGCGCGGTGGTCCGCGCATCTCCCACAGTCCCTGATCCGGATCCTGCCAATGCTCGGCGACGAACTCGGCGAAGGTGCGCAGCAGGCGGCGATACTGCACGCTCAGCTTTTCGCCCAGCGTTTGGTAGAGCAGCGCCAGATCGAGCGTTTCGCCATACACGTCGATCTGCCGCTGGAGGTAGGCGCCGTTGCCGATGCGCACCGGCCGGCTGCCTTCGTAGCCCTCGAGGTGATCGAGCACATGCTCTTCGAGGCTGTGCGAATGATCGATGCCGTACATGATGCGCACGTGCGGCAGCGTCTGACTGCACGCAGTCGCGAGAAACCGGTGGTAGCTTCGCGCCTCGCCGCTGTAGCCCAGCGCGGCGAGCGCATAGAGCATCAAGCTGCCGTCGCGGAGCCACGTGAAGCGATAGTCCCAATTGCGTTCCCCACCGATCTCCTCGGGCAGCGAGGTCGTGAGCGCGGCCACGAGCGCCCCGGTTGGCGCGTAGGTCATGGCCTTCAAGACGAGCGCGCTCCGCTTGACCGCTTCCACATAGCGGCCGCCGTAGCGACAGTACGCGAGCCATTCTTGCCAGAACGATCGCGTAATGGCGAGAAACTCGTCGACGCGAGCACGCGGCGCGACGCTGCTTACGGTGTTGCCCGCGAGGACCAGATCGTGCCGCTGCCCTGCCCGTAACGAGAGGTGCGCT
>CADECO010000329.1:0-1648 GCA_902825905.1 uncultured beta proteobacterium
CCCCGGCGCGGAACAGGGCACTCGAGGGGAGCTTGATCGCATCCTCCGCGGCCCAGATCACCGTGCGCGTCTCGACTCGATAGCCATCGCCCAACGGACCGAGCTGATCGATCGGATCGAACACCACGTTCACACGCTTCTCTTCGATGCCGAGCGACGATACTTTGGTGAACGCATAGGGTTCGACGGTGCGGACGCGGGCCCGCAGGCTCGCCGGCCCGCCCCATTGCTCGATGTATGCCGGCATGCCGCTGCGAATTTTGACTGCGTCGGTCGAGAGCACGTCGGCGACGATCTCGAACTGCGTCGCATCGCCCAGCAGCACGATCGGTGTGCCGGCTGCCACCGTGCGCTCGCTTTTCTCGAGCACGCGCAGCACCTTCGCGGTCGCCGGCGCGCGCAGTTGCATGCGCCGCGACCTGGTTTGCCCATTGGCAAGCGGTGCGAGCAGTGCGGTGGCAACAGCCTGCTCCTCGGAGCGAGCAGCGCTCGCACGCGAGCGTGCCGCCTGCAGCGCGGCCTGAGTGGTGCGTTGTGTAGTGCGAGCCTTCTCCGCGGCATCCTTCGACACGAAGTTCTCAGCGACGAGGCGTTCCATGCGCTGCAGTTCGCGGCGCGCCTGTTCGAGTTCCGCTTCGGCCTGGGCAACGCGTTGATCGGCCTCCTGCACCAGGGCCTTGGCCGCCGTCAGTCGCGCGATGGTCTCCTGGCGCGCGCGCGGATCGACTGGCGCGACTTCGAGTTCCGCCACCACGGTATCGGCCCGCACATCGTCGCCTTCGTGTAGTTCCACCCGAAGCAGCCGGCCGGCGACCGGCGCGGCGACGGTGTAGCGATCGTGGACGCGCACTTCGCCTTGCTGGTCGATCGTAACTTCCATGCGTCCGCGCGTGACGAGCGCGGCTTCGATCACGATCGGACGCGGCGCGAACACGTACCACGATGCGATCACGATCAGCAGCAGCAATCCGGTCAGGCCCGCATATCGCAGCAGGCGTGAATTGCGGCGTCGGGTGCGATGGTGTTGAGTGGTCGAAGCGTTGGGGAGCGAGGTGTTATCGGGCACGTTGTTACTCCCGTGTCTTGAGCACGGCGATGAGGTCCAGTCGGCGTGCGCGCAACGCCACGATCACGGCGGAGAGCGCTGCCGCGAGCACGATCGCACCGCCGGACCAGGCGTAGGTACGCGTGCTGACGACGAGCGGCACGCGATAGAGCTCGGTCTGCAGCAGCACCGAGATCAACGCGCACAAGCCATAGCCGATCAGCAGGCCGAGGGGTATCGCAAGGAACGTGAGCGCGACCTGTTCGCCCAACAGCATGGCGGTCACCTCGCGCTGGCGAAAGCCGAGAATCCGCAGGCTTGCGAAGGTGGTGGCGTGCTCCGAGAGGGCGATGCGTGCGCCGTTGTAGACCACGCCGGCGACGATCGTGCCGGCGAAACCGATGAGGATCGTCATCGAGATCAGCAGGTTCTCGCCGATGGTGTCCAGAAAGCTGCGCAGCGTCGCCTCGCGCAATGCCACGCTCGATACCGCCGGCAGCTTGCGCAGCTCGGTATAGAGGCGGTCGAGCTGGCGCGGATCGACGCGCAGATAGGCGTCGCTGTAGCGCGGGCCTTCGTCCATCCAGCGCGCCAGCGCGTGCA
>CADECO010000329.1:1748-6762 GCA_902825905.1 uncultured beta proteobacterium
AGATAGGCGTCGCTGTAGCGCGGGCCTTCGTCCATCCAGCGCGCCAGCGCGTGCAGATCCATGTAAGCGAACTGTCCGATAGGCTCCTCGACCAGCGCCACGACGTTGACGCTGCGGGTGAGGCGTCGTCCTTCCTTGAACTCGACCTCGATTGCCATGCCGCGTTCGGCCCCGAGGGTGCGTGCCAGGCTCGCGCCCAGCAGCAGTCCGTCGGGCGGGACGGAGACGGTGCGTCCATCGATGTCGAGCACGCGCTGCAGTTCGGCCTTCGCCGGCAGACCGAACAGCGCGATCTCCTTGCGCCGGTGTTCGTTGCGCAAACGCACCGCCACCACACGGAACGGTGCGGCCAATAGCACGCCGGGCAGGTGTGCGAGCGTGTCGCGGATGTCCTCTCCGCGTGGCTCGGCAAACGCCAGGCGTACGTCGTCGCGACGCGCAGCACGAAACTGCACGCGCACGGTCTCGTCGATCGAATCCAGTCCGAACTGGCCGACCACCATCAGCGCGCAGGCCAGTGCCATCGCCAGGATCGAGGCAGCGGCACGCAGCGGGCGGCGCTCCAGATTGCGCAGGATCATCCGCGGCGTCGGACCGATCCAGTGCGCGATGCCCAGACGCTCCAAGAGCAGCCGGCCGAAGCGTGGCGGGGCAGGCGGGCGCATCGCTTCCGCCGGTGGCAGGGAGAGGGCGCGTCGTACGGCGGGAAGCGTCCCTAACAGCGAAGTCGCCAGGGCCGTGACGATCGAACCCAGGATCGTGGCCGGTGTCAGCGTGAACGCGAGAGCGGGAAAGTGGAAGTGCCGCTGGTAGATCGCCGTCAGTCCGTCGCCCAACCAGGCACCCAGCGCGATGCCCGCGAGCGTGCCCAGACCCACCGGCAGCAAGGCGAGCTTTACGAAGTGCCAGGCGAGCGCGGCGCGCGCATAGCCGAATGACTTGAGCACGCCGATCTGGGCCCGCTGCAACGCGATGAGTCGTGCGAGTACGTTGTTGAGCAGGAACGCGGTGACGCCCAGGAAGATCGCCGGAATGATGGTGCCGGTGACCCGGTCCTGCTTCAGCTCGCCGTCGAGCATCTGGTGGGAAAAGTGATCGCCACGACCACGCGCCCCGACCGCGCCGAAGCGTTCGAGCATCGCATCGAGCGGTTCGATCACCGACCGCAGCGAGGCACCCGGCGCCAGTCGCAATGTCACGGAGTTGAATGCCGATTTCATGTCGAGCCGGTCTTCGAGCGCGCCGCGACTCATCCACAGCACGCCGTAGCGCTTGTTGTCCGGAAACATCGCCGCGCCCGAGGGCAGGAATACGAATTCCGGGCCGGTGGCGATGCCTGCGATGTGCAGGCGTTGCCAGCGCCCGTTGATGACTGCGGCGATCGACCCCCCGGGATGCAGCCGATGCGCGGTCGCGAACCCTTGGCCCACCAGCACTTCGTCCTTGGCGTCGGGCTCGAGGTATCGGCCGCTGACGACGTGCACATCGTTCAGCCGCGGACGGTGCTTGTCCGGCACCGACACCACCAGCGCGCTCGCCGGCTCGGCAAAGCCTTCGACTTCGAGCGTGACCGCGGTGACGAGCCGGTCCTCGGCGACCGCTACGCCGGGCAGGGACTCGATTCGTGGCAACAACTCGCGCGGGGCACGTTTCGCGCTGGCGAAGACGTCAGCAAAGCGATAGTCACGGTAGTAGCGGTCGCGCGCATCGCGCAGCGCTTCATAGCTGCCGGTCATCGTCACGAAGGTGGCGATGCCGCACATCGTGACCAGCGCGACGGCGCCCAGGTGCCCGCGCATGCGCCACGCGTCGCGCAGCAGCTTGCGGTCGAGCACATTCATGCGTTCACCGCGGATCTCACCATTCGAGATCGCCCGGCGCCGCGCGCTCGGCGTTGCGCTCGATGCTGCTGATGCGGCCGCTGGAGATGCGCACGACGCGATGAGCCATTCGGGCGATCGCCGCGTTGTGCGTGATCACGATCGTGGTGGTGCCGAGCGTGCGGTTCACCGCGTCGAGCACCTCGAGCACGACCTTGCCGGTGGCGAAATCCAGCGCACCGGTCGGTTCGTCGCACAGGAGCACGTCGGGCTGCTTGGCGATGGCCCGCGCAATCGCAATGCGCTGCTGCTCGCCGCCGGAGAGCTGCGATGGAAAGTGGTGCATGCGATCGTGCAGACCGACCAGACGCAGCGCCTCCTCGGGTTCGAGCGGATCGTCGGCGATCTCTGTTACGAGCGCGACGTTTTCCAGCGCGGTGAGGCTCGGGATCAGGTTGTAGAACTGGAACACGAAGCCCACGTGCTCGCGGCGGAACGTAGTGAGCGCCTCGTCGTCGGCGCCGGTGAGATCGTGATCCCGGTACTGCACCGTGCCGGCACTCGGTGTGTCGAGCCCGCCGAGAATGTTCACCAGCGTCGATTTGCCGCTGCCCGAGGCTCCCAGCAACACGACGAACTCGCCCGCGTAGAGATCGAGATCGACGCCGTCGAGCGCGCGCACTTCCACTTCGCCAAGGCGATAGACCTTGCTGAGCCCGCGTACGCTGAACACGGGCGAAGCATCGACGCGAGGCGGGTCATCGGCGTTCATGGCCTGAACCGCCGCGCACGGGCGCGCCTGCGTTGCCTGTCCGAGGGAGTGCGCGTTCAGCGCACGACCAGCACCGGCAACTTGGAGTGCGTCAGCACCTTCTGTGTCTCGCTGCCGAGCAGCAGCCCGGAGATGCCGCGCCGTCCGTGCGAAGCCATGACGATCAGATCGCACTTGCGCTTGTTGGCCGCGCTGATGATCGCTTCGAACGGAACGTTGTCGTTGACCGACACGGTCTCGACCGCCACGCCCGCCTTGTTGGCTGCATCGACCACGCCCTGCAGAACGGAATTCGCCTGGTCGTCCTGCTCCTTGTTGAATTTGCTGCGCGAGCCGTACGTGGAAAGGCTGGCCCCTTCGGCATAGACCGATCCCGGATATTCCGGCTTGGCGTAGAACCCGACGATCCTGGCGCCGACTGATTTCGCCATATCCACCGCCGCCTTGATCGCCTTGTTGGAAAGCTTCGATCCGTCGGTCGCAACGAGAATGCTCTTGTACATCCAGCGCCTCCGCTTGATCCGTTGTTGGGCTGCCCGTCGTGGACTGCCCAACTCAGCTTACGGACGCGTCGTCCTGGTCATTTGATAGTTCGCAAGATCGCGTGACGTTGCGCAGGCGTGAGCGACGGGCTGCCGCGCCCGGCCAGTTGCTCGGCGAACTGTGCAACTCTGGCCGAGTACTGATTGGCATCGACCTCGCGTTCGTTCAGCGCCAGCGTGGCGATCGGCGTGTGCCCGGTAAGCGTGCGCAACTCGCCGAACACACGCTCGGCTCCAGCGCCACCCATGGTGCAGAAGAACGCAACGTTGGCGATGTCGCGCAGCGAGTCGTGCACCCGGACCAGATAGCTGCGCACCGGGCTGCACACGTGGAAGGCCCAGATTGGCGTACCGACGATGACCAGATCGTAGTCGCCCACCGCGTGTTCGAGCGGACCCAGTGCCGGCGTGCGTTGGCGGATCGCGCTCAACGCCGAATACAGATAGCCGCGCCAGCCGTTGGGTTCGTGCGCGAGTTGAATGTCTTCGAGGTGCGCGTCGCAACGACGACTGATCGCGTGCGCCACCTGACGCGTGCGGCCGGTCCGTGAGTAGAACGCGATCAGCGCTTTCTTCATCGTATCGATTCGCGAGCGGACGTCTGCTTCGACGCCTGCTGCAGTGGCGTAGGTTTTGCTGGTGCGAATTTCAATGGCGCAGATCCTCGGCCAATCCGCGACGGTCAGATTGATGCGGGTCAAGCGCGATGCCGGCTGCGCCACAGTCGGTCGGTCTGTCTGACGTGCGGGTCAGCGGCCCGTGGTGTTTGACCGCTGTCAACACTGGCGAGAGCGCGTCCCCTACATTGCCCGCTACGTCCACGATATTCACGCAAGGTTGCGAATCGAGGCTGACCATGACGGCAAAGCAGATTCTGTTCGGCGAAGACGTGCACCATCGCATCGTCAAGGGTGTGACCGCACTCGCCAACGCGGTGAAGGTGACGCTGGGCCCGAAGGCGCGCACGGTGATTCTGGAGCGCTCGTTCGGATCACCGATCGTGATCAACTCGGGCGTGGTCGTCGCCAAGGAGATCGAACTGGAAGACCCGTTCGAGAACATGGGGGCGCAGATGGTTCGCGAGGTCGCAGCCAAGACCTCCGATGTGGCCGGCGACGGCACCACCACCGCGACGCTGCTCGCGCACGGCATCGTCGTCGAAGGCATGAAGTACGTCGCGGCCGGTATGAATCCGATGGATCTCAAGCGCGGCATCGACAAGGCGGTCGAGGCGGTGCTCGGCCGGTTGAAGGAACTGGCCAAGCCGTGCAGCGCGCGCACCGCCATCGAACAGGTCGCCACCATCTCGGCCAACTCGGACACCACGATCGGCGAGCTGATCGCCAACGCGATGGAGAAGGTCGGCAAGGACGGCGTCATCACCGTCGAGGACGGCTCGGGGCTGTCGAGCGAACTCGAGGTCGTCGAGGGCATGCAGTTCGATCGCGGCTACCTCTCGCCTTACTTCATCAATGTGCCCGACAAGCAGCGTGCGGTGCTCGAGGATCCGTTCGTGTTGATCCACGACAAGAAGATCGCCAACATCGCCGAAATGCTGCCGCTGCTCGAACGGGTGGCGAAGGCCGGCAAGCCACTCTTGGTGATCGCCGAAGAGGTCGAGGGCGAGGCGCTTGCGACGCTGGTGGTGAACTCGTTGCGCGGTGTGTTGAAGACGTGTGCGGTCAAGGCACCCGGATTCGGCGATCGGCGCAAGGCGATGCTCGAGGACATCGCGGTGCTCACCGATGGACGCGTGATCGCCGAGGAGGTCGGGCTCACGCTGGAGAAGGCCGGCCTCGAGGCGCTGGGTCGGGCCAAGCGCGTGGAGATCGACAAGGACAACACGACGATCATCGGTGGCGCCGGCGAGCGCGCCGCGA
>CADECO010000330.1:0-2679 GCA_902825905.1 uncultured beta proteobacterium
GAAGCTGCCGGTCAATAGCCTGCAGGAATTGATCGCTTACGCCAAAGAGCGTCCCGGCAAGCTCAACTTCGCCTCCTCGGGACAAGGCTCGACCTCGCACCTGGTGATGGAGCTGATCAAGGCCGACGCCAAGCTCGATCTGGTGCACGTGCCCTATCGCGGTGGGTCGCCGGCGATTCAAGCCGTGATTGCAGGCGATGTGCAGATGGGAGTGGAAGGCCTGCCGTCGCTGCCGGCGCATCTGAAGGCCGGGACGATCCGCCCGATCGCAGTCACGTCATCGGCGCGCGCGGCGACATTGCCCAACGTTCCGGCCGTGGCCGAAGCAGTACCGGGATTCGATGCGACCGCGTGGATCATCGTGTTCGCACCGACCGGCACGCCCGCACCGGTCGTCGAGCGCATGGCGGCCGAGACCAAGCGCGCGCTGGACGACGCCGGTGCGCGCGCCAGGCTCGCCGAAATCGGCGCGACGGTGTCGGGCGCCGGTCCGTCAGAAACCGCGGCACTGCACCAGCGCGAGATGGCCAAGTTCAAGCGCGCGGTGGAGTTGTCGGGGGCGAAGGCCGAATAGCAAATAGACAGCACCGCGGGAATATGCAACCCGGCGCGCGATGCACCGCGCCTCGATCGCTTGACCACCACAGCAGCGCAACCGGAGTACCACCGCCAATGGTTTATCTCGCTGAAATGCCCGCCGACGTGCGCGACACGCTCGTCAATCAGGAGTTGCCCGCGTTCGTCGAAACGCCGTGGGCGACCGCGCCCGAGATCAGACGAAGCAAAGTTGCGATCGTCTCGACCGCCGGCCTGCATCGCGCCGACGACACGCCGTTCCGCGGCGGTGCGGGCGACTACCGCATCATTCCCGACGGCATCGATCCGCGCGAGCTGCGCATGAGCCACGTTTCCACCAACTTCGATCGCATCGGCTTTCAGCACGACGTCAACATCGTGTTTCCGATCGAGCGGCTGCGCGAGCTGGTGACGCAAGGCGAGGTGGGATCGGCGGCGACGTATCACTACTCGTTCATGGGCGCGACCCCGCCCGCGGCGATGGAAGCGAGCGCGCGCGAACTTGCCGGCGTGCTCAAGGGCGACGGTGTCGATGCGGTGCTGCTGATTGGCGTCTGACCGCTTTGCACGCGCGCCGTGAGCGCGCTCGCCCACTATCTCGAACGCGATGGCCTGCCCACCGCGCTGATCGGGCTGATCCGCCAGCACGTCGAGCGGATGCGTCCGCCACGCGCGCTGGCTGTGCCGTTCGAACTGGGCCGCCCGCTCGGTACGCCCAACGAGCCGGCGTTTCAACGGCGCGTGCTCGGTGCGTTGCTCGAACTGTTCAAGTCGCCGTCCGGTCCGGTGCTGGTGGATTTTCCCGAGCAGGCCCCCGGCGGTCCGGCCGACCTGGAAGGTTGGACCTGCCCGATCAGTCTGCCCGCACCGCCCGCGAGTGGCACCGCGTTCGATCAACTTCGCACAGCGCTGGAGGACGAGATCGCGCGCCTGCGTCCGTGGTACGACGAAATCGTGCGCACGCGCGGGCGTACCACCGTGGGCATCTCCGGCATCGAGATCACGCGGATTCCGGCGTTGCTGATGCAGTTCGCCGGCGACCTGTCGACGCCCAGCCCGCAGCCGGGCGTGCCGATGGCGCAGGTGCTGAAGCGTGCGAGCGACGATCTGCGCGCGTTCCACTACGAAGCCGCGACCGCGAAGCCCGGACAGGTGAGCGACGTACAACTGGGCAGCTGGTTCTGGGGTGAGACGGCAGCCGGCCGCGCGTTGCTGGCGCTGCGCAAGGCATGCCTGGCCAGCGACGATGCGGCGATCAAGGTGCTGGGCGAACGCCAGCTCGTGCCGAATCATCAGCGCGACAAGCTGCGTTGAAGGGCGCCGCCGGTCGCGGTTGATCGGATAGACTGCGCACCTTCGTTCGGGGTGCGCCGTTCGATCCGACAGTCGTCAGGTTTCCAGTCATCCGGTTCTCATATTCCGCGCGCGGCGCTCGCCCCGCTGCTCGCTGCGCGATCTGCCCGCCGTGGTTGCCGTGTCCGCTGATTCCGCTTCGCATTCATCATCCCGGCCGATCGACGTCGAACGTCTGATCGGGCTGTATTCGACGATGCTGCGCATCCGTGCGTTCGAGGCCGCCGCCGAGATCGCCAGTCAGGGCGGCGTCGCGGTGCTCGGTCAATCGCTCTCGGGCAAGCCCGCCTATGTGCGCGGTCCGCTGCATCTGTCGACCGGACAGGAAGCGGTACCCGCCGGTGTGTGCGCGAACCTGCGACGCGACGATGCGATCACCTCCACCCATCGCGGTCACGGCCACACGATTGCCAAGGGCGCCGACGTCACCAAGATGATGTGCGAGCTGTACGGGCGCGCGACCGGCTTCAATCAAGGCAAGGGCGGCTCGATGCACATCGCCGATTTTTCGGTGGGCATGCTCGGTGCCAACGGCGTGGTCGGCGCCGGCATTCCGATCGCGGTGGGTGCGGCGCACGCGGCGAAGTTGCAGCGACGCGACACGATCGTCGGCTGCTTCTTCGGCGACGGCGCGATCAATCGCGGACCGTTTCTCGAAGGACTCAACTGGGCGAAGATCTTCGCGCTGCCGGTGCTGTTCGTGTGCGAAGACAACCGCTACTCCGCCACCACCGCTACCGAGGCGATGAC
>CADECO010000330.1:2779-6750 GCA_902825905.1 uncultured beta proteobacterium
TGTTCGTGTGCGAAGACAACCGCTACTCCGCCACCACCGCTACCGAGGCGATGACCGGTGGCGACGGGGCCGCAGCGCGGGCGCAGGCGATCGGCATTCCGGCGATCCGCTGCGACGGCAACGACGTGATCGCGATCGACGCAGCGGTGCACGAGCTCGTGGCGGCGGTCCGCGCGGGCGGAGGACCGCGACTGCTGCACGCGGTCACCTATCGATTGAAGGGTCACGTCTCGGTCGACCCGGCGTCGTACCGCAGTGCTGACGAAGTGGCGCGCGCCGCCGAACACGATGCGATCGCGCTGGCGCGTTCGCGCCTGCTTACCGCAGGCGTCGCCGCGACCAAGCTCGATGCGATCGTGCAGGCCGCGCACGATGAAGTCGCGGCGGCCACGCGCGCGGCCGAATCGGCACCATGGCCCGAAGCCGCACTCGCCTACACCGACATTCAAGACATCGGCCAGGGCCGTTGGCACTGAGATGAGTACTGCACCCGCCGCGCCCACGCCCGTGCGCATGACCTACGCCGAAGCAGCCGCAGCAGCGCTCGGTGCGGCAATGCGTGCCGATGAACGCGTCGTCGCGCTCGGTGAAGACATCGGTCGCGGCGGCGTGTTCGGCCAGTACAAGGGCCTGCCGCAGGCATTCGGCGCAGCACGTGTGATCGATACGCCGATTTCGGAATCGACCATCGTCGGCGCCGCGGTGGGCATGGCGCTTGCCGGCATGCGCCCGGTGGTCGAGATGCGCGTGGTCGATTTCGCGTTGTGCGCGATCGATGAGCTGGTCAATCAAGCGGCCAAGGCGCGCTACATGTTCGGCGGCCAGGGCCGCGTACCGCTCGTGGCGCGGTTGCCGATCGGCATCTGGGGCGCCTCGGCCGCGCAGCATTCGCAATCGCTCGAAGCGTGGTTCGCGCACATTCCCGGTCTGGTCGTGGTCACGCCCGCGACGCCGCAAGACAACTATGCGCTGCTCTCGGCGGCGCTCGCCTGCGGCGATCCGGTGATCTACATGGAGCACAAGGAGCTGTGGGGGTTGTCGGGCGAGGTCGATCCGCACGGCGACGCACGCCTGGGCGTAGCGCGCACGGCACGCCCGGGGCGCGACCTCACTATCGTCACGTGGTCGCGTGCCCTGCACTGGTCGCTGGAAGCAGCCGAGCAGCTCGCGCGTGCGGGCATCGATGCCGAAGTGATCGATCTGCGCACGCTATGGCCGTGGGATCGCGATGCGGTGCTCGCCTCGGCCGCGCGCACCGGACGCCTGCTCGTCGTCCACGAGGCGGTGCAGGTCGCCGGCTTCGGCGCCGAGATCGCCGCCACCGTTGCCGAAGCACTGGCCATCCCGGTGAAGCGCGTCGGCGGTCAGCGCATTCCGGTCGGCTACTCGCAGCAGCTCGAAGACGCCGCGCGCGTGTCGGCCGGGCAGATCGTGGCGGCGGCGCGAGCGCTGGTCGCGGCGAAGCGCCCGGTCGCCTAGAAGAAACTTTTCCGGCATGTCCGCTCCGCGTCTGTTCGAAGACCGCATCGCGGTGCTCGCGATGGCGGCGCTGTGCTTCATCACGCTCGCCAACGTCCTGATCCGCTACTTCACCGACGAATCGATCGCCTGGACCGAAGAGATCTCCGGCGTATTGATGTTCGTGATGACGTTGCTCGCAGCGAGTTCCGCCTTTGCGCGCGAGCGGCACATCCGCATCGAGACGATCGCCGAGGGCGGCAGCGACGAGCGTCGCCGGCGGCTGGCGCGGTTCGCGGCGATCGGGGTGATGGTGATGTTCCTGATCCTCGCGGTACTGGGCATGCGCATGGCCTGGGACGAATTTCGCTACGAGGAATCGTCACCGGGCATCGGCCTGCCGAAGTGGTGGTACTCGATCTGGCTGCCGGTCCTCGCGCTGGTGATCGCCGCGCGCGCCGCGGTGCTGGTGCGCCGTCACGCCCCGCAACGATGATCGCGATCGCGCTGTTCGCAGTGTTCATCGTGCTGATGCTGGCCGGCGTGCCGATCGGCGTGTCGCTCGGACTGGGCGCGCTCATCGCCATCGCCGCGGCCAACCTCGACGTGCAGTTCTTCGGGTTGCTCGCCGCGCCGCAGAATTTCTACGCCTCGCTCACCAAGTACCCGCTGCTCGCGCTGCCGATGTTCGTGCTGGTGGGCTCGATCTTCGATCGCTCCGGCGTGGCCGAACGCATGGTGCGCTTCGCGATCGCGCTGGTGGGGCGCGGCTCGGGCATGCTGCCGCTGGTGGCGATTCTGGTGGCGATGGTGCTGGGCGGCATCTCCGGATCGGGCCCGGCAAACGCCGCGGCGGTGGGCGGCGTGATGATCGCGGCGATGGCGCGTGCGGGCTATCCGCCGGCCTTCAGCGCATCGGTGGTCGGTGCGGCGGCGGCCACGGACATCCTGATTCCGCCGTCGATCGCGTTCATCGTCTACAGCGTGCTGGTCCCCGGTGCGTCGGTGCCGGCGCTGTTCGCCGCGGGGATGATTCCCGGCGTGCTCGCGGGCCTCGCGCTGATGGTCGCCGCGGTGTGGCTCTCGCGTGCGCGTGGACTCGGCAAGACCGAGGCGAACGAGCCGCGCCCGCCGTTCTGGGCGTCGCTGCGGGAGGCAAGCTGGGGACTGGCCGCACCGGTGCTGATTTTGGGCGGCATGCGAGCGGGCTGGTTCACCCCGACCGAGGCCGCAGTAGTCGCGGTGTTCTACGGTCTGTTCGTCGGCATGGTGATCCATCGCAGCATCGGCTGGCGCGATCTGTACGGCATCTTTCAGGAGGCCGCGGAACTCTCCGCGGTGATCCTGATGGTGGTCGCGCTCGCTTCGATCTTCGCCTACTCGGTCAACACGCTGGGTATCGTCGATCCGCTCACCAAAGCCGTGGTCGCATCCGGCATGGGCGAGTACGGCGTGCTCGCCGCGTTGATACTGATCCTCATCGTCGTCGGCATGTTTCTCGACGGCGTATCGATCTTCCTGATCTTCATCCCGCTGGTCTTGCCGATCGTGCAGGCGTTCAAGTGGGACCCGGTCTGGTTCGGCGTGGTGATGACCCTGCTGGTCGCGGTCGGCCAGTTCACCCCGCCGATGGCCGTCAACCTGATGGTCTCGTGCCGCATCGCGCATGTGCGCATGGAAGAGACGGTCCCGTGGGTCCTGTGGTTGGTCGTGGCGATGCTGTTGGCGACGATCGCGGTCATCGCCTGGCCGGAACTGGCGCTATGGCTGCCGCGCTCGCTCGGCTACTGACCGGGAACCGACGCCGCCCGCGCGCCCTTGCCGCAGATCAACGCCCGGGCCGGATCGGCTGCTAACATCGCGCCCCGATTCTTTTGTCTTGATCGATCACCACGAGGTCCCCGCCATCATGCGCATCACCCGCCGCACCACACTGCAAGTCGTCAGCGCCGCGCTCGTCGCGCTGTCGCTCGGTACCGTCACGCCTGTCACCGCGCAAACGAAATACAAGGACGAATACAAACTTTCCACCGTCGTCGGCACCGCGTTCCCGTGGGGCAAGGGCGGCGAGCGCTGGATCGAGCTGGTGAAGCAACGCACCAACGGCCGCATCAACATCAAGATGTATCCGGGCGTGTCGCTGGTGGGCGGCGATCAGACGCGCGAATTCACCGCGATCCGCCAGGGCGTGATCGACATGGCGATCGGCTCGACCATCAACTGGTCGCCGCAGATCAAGCAACTGAATCTTTTTTCGCTGCCCTTCCTGATGCCCGACTACTCGGCGATGGACGCACTCACCAAGGGGCCGGTGGGCCAGGAGATCTTCAAGATCCTGGAGAAGCAGGGCGTGGTGCCGCTCGCCTGGGGTGAGAACGGCTTTCGCGAAGTGACCAACTCCAAGCGCGAGATCCGCTCGCCCGATGACATGAAGGGCCTGAAGCTGCGCGTGGTCGGCTCGCCGCTGTTTCTCGACACGATGACGGCGCTGGGTGCCAATCCGGTGCAGATGG
>CADECO010000331.1:0-6747 GCA_902825905.1 uncultured beta proteobacterium
GGGGAAGTGATGCACGCTCATGCGGGCAGGTTCACCGCTGCGTTCACGACGCGTGTCCATAGTGGCTCCGACACGCGGCTTCGCGTCCGCGGACCACGCGTCGTCCGGCGAGGCTGCCGCGCGATTCGGTCACTACCGTGTGCTGATCCTCGGTGTGATCATCGTCGTAGCAGTAGATGACCACCCAGTCGTGCGCGCGGCCCAGTTCGTGAGCGCGCGGCGTGTTCGAGTACAACGCCGTGCAATGCCAGCCATCGCGCTCGGTGTGCAGCACGGGCAGCCACGCAGTGCCTTGCGGATTGAAGCGCTTGGGCGCGATCGTCGGTAGCTGCCCGCTGACCGCGCGTTCCCGGTATTCGCGATCGATATCCAGCAGCATCGCCACCGGCGGGTGATGCCGGTGCGGTGACGCGGGCTCGATGTGCCGTGGCCGCCCGAGCATGCGTTGCAGGCTGGCACGTAGCGCGCCGATGCGTCGCTGGCCGATCCCGGTCATGGCATCGAGCCGGCCATCGTGCGCGGCGGCTTCCAGCGCTTCGAGGCTGTCGATGCCCAACGTGTTGTGAATGCGCTTGGCCAGCTCCGGCCCAATGCCCGGCACGCTTTGCAGGAGCGCTTCGGGCGCGACCGATCCGCGCAGGCGATCGAGCTGACTCCAGCGGCCGGTGATGAGCATTTCCGCGATCGCGCTGCGGATGCCGCGACCGACGCCGGGCAATGCGTCGAGACCTTCCGGGCCGCCGCGATCGAAGATGGCGCGCACGCTCTCGCCGAGTCCCTCGATCGTTGCGGCCGCCTTGCGATACGCACCGGCGCGAAACGGATTGGCACCCTGTGCTTCGAGCAGACTCGACATTTCGCGCAGCCGCTCGGCGATGCGCGCGTTTTCGTCGGCAGTGTCACGGTTCGCGGCTTCACGGTCGGCAGCAGTAGCTCCCGTAGGTGCATCGCTCTCGGATTGCTCCGCGGGCTGCGTTGCGGTGGCAGTATTCGGCTTGGTGGCCAGGCTCATCTTGCTCACCGTCACGCGAGCATCGGCGCGAGGCGTTTGGAGCCGAGCGTACGCTCCAGCGCCGCGACGCGCTCCATCACCGACACGACAACGTCGGGGTTGAGGCTCATCGAATCGATGCCCAACCGCACCAGGAACTCGGCGAAGTCGGCGTAGTCGGAGGGCGCCTGGCCACAGATGCCGATGTGCAGCTGATGCCGGTGCGCGCCTTCGATGGCCATGCGTACCAGCGCGAGCACGCCTTCGTCGCGTTCGTCGTAGTCGAACGCCACGATCGACGAATCGCGATCGACGCCCAACGCAAGTTGCGTGAGATCGTTCGAACCGATCGAGAAGCCGTCGAAGTGTTCGGCGAACTGATCGATCAGGATCACGTTGTTCGGGATTTCGCACATCATGTACAGCTCGAGCCCATGCTCGCCGCGGCGCAGGCCGAACTTCTCCATCTGCCTGATCACCTTTACCGCCTCATTGACCCGGCGGCAGAACGGCACCATCACGATCACGTTGGCCAGTCGCATCGTCTCGCGCACGCGCTTGATCGCCCGGCACTCGAGCTCGAAGCCTTCGACGTAGGCCGGATGCGCGTAGCGCGCCGCACCGCGAAAGCCGAGCATCGGGTTTTCCTCGCGCGGCTCGAACGCCGTGCCGCCGACCAGGTGCGCGTATTCGTTGGTCTTGAAATCCGACAGCCGCACGATCACCGGCTTCGGATAGAAGGCGGCGGCGATCGTGCCGATCCCTTCCGAGAGCCGTTCGACGAAGAAGTCGGCACCGTTGGGATAGTTGACGGTCAGGCGCGCGATGTAGCGGCGCGCCTCGGCGTCGTCGACCTTCTCGGGGTGAATCAGCGCCAGCGGATGCACCTTGATCCACTCGTTGACGATGAACTCCATGCGCGCCAGCCCCACGCCGTCGTTGGGCAGGAAGCTCGAGCGGAACGCCACCCCCGGATTGCCGATGTTGAGCATGACCTTGGTGCGCGGGCGCTCGATCCGGGTGATGTCGAGCTTGGTCATTTCGAACGGCACGGCACCGCGATAGACCGCGCCCACGTCGCCCTCGGCGCACGACACGGTGATCGTCTCGCCGGTCTGGATCGTCTCCGTTGCGCGCTCGGTGCCGACTACCGCCGGCACGCCCAACTCGCGCGCGAGGATCGCGGCGTGGCAGGTGCGTCCGCCGCGATTGGTGACGATCGCCTGCGACGCCTGCATCACCGTGCCCCAGTCGGGGCTGGTGGTATCGGCGACCAGGATCTCGCCGGCGCGAAAGCTCTGCAGTTCGGCGGTGTTACGCACGACGCGCGCCACACCTGATGCGACGCGCTGCCCGATCGCCTGACCGGTGATAAGTGCCGTTGGCCGCGACTTGAGTCGAAACACTTCGACCTGGCCCACCGGCCGTTGCGAGGCGACCGTCTCCGGACGCGCCTGCACGATGTAGAGCTGGCCATCTTCGCCGTCTTTGGCCCACTCGGCATCGATCGGCCGCGGGCTGCCTGCTTGCTGCGAGTAGTGCGCCTCGATGTGCATCGCCAACTGCGCCAGGGTGACCACCTCGTCGTCGGTCAAGCAGAAGCGCGCGCGCTCGGCCTCGGTGGTTGCAACGTTGCGAGTGCCGGCGCCGTCGAGCACGAGTTGCTGTTCCTTCGAGCCGAGTGAGCGGCGCAACACCGCTCGCGCGCCTTTCGTGGTTGTGGGCTTGAACACGTAGAACTCGTCGGGCTGCACCGTGCCCTGCACGATGTTTTCGCCGAGGCCGTAGCTGCCGGTCACCAGCACCACGTCGCGAAAGCCGCTCTCGGTATCGAGCGTGAAGATCACGCCGCTCGATGCAGTGTCGGCACGCACCATCTTCATCACGCCCACTGACTGGAACACCTTGAAGTGATCGAAGCCGTGATCGATGCGGTAGCGGATCGCGCGATCGGTAAACAGACTGGCAAAGCAGCGCTTCACCGCGTCGAGCAGTGCTGCCTCACCCGACACGTTGAGATAGCTCTCGTGCTGGCCGGCGAAGCTGGCGGTGGGCAGATCTTCCGCCGTCGCAGAGCTGCGCACCGCGAGCGTGACGCCTTGGCCGTACTGCTGTTGCAGTTGCCGATAGCCCGCACGGATTTCCTCGACCAGCGCTGCTGGCAACGGCGCTTCGTACACGATGCGGCGCGCCTGCTCGGCGCGGCGGGCCAGATCGGCGACGTCATCGGCGTTCAGACCCTGCAGCGCTGCACGCAGCGGTGCCCACGCATTCGCCTGATCGAGTACGTGGCGATAGGCCTGCGCGGTGACGGCGAAACCGTTTGGCACGCGCACGCCCGCCGACTGCAGCGCGCCCACCATCTCGCCGAGCGAAGCGTTCTTGCCGCCGACCAGGGCTACATCGGCCAGGCCGAGCGCGCTAAATGGTCGAATGAATTGCGTGGTGTTGCGCGTATCGGACATCGATGGACGCTCCCGTGGACGGGCGACCTGGACAGCAGTCAGGATCGGAGGCGAATGGGGAATCGCGTCCGGAAAGGATCGCGACCGGCGCGGATCGCCAACGACAACCGGGCGCCAGTCTGACAAGCGCTTGGGACAGGCGTTTGACTACTGTCAACGCACGGCGCGGTGTGCCGCCTAGGCTTAGTCGAGGGCGCCGATTGGCTCGGTCCGGCGAGCGGGCCGCGCGCCGAACAAGCGGGGCCAAAAATCCATTGAGACACGCCATGCAGAGATCCCCCAAGGAGACTTCGCGCCGCCGCATAGTGATCATGGGCGCGGCAGGGCGCGACTTTCACAACTTCAACGTGGTGTATCGCGACGATGCGTCCGTGGAGGTGCTGGCGTTCACCGCGGCGCAGATTCCGGGTATCGCCAATCGACGCTATCCGGTGAGCCTCTCCGGTGCGCGCTATCCGGAAGGCATCCCGATCGTGGCCGAGTCGGAGCTGGAAGCGCTGGCGCGCGATCGGCGCATCGACGAAGTGGTGTTCGCCTACAGCGACGTCACGCACGAGCACGTGATGCATTGCGCGTCCCGCGCACTCGCGCTCGGTGCGGACTTCACGCTGCTCGGGCCGACGCGCACGATGCTGCACGCGCATGTGCCGGTGATCGCGGTGTCGGCGGTGCGTACCGGCTGCGGCAAGTCGCAGACTGCGCGCTGGATCGCCCGCATGCTGCGCGAGCATGGCAAGCGTGTCGCGGTGATCCGTCATCCCATGCCGTACGGTGATCTCGCCACTGAGGCGGTGCAGCGCTTCGCCACCAGCGCCGATCTGAGCGCGCAAGGCTGCACGATCGAGGAGCGCGAGGAGTACGAGCCGCATCTGGCGATGGGCAACGTGGTGTACGCCGGCATCGACTACGCGCGTATCGTCGAGCAGGCGAGCGCGGAAGCCGACGTGATCCTCTGGGACGGCGGCAACAACGACTTTCCGTTCGTGCGGCCCGACCTGCACATCGCCTTGTTCGATCCGCTGCGTGGCGGCCACGAGACCACGCATCATCCGGGCGAGGCGGTGGCGCGCATGGCCGACATCATCGTGATCGCCAAGACCGATTCGGCATCGTTGAACGATGTCGAGCAGGCGCGGGCCTCGGCGCTCGCCCTCAACAGCAAGGCGCGCATCGTGCGCGGCGCCTCGCCGGTGACGGTGGACGACCCGGCGGCGATTCGCGGCAAGCGCGTGCTGGTGATCGAAGACGGCCCCACCACGACGCACGGCGGCATGGCTTACGGTGCCGGCTTCATCGCGGCGCGCGCACTCGGCGCGAAGGAGATCGTCGATCCGCGCCCGTTCGCGGTGCCGGAAATCGCCGCGCTCTACAAGCAGTATCCGCACCTCGGCCCCGTTCTGCCGGCGATGGGCTACTCGCATCTGCAGGTCGAGGCGCTGTGCGAGACGATCAATCGCACCGAGGCCGATTGCGTGCTGGCCGCCACACCGATCGATCTGGCCGCGCTGGTGATGGTGAACAAACCGATCGTGCGGGCGCGCTACGAGTTCGTCGAGGTCGACAAGGGTGTGCTGGAGTCGGCCGTGCTGACGCTGGAGCGGGTGCGGGCGCACCCGTGAGCTGGCGGGCGCCTCAGGAGCATGGGCCATGACCGCCGCACTCAGAGCAGTGCAGACTTGGCGCGGCGAGTCTGCAAATGAGAAGGCCGGATCCACCGTCGCTTTCGCTGATTGGGTCCGGCCGAATGCAGGAGGAGGAGAGAAGAGTCCCGCATGAGTAAGATAGCCGTTCACGGCCGGGCGATCTTGCGCTGGATCAAATCAGCCTCTTGAAACGCCCTGGCAGCGCCACGATTTCCACTTCGCCCGGCGGACTCAAGTCGTTGAAGGCCTCCCTCGTTGAAGCCTTCCCAAGTCCGCCGAGCCTTCCCGGCCCTACCAACCCGCAAGCTTTCCAAACCCCGATACCGCAGCCGATCATGTCCGACTCCGTTCACGTCAACTGCCCGCACTGCGGCACCACCAATCGGCTTCCGCGCGAACGTCTCACCGAGCAGCCGAGTTGCGGCAAGTGCAAGCAGCCGCTGTTCACTGGCCATCCCGCTGAACTGAACGGCGAGAAGTTCGCGGCGATGATCAATCAGACCGATCTGCCGGTGGTGGTGGATTTCTGGGCACCGTGGTGCGGGCCGTGTCGCATGATGGCCCCGCAGTTCGAGCAGGCCGCGCAGATGCTCGAGCCCAATGCGCGCTTGGCCAAGCTCAACACCGACGAGGAGCAGGCGATCGCCTCCCAACTAGGCATCCGCAGCATCCCGACCATCGTCCTGTTCAAAGGCGGCAAGGAGATCGCGCGACAATCGGGTGCGATGAACGCTGCGTCGCTGGTGCGGTGGGTGCAGGGCGTGGGGTAGTGCCTTTGGGTGGACCGTGCTGGCGTCGCGCCGGGGCGGTGCCCACCGGCGCGAGCGAAGACGATGGTCGCTGTGCGCGACTACCCTCGGTTCTGTCAGTTCGAGTAGGCCCGCGAAAACTCGGGCCTCGCGCGCAGAAGAACGAGTAGAAGTGGCGCGAGACCCTCAAACAGTTCGCGGCCTAAAGCCCCACTCGAACTGCCATAACCTCGGCATCGCCACACGCTCGCGCGGGCGGGCACCGCCCCGGCGCAACGCTGGAGGTGGGGTGAGGTGCGACCGTGCCGTCAATGGCGATGTGACCTGTAAGGCGATTGCCCGTATCCTCTCGCGAGCAGAACGCGCCGAGCCGGGCCATCTAGCCCTCATGCGGCGGGCCAAGAGGAGAGGCAATGCTCGACACCATCGGGTTCGCGATCATCGCGATGATCGCCTTTGGTGTGAACGACTTGATATTCAAGCGCGCGGCATCGAGAGGCATCGCACCGCATCAGATCATGCTCACGAGCACCATCCCGATGTGGCTCGTCTTCACGGTCTGGGGAGCGACCTCCGGCAGCCTCGTTCCTCACCCCGCGGCGCTTTGGGGTGCGGCGGCCGCAGCGTTTGGCTACTTCGCCTTCTACAACTTCTCGAAAGTTCTCCAAAGCGGGGCGGTAAGCATCGCAGTTCCGGTTTTTCGGCTCTTCTTCGTCGTTACAGCGGTACTGGCGATCGTCTTCCTGAATGAACCGCTTAGTGGGCTGAAATTGGCTGGTCTCGCCGCGGCTGTGCTAGCTGTCTGGCTCTTGCTGGCAAGCCAACGTACGCGTTCGGCTGAGATCTCGCGCGAGGCGATGACCCGGATCCTCGTAGCTGCACTCGTCGGGGGCGTGCCT